>JAUHXT010000056.1 GCA_030426925.1 Alphaproteobacteria bacterium | reverse complement strand
ATAATTGCCGAAATATTTCTTCATACTGCGCAGCCACGCACGGGACTTACGCGTCGTCAAAATGAACTTGGAACCCGGATACATCCTGTCCAGCTCCTGATACAGCAAAGGCCATGGATTGTCCTGTCACGCGTCGTGATGGGGTATTTTTTGCAAGGCCCATTCCAGCGCCTTGTCCTGTATCTGGGGATTGGTAACACCAATCGGTCCACAAACCCTGTAACCCAGTAATTCCAAGGCCCGGCCAAGGGACGTAGTGCCCGTTTTCTGGAAGCCGATACAGAATATTTTCATATCAATCCCCCTTCTAATCTGACTTTACATGATTCTTATAACGGGACAATCATGGTTTCGGTTCCATAAGGGATATAGGTCTGGACAAAGCAGGCAATTCAGCCTAAACCTTTCTTATGGCTAAGAAAAAAGAAAAAAACGGTAGTAAAAGTGTTTACGGGCCAGGCCCCAAAGAACAACAGGTGGAAAGCCATACGCTGGCGGTCCTCGTAGATAACGAACCCGGCGTTTTGGCGCGTGTGATCGGCCTTTTCTCTGGCCGCGGCTATAATATAGAAAGCCTGACGGTAGCGGAAGTCGACCACGAACAAAACCTGTCCCGCATCACGATCGTCAGCATCGGAACACCCATTGATATTGAACAGATTAAAAACCAGCTCGAACGCCTCGTCCCTGTACACAGCGTCTTCGATTTAACCGTTGAGGGCCCGCATGTGGAACGTGAACTTGCGCTGGTAAAGGTAATTTCAAGTGGCGACAAGCGGATCGAAGCTTTACGTATCGCCGATATTTTCCGCGCCCGCGTTGTCGATTCATCGCTGGAATCCTTCATATTTGAAGTGACCGGCACATCGGAAAAAATTGAAGCCTTTATTGAACTGATGCGCCCACTTGGCCTTGCCAATATCGGTCGCACCGGTGTGGCCGCCATGATGCGCGGACCCGTCGTACTTGGAAAAATCGGAGTGAAATAAACAATAAGGATAATGCTATGAAAATACATCATATGCTTCTGGCGATAGCCCCCCTCTTCTTGCTAACCGGCTGTGTTGATCAGGCCACCGCAGATGAAAAGATGGCAAAAGGCTGCGTAGCCGCCGTCAACGCTCTGTTAAAGGGCCGCAAGGTCATCGACGTCAACAAAACCACGAACGTCACAGAAGACTTTCAGGGTGAAGGGCTTCACCGCCGCATCACCATGAACGTGGTTGAAAAGGACGGCTGGCTTGAAATCGAAAACCAGTACTCCTGCGTTTTCCTCGAACAATGGGGCTTCCTGCGTGCCGATCACAAAGCCATGCTGGTTCAGGTCGACATCAATGGCGAGATCTATGGCAAGAACAACGGCAGCATTGTCGGCGACTGGGATGACTTCCTGGCCATCACCCGCGTTGTTGATGCCGCGATGGGGCAGTAAGTAACCCTACTCCCCTCTTTTGCGAATATGGGATACATTAACTTCCAGGCAAAAGGGGACAGCATATGAAAAAAGTCACATTCACAGGATCGCTGGGCGAAGAACTGGCCGCACGGCTTGATGAACCGGACGGGGAAATCCGCGCTTATGCGCTGTTCGCTCATTGTTTCACCTGCACCAAGGACATACTGGGCGCCGCTATCATCGCCCGTACCTTGACCGAAAACGGCATCGCGGTTCTGCGTTTTGATTTTACAGGACTGGGCGAAAGCAGTGGAGATTTCTCCAACACCAACTTTACATCGAACGTACAGGATCTGGTCAAAGCCGCCGATTATATGCGCGAAGAATTACAGGCCCCGTCTATCCTGATCGGTCACTCATTGGGCGGCGCTGCCGTCCTTGTCGCGGCTCACGACATACCGGAAGTGAAAGCCGTCGCAACCATCAGCGCACCGGCAGATGCCGCGCACGTTGCCCATCATTTCGAAAATTCACGTGATGAAATTATGGACAAGGGAGAAGCGGAAGTCTGCCTCGTCGGCCGCCCGTTCAAAATCCGTAAACAGTTTATCGAGGATATTGAATCACAGAGCATGGAGGAGCGCATAAAACATTTAAAACGCGCGCTTCTGGTTCTGCATGCACCACTGGACAACACCGTAGGCATTGAAAACGCCACGAAAATTTTTGCGGCAGCAAAGCATCCGAAAAGTTTTGTCTCGCTCGACAACGCCGACCACCTGCTCAGTAAAAAAGAAAACGCGATCTACGCCGCAACCGTTATTGCCAACTGGGCCAGCCAGTATGTCCCGGCGCTAAAGAAAACCGAACAAAAGGCAAAGACCGTTCAGGGCGTGCTGGTCGAAAGCACGGGTACGGGCAAATTCCAGCAAAATGTTTATATGGGAAAACATCACATACTGGCCGACGAACCCGCGTCCCACGGCGGGTTGGATTCCGGCCCCGATCCGTACGGTTTGTTGATGGCCGCACTGGGAACCTGCACCTCCATGACCCTTAAAATGTACGCCGATCACAAGGATTTGCCACTCGAAGGCGTCTCTGTGCATCTGCAGCATGAAAAAATCCACGCAGAAGACTGTGAATCCTGCGAAACCAAGGACGGAAAGCTTGACAAATTCACCCGGGATATCGTTATTAGAGGGGATTTAACGGATGAACAACGCGCCCGGATGATTGAAATAGCCGATAAATGCCCTGTTCACCGTACACTTCATAGTGAAGTGGTGATTGAAACGAAAGAAAAGAAAGAATAGAGGCTATATTATGTCACAAGCACAAGCAGTTCCTGCGAACCAGGACTCCTCAATGACAGTTTATTACGACGCTGATTGCGACCTGGGTGTTATCAAGGACAAAAATGTAGTGGTCGTCGGATACGGATCACAAGGCCACGCTCACGCCGCCAACCTGCGTGATTCAGGCTGCACGAATGTCCGCATCGCCCTGCGCCCGGAAAGCGCAACAAATGAAAAAGCAAAAGCAGCCGGTTTTGAAACAATGGACCCTGCTGAAGCAGCAAAATGGGCAGACGTTATGATGATCGCTGTTCCGGATGAGCTGCAGGCCGACCTCTACCGCGATCACCTGGAAAAGAATTTGAAAGAAGGCGCAACAATCGCGTTCGCGCACGGCCTGAACATTCACTTCGGCCTGATCAAACCGCGCGAAGATCTGAACGTCATCATGATCGCACCGAAAGGTCCCGGCCACACAGTGCGTGGTGAATATGCGGGCGGCGGCGGCGTGCCTTGCCTGATCGCGATCTATCAGGACGCCACAGGCAATGCGAAAGACATCGCCCTTGCTTACGCTAGTGGCGTTGGCGGTGGCCGTTCCGGTATCATCGAAACAACGTTCAAGGACGAATGTGAAACCGACCTGTTCGGTGAACAAGCTGTTCTGTGTGGCGGTGTATCTGCACTGGTGAAAGCCGGTTACGAGACACTGGTCGAAGCCGGATACCCCGAAGAAATGGCATATTTCGAATGTCTGCACGAACTGAAACTGATCGTCGACCTGATGTACGAAGGTGGACTGGCCAACATGCGCTACTCCATTTCCAACACAGCCGAATTTGGTGACTATGTTTCCGGTCCGCGCATCATTACCGAAGAAACCAAGAAGGAAATGAAACGCGTACTGGAAGACATCCAGAGCGGAAAATTCGTCGAAGACTTCATGGGCGGCAACAAAGAAGGGCTGACCCGTCTGAAAGAAATCCGCGAAGCTGAAGCGAAGCACCCGATCGAAGAAGTCGGTAACAAGCTGCGTACCATGATGCCGTGGATCGGCAAAAACAAACTCGTGGACAAAGCGAAAAACTAGGCTTTTTGGCGACAACACGTTATTCTTGAAAGCCTGCATCCCTTGCAGGCTTTCTTTTTTAGGCAACCCGTATGCACGACCATAAACACGACAACATCATTTGGGGGGCAACCCTTGTCACGACCGCAACCATGTTGATTGTCGCGATGAGTGCGTTTGCCAAATGGCTGGGCGAAGAATACCACCCGGTCGAACTTGTTTTCTACCGCAACCTTATTGTCCTGATGGCCGTGTCCATGTATTTCACGGCGACAGGAAAATGGGATGCGATTAAAACACAGCGCATGCCGTCCCATATCGGGCGCGCATTGGTAGGCACACTCGGAATTATTCTGGGCATCTGGTCGGCAATTATCCTGCCACTGGCCGATGCCACAACATTAAGCTTTACCACCCCGCTTTTCGTGGTCCTGCTGTCCTACCCAATGTTAAAAGAAATTGTCGGCGTCCGGCGTTATGCCGCCGTCATCATCGGTTTTCTGGGCGTTTTGTTCATCGCTAAACCCAGCGGCGAAGACATCCCGTTATTCGGCATCATCGTCGGGCTGGGCGGTGCGTTTTGCACCGCGCTGGTACAAATTTACTTACGCGACCTCGGCAAAACCGAAAGCACAATGACAACCGTTTTTTACTTCATGTTCTGGGGTGCGATCGCCAGTGCACTCGTCGTACCCTTTGTCTGGACAGGCCCGAAACTTTCCGCCCTGCCCTTCATCCTCGGCATGGCCGCTGCCGGCGGCGCGCAGCAGATCATCAAAACCAAGGGGTTCTCTCTCGCCCCCGTCTCGCTTATGACACCACTCACCTACACCTCCCTGATCTGGGCCGTTATGATAGGCATGATTGTCTGGCATGACTTTCCGGACTGGCAAACATATCTGGGGGCGGCTATCATCATAGCCAGCAACCTTTTCATTCTTTGGCGGGAACAGGAGAAAAGCAAACGTGGCTAGCGCGCCGTTACATATCGACCGGCCGGTCTTTGGCATGTTGACTGGAATCTCAGCCTTCTTCCTGTTTGCTGTGATGAACACCTGCGCCAAGCTTTTGGATACGCAAGGCTATCACGTCATTGAAATTGCGTTCTGGCGAAACATCATCAGCTTCCTGCCATTGATGTTTTATATGCATTTCGCCGAACGCAAGGACTTGTTGAAACCAAAGAACCCCAAGGCAGTTTTTGCACGCGGCGCTATGGGCGCATTAAGCCTTGCCGTCACCTTTCAGGCCTTTATCCTGATGCCCATGGCCGATGCCACGGCATTTGTTTTTACCGCCGCCCTGATGGCCCCGGTCATGGCCTTCTTCTTCCTGCATGAAAAAGTTGGACCGTATCGTTGGGCGGCCATTCTCATCGGATTTTGCGGCGTGCTGTATATGGCACAGCCGACAGGTAACACAAATTATATCGGCATCGGCTTCGCCCTTGGTGCTGCCTTCCTGCACGCATCCATGCAGGTGCTCTTGCGCCACATCGGCCGCACGGACGATCCGCTGACCACCGTGTTCTATTTTATGTTTCTTGGCGCAATCCTGACCGCCCCCTTCATGCCCTTTATCGGGCACATCCCGGACTTTAAGGATTTATGGCTGCTCATCCCGCTCGCGGCCTCCGGCGGGATGGCGCAGATTATGATCTCCAACGCCTTTAAATATGCCGAAGCATCAGTGGTCAGCGTCTTTAACTATTCCGGCATCATATGGGCGACCATGTTCGGCTGGTTTATTTTCGGCAACTGGCCCGCCCTGCAAATCTGGATTGGCGCGGCGATCGTTATCAGTTGTAACCTTTTCATTTTCTGGCGCGAACGCAGGCTATCCAAAAAGATTGCATAAATATGTAAATTAATGTATTGGTATACGCATCATGATAAACTTAACATTCACTGGGCACGCGCTGGGTACACTTGATCCACAGCACAGAATTTATGTTCCGCTTACCTTCAGGCACGGAGCCGACAAAAAACTATGTTTTGTCATCAGCCGCGCACACCAGAAATTTTTTGGGTTTTATCAAAAGTCGGGAAAAGCAGTAAATGAAGAAGCTGTGAAAGAACTTCTGGAACTGCATAATCTGGACCCGAATAATCATGAATCCAGGACCTTGCTGACAACACAGATTTTCCCGCGTGAAATAGATGGAAAAAACAGAATCACTCTGGGACCGAAAATCAGAGAAGCACTGAATATTAAAAAGGATAAAGCGTATTTTCTCGGTGAAGGCGCGCTATTTTCTATATGCGCCCCAGAAGTAGCAGAACCAATCCTGAACAAAAGCCCGTTTCGAATAGAACCTTAAACCTACTGAATCTGCAAACCGTTTTTGGTGTAAACGCCGATCGGCTTATGCGTGCGCCAGTCTTCCAGCGTAAACATCTGCGCTCCGTTCCCGCCTGTAATGTTATAAACAACATCCAGAACATGGGTCACGCGGCGCTTGTCATAGCCTGACAGGTGATAGAAATTCGGCCCGACGATCAGCACAGGCACATCGTCATCGACATCCTGCCCGCGGAAAATGTCCGCAGTATAAAAATCATTGATCAGGTCAAGATCGTTGTCGTATTGGGCGAGCCAGTCTTCCGCATACCATTGCTTGCCGAAATGCTGGCTGTTATGAGGGTGTTTCCCGTTTTCCATGTACGGATTAAATTCGCGGTCAAAAACGCGGTCGTAATGTCCCGGCCACCAGCCGAATTTCCACGGCTTGGGTTCCGCTTGCGCCGGAACAACAAATAAAGCCATTAAAATCAATAATTTAACCGAAATTCTCTGTAACATGATAGATCCCTCGTTCTAAATACCCCCTTAATATATTCCATGATATAATGAATATATGATTAATGCGATTTCCAGCGCCCTGTCCGGACTTCTGGCCGCCTCCAAAAAGGTGGAAACCAGCGCGTCTAACATCGCGAATATATCGTCCTCAGGCGCGTTGGATGAAGCGGATGGTCGTGCCCCCTATTCAGCACTCACAACGACCCAGCAGTCCGTTACGGACGCAAATGGCAACGGAATAGGCGTACGCTCTGCAACTGTGCCAAAAGATCCCGGTTTCGTTCAGGCTTACGACCCGGATTCACCCTTTGCCAATGAAGATGGGGTCATCGGCGTTCCGAACGTGAATCTGGCGGAAGAAAGTGTAAACCTGAAGATCGCAGAGCTATCATACAAAGCTAATATAAAAGTCCTGCAAACTGCTGAATCCTTAAGTGACGAACTGATCGAGAGTCTGGATAAAAAGGCCTAAAGCGGCTGACATAGCGCAGATTCCTCTTTATCATAGTTTTTATAAAAATCTATGTTACAAGTGTCATGGCTGATAAAAATAATTCAAAAACATACAACCCTCAGTCAGGAAAAATCCTGATGATGATCTTGTCCGCGCTGGCCGGTTTTGCCGGGCTGGGCAAAGCGGTTACCAGTACAAACCGCGTCGAAGCGACACAAACTGAGAAAGAACGGGCCAAATTAACCGCAACCGAAATCATCAATTATTCCGTCGCGCTAAAGGGGGCAATATCACGCCTCGTACCGGGCGGCTGCACCATCGAACAAATCAGTTTTGAAAAACCGCCTTTTGACGGTAGTGACTTTGACTATGTGAACAATAACAGCCCCAATGATTATTTCTGTTACGTCTTCCATCCGAACGGTGCGGATGTGTCACCCAGGGCTCCGTCCGAAGACTGGCTGGATCAAACGCATGCCGCAAAGCCATTCTACGGTGAAATCGCTATCCTGAATGTTTGCCTGACCGGTTTTGGAACCGACCCGCTGTCCAGTTGTGGAATGGAGGGTCAGGCAACGTCAGATGTTATCCTGTTTATTCCTTATCTGCGAAAACATGTTTGTCAGGCACTGGCAGATCGCCTCCATCCAAATGACGGCATTATTGTCGACGTCAACGATGCATACATGCTGGGCAGCGAATTTGATGGCGAGTTTTTCAACACGACGTCTATTGAAAACAAACTCAATCCCGGACGCCCGCTTCCGGCATCAGGATGCATCACCGGCGACGGCACCGGGACAATGCTCGACGAAAACGAATACGCATTCTATTCTGCATTAATCGCCCAATAATTTTTTACTGACTATTCGGATTATACAAATCGACAAACAGACGGTACCCGCCCGAATTGCTCGGCGGTAAAACGCCGCTTGCTTTAATCTTCATTGAAGATTTGGCCATCATGGTCAAACGCGTTCCCCCGCCCGGTAGTGCGCTTGCGGAGAATGTCTCGAGGATCGGTGTATGCTGTCCGTTCCATTGTTCAATCGCATCCCACGCAGTATGCGGCAGATCAATCACAACCATACGCCCGTCTTCGGTTTCCATCGGCTTGTATTCAATCGGCGCAGACAGGTCCAGAACCATACGAACCATCATCGGATGTTCGCCAATTCTGACACGCTTCACAAAGGCTTTTACACCGTCATCACCAGGCTTGGGTGCGGGCGCACCACCGGCATTTGCCAGTGCAGGCATAACAGGCCCCATAACATTCCCGTCATCGTCGTCCGGCTTCTGGGCCGGCATTGTCGGTCCCATAAGGTCGTGGTCATCATCATCCGGCTTGTTGCCGGGCATCTGCGGTCCCATCAAGTCGCTATCAAACGGCAGGCTCGGCCCGAACGGCTCATCCTGCGGCTCACTGCCTGGAAGATAAGGGCCGTATTCTAAATCATCCCAGCCCACATCATCATCAATAGTAGATACCGCATTGCTATACAGCAGCAAATCAACTCCGGAGGAGAACAGCTCATCCTCATTTACAACAACTTCCTGTTCCGGAATATCAACCCCGTATTTCGGATCGGCACGAACGATATAAGAACCGGGCGGAACGAATTCAAACGTATAAAAACCATCAAACGCTGTTTCAGATGTCTGTATAATTTCGCCTTCCGTGTTGACCAGTTCCAGTGTCAACCCTTCAACAGGACTTCCCGTTTCGTTGTAATAGACAGACCCGTCGATCGCACCCGTTTCAATCATCGGCAAATCAACCATCGGCATGGATGCCGGTCGCGGTTGAATTGCATATCCGGCAGATGCCGCCTTGTAATACGGATCATCGACACTGGCTTCATCAATTGACGCTGCAGTATTTTGATACACGTTACTTTGAATCATGGTCAGGATGCCATCTTCGTTCGTTTCCTCTTTTGAACGCCGCCCGCCAACATTGATCTTCGCAGATGGTATAGGGTCGTCATCTTCTTCGGTGAAGACACCATCATAATTCCGGTCAAGGAAGACACGTGCCTGAACCGGCGCAAGGCCGGACAGCTTATCCCGGCTGACGTAATATTCCCGTCCTTCGCCAAACGGCCCAATGGATGTGGACGCCCTGAACGTAACTGTCATGCCGTCTTCGCTGTCCCAGTCACCGGCAACAGACGCCAGAAACTTATCAAATTCCTTGGAGAAAGTAACACCGGCAGTCGTAGCGGCACTTGGGAAATCGTGCGTCGCCCGGAAATCGATGGAATAATTATTCTGCACTTTGTAGTTCACACTGGCACCAACACTGTCAACACGCGCTTGCGGAAAATAGCTATAGTTCATAGACGGGCGGAAGCGCCAGCGGCGCACCCGGTATGTCGCGTTAATAGAACCAGACGTACTGCTGTGTTTATCGTTCAGGACTTGTGTTGATGTCCGGTTTTGCAAACGCAGCCCACGCCACGCGAGCGACTGCTGCGATGCCAGCCTGGTGTTACGAATTCCGGCTTCTGTTTCCCTGTGTTCAGCATTAACACCCAGGCTCAAAGTCCCGAATCCCAGGTGAACGTTCTTTTGCGCTTCGACTTCTGTTTCAAATTTCTTACGGCCAGTACCAAATCCTGCTTCCGGACTTTCAAAATCGTTATACATTTGTCCGCGCAGGCTAAGACTGGTCCCCAGGAACCGTGTTGCAAACCGTCCGCTAATGGCTTCTCCGCCGCCGGCTTGTTTGAACCCCTCGACACGCACCGGACCGATCGGCGTTGTGATAGACGCACCGGTAGAGGCGTATTTCAACGGCTGATCCGCAGACAAGGTGACAACCTGCGATCCTCCGGCGAACAAGGTGATATTGCGGTTCAGACCATGAAAGGCGTATCCCGTTGCGCTCATTCCTTCCGCTTGTATCTGATCGGATTTCTTAACAGTAATAAGGTCTTCGTTTGTATCAACCACGCCGCCATAAAATTCCGTCTTGCCCGGTTCAATGGCATCCCCGTTAAAGTTATACGAATACACATCCTCCCTTACCTGCCCCTGCGGCCCGTAAAGAACCGCACGGATTTCATTGTTCCCGTAAAACAACGGCACGTCTTCAAAACGGTACAACCCGTCATCTTGCACTTCTCCGAATTCCAGAAGTTCAGCATTTCTGTACAATTCGATTTCCCAGCCTGACGGGGCATTTCCTTCAATAGTTACCGTGTCAAACTCACCCTGTTCACGGAATGGCGTCGTCGTAACAAAGACACCGCGCCCCGAAGAACTACCGGTCACCAGATCCCGCTGTTGTAACCGAATGTCTCCCCCCCTTATTTCGCGAATACCGCCAATGTATTTGTCATCACCCAACGCAACATGGCGCAGGCGCAGGCGCACGGAATCCGGCCGCTTAAACTCGCCTTCCGTGCGCGTCAGTTTTGTTCCGAAATCAAGCGTCCCGCCGAGGATATCCTGAACACCGGAGATATTAAGGTTATGGGTATTGTTATCGCCGTCAATTCTTGAATCTGCCTGCAAATCAATAACCGGTTTGCCCAGCAGTTTGTAAGGATTTTCAATCAGCGGCAAAGTACTGGGATCCAGTTTTGCAACCTTCTTTTTGCTCAGCAATCGTTCCCGTTTTTCCTCACGCGCAAGACGCAGCTTGAACGGCAAATCCACTTCCGTATAAACATCAAGGCTGAGGTTCGCCAAGTTGATGTTCAAAGACATGGGCCAAATGTTACTTAGTGTTTCTACCTGGATATACATTTCTTCAGGGAACGGTGAAACATCCTCGCTCAGGATTTCGTCCGAACCCAAAGTATCTGTCTCCCCCTTGTGGATGATTTCCAATGTTTCAGCATTAATGGAAAAAGCGTTTTCCGGATCCAGATACCATCCCGTTAAATATTTACGGTTCGCATCGTAATCAACCGCAAATTCAAAGAGTTCAGCAAGTTCGACAACAGGAACGTAATAGGCTCCCTTGTACCGGACGCCTAAAACCCCGTTCGATAAGGCAACCGTATCATCAACAATAATCTGGAGAATGATGTCTTCTGGTTCTTCATAGCTCAGCTCGTCCACCTGGGCATAAGCGAAGTTCTTGTGTCCGCCTGCGACAAACAAGGCTGACAACAATAGGAATACAACGCCAAAAGTATATGTTTTATAGAAATACTTCATGCTGAAACAAAAAGACGTGTCGGGACAACGGGATTTATCCCCAGCTAAGTATAGCAGACCTGTTGAAAACTACATCAAAAAGCTTGATATGAAATGGTTTTTTTAGAATCAAGGACCAGAATCTAGGACAGATTCAGGACGGTTTCGGCGATCACATCACCCAATTGCCCGCGCGCATCTGATGGCTCGCGGTATGTTACGGTAATTTGACGGCAGGAATTAACATCCGCAGGCACAGGCATGTTGAATTGAATCTTGCGCCTGGTCACTTCGGCATAGACCGCAACTCCGCGGATAGACTGAATTTGCTGCTGCCCGCCACCGTTACAAATCAGGTCGATATCACCATAAAGGCTACGCTGGCCGGACCGGGTAAGAACGAGACCAATTTCGATTTTATCACCCCGCACCTGTGCGTTGCCGCTTTCAAAACTGGCCGTAGCGGTTAAATTTCCATTCCGGACAATCACAGGCAGCGTAACACCGGCAAGCATTTTTAGCGTAACACCGCCCTCACCTTGGCGTTGTTCATCAAATTTCTGCACTTCCGCTTCCGGCTGCACCCAGAAATGACTGCGGTATTCACCCTCTGGCAAATCCCTTGGTTTACGTAACATCAGCCGAATTTGCTGAGACCCCCCCGGAGGAATCGTCACACGCCGCGGCGCAAAACGAACCAGATCTTCCACGCCCTCCAGGCCCGGTACTGTCTCATTCGCACCAATGTTCACCAACGCCCTGTCTTCGGTCATTTTCATGCGTTTCCAGCCCATACGGTACGTACGGGCGGTCGCTTCGTTATTGATGATGGTCAGGACTTCCGTACGTTTACTGCCCTCGAATTCGATACGCTTCATGGTCAGGCGAATCGCCTGCGCGTCCTTCGCTACGAACACAGCAGAGGCAAAAATGACTCCCACCAACCCCGTCAGCGCGATAATTTTTATTTTCGGTAATTTTAGATGATTTTTTATCATATTTTTCCAAAGGTTAGCCGGAAAATACTACTCAATAAGCCAATAGAAGGTCAAACGCTTTATGTGTCAAGTTATTAATAAAGTTTCAGTTTACTGGTAATTCGCAAAAATTGTGTTACTCCCCGTGTATGTTCCGGTCACCTGACCGGTATGTGCAACCAGGGTCGCCCCGACTGGAAATAACACAGAAGAATTGTTGATGTCCGGCGTTACGGTAATTGTGGGGCCGCCCTGAACACTCCCCAAATTAAAATTACTCACGGTCATAAAGGAATTGCCGTTTGTAATAAACATATTATTGGTTTCAAGAGATACGATAACCGCCTGTGGCGCACCCTTAATACGGACAAATCCAGGCTTCGGCTGCGCTCCGACTGCTGAAATGGCTCCGCTACCATCAATACGGGATGTCTGGCTGGACGGATCGATCGTCACCTCTGCCTGAACCTCACGTGTTACAGCAAGCGTTCCGAAATCAAGGGATGCAGTAACACTAACTTCAATAGCGCGGATAATTCTTGCGATAACTGGCAATGTGGCCGTTGCGGCAATTGCCCGGTAAAATGAGAACGAGCTTAGCGTCACCAGTGCGGTGAGAGAGGAAGCTTTTGCTATTTTCCTGATTCGGCTCGATTCCATCCCAATACCTTTTACTCAGTTATAACTAAGCATAGCGCTGCACGCATGTTCTGTGCGCGCAGCCCTCAGCCATCGTCGTTAAACCATTAAGCAAAGGCTTACTGGTAAGAAGCCTCAACAACGTAAGTACCTACATACTTACCGGCAATCTCGGTACCGGCAACCTGCAGGGCTGCACCAACGTTGATATTCTGCGCAACATCCATGTTAGCCGTAACAGTAGCGGCCGGACCTGCACCGTTCCATGCAAACGTAAAGGATTTCACGTTCATTGTGGCAACACCACCAACGGTTTCTTTCACAGTAAAGGAAGGACCGGCAGTCGGGTCGATGCGGATACGCGTAGAAGCACCAGCAGCACCGGCAGTAATATCCAGAACACCTTGTGACACGGCACTACCTGCACGCGGGTTAACACCACCTGTGCTACCGCGGGCGCCGGCCGTACTGATTGTCAGTGTACCGGCAGCAGTGTATGTGAATTCACCGAAGTTCAAATTCGTAAGGTTTGTAATTGCGATTGCCTGCAGGATAACAGCAGACATTGTACCTGTACCGGCAGCACCCTTGGCGCGGGTAGCAGCGGCCAGTCCACTCAAGGTCACCAGTGCGGTACCCAAAGCGATCATCTTCTTATTTTTCATAGTGATCCCCCGATCAATAGAGTAGGTTAAACGACAAATGTGCATGCAGGACACAATCCTTGCGACTACATTACACTCCACTATAATACATTACATTCGTATGATTAAAAGAGTGTTAAAATACATTTTTAACGATATTCTACGAAAAATTGATAAATAACAGACACCTAGGAGTAAACTTTGGCCAATCCCGTACAAGTCACACTGGAAGAAGCTCTGGAACTCGCGAAGGAGCACCACGCTTCCGGAAACCTGATTCTTGCCGAACGTACGTATAAGGACATTCTGGGCGCTTACCCGGATCATTTTGATACGGTGCATATGCTAGGCGTCATTGCCTACCAGCGCGGCAATATTAAGGAAGCTTTAAGACTTGTGGCACAAGCCAACGGGATCGACCCCGAAGACACCGAATGTATTAACAACCTCGCCATCATGCAGTCTGAAAACGGCGATAAGGAACTGGCCCTGAAGACATGGTCCCGGCTGGTAGACATGGGCACTGAAAAACCGCAGGTATACAGCAACCTGTCGCACACTTACTGGCAAATGCACGACTATGAAAAGGCCCTGGAAACAGCGCAAAAAGCCGTAGAATTACAAGACGATTATGAAGGGGCTTGGCTGAACCTCGGTAACGCCTATCAGGGGCTGGGAGATCTGGATAAGGCCATCGAGGCG
>JAUHXT010000002.1 GCA_030426925.1 Alphaproteobacteria bacterium | reverse complement strand
AGCGTAATGCCCTGCTCCTTATCTGCTGCCGTTTCCGCCTGCAGAAGCTTTTTTTCCAGAGCGGACATAGGGTCGGGTTCCGCAGTGAAGCCTCGCGGAACAAAGGTCACGGCCATAAAGACCATCACCACGGCTAGGGCCGTTACAAATACTAACGGAAGTGATCTCCGTCCATACAACATACTATACAGTCCTATTTTGCGCCTTTTCCGAATACATTAATTCTAACCCCGACGGGCAAGCCGACAAGGTCTGCGTCCAATTTTTCTTTCGGACGGATTTTTACGATCACAAGGCGTCCTTCTCCCGAATTCATGTTCAGGCCCAGAACCTCGCCACCGATGCGGCCTTTGCCGCCCGCCAGATCCAGTGTCACGGACTGGCCTTCGTCGATTTTAATGGCGTCTTTATATTCCACGTACGATTCAACGTGCAGCGGGCTGTCTACCGGAACCAGTTTAAAGACCGTCTGGCCTTTGGTTACGATCTCGCCGGTGTTGCCCAAACGCTGCTCGACAATACAATCGCACGGGCTGTCTACGCCTGACACTGTCCCTGTCGCAGACAGAATTGTCATCAGGACATCGCCTTTTTTGACCCTGGCACCGGGGTGGAGGTCTTTGAAGCTCGCAACACCGCCGGACGTGGTGATAACTGCCTGACTGTCTGCCGTTACCGCCGCCTTTTGTGCTGTTACAATGAAGTTTTGTTCAAACACGGACAGTCCTACGTAGGACAGCAGGATCAACGAGATCGCCGGGATCGCAAACTTCCTCAACAGCGCCATGGCGCGCTCTTTCGGTGTCATGTCCTCTTTTTTCGGGATCTGGCGCGGTTTTGTGAAATTATTACGGGACATAACGTGGATCAGCTCCCCGACAGAACTCAGCTCTCCTGTCACATAGCTGTTTACCAGTTGTTGCATAATGACGATCTGTTCCTGTGTCATATCGACATAGCGCAGTCCGATAACGCCCTCGCCCGCATCTTCTTTGGCGTGGCGTACTTCCACCGTCATCGGTACGTTCAGCTCAAATCCGTTAAAATTAAACATCAGCAGCGCGTTATGAACCTTTTGCGCTGACAGGATGGCCATACCCTCCTTGTCTGCCGCGGCTATGCTTGCACCCGCTGTTGACCAGTCGCCGGTCTCAAAAATATGCCCGCCGATATTGATCTTGGCCGGCAGCTTGACGCGCACATGGTGACGCTGGGCATCCGCTTCGTGGACTAAGTTTTTAACGTTTGTCATCTATTAAACTCCTATTGTGCTGAACCAGTATGAGAAGTCTGGAATTTTTAAAATGCCGGTCGCCGTGCCCAAAGCTACAACAAACAGCGTGAAAGAAAAGGCATGCATGTAAAAAGACCCCAGATTAATAAGTCTTTGTTGTATCGCGTTTTTATCCGTATTCAGGGTCGTGTTCTGCCGTGTCCACTTCTGTTTATCAAGGCGGAACAAAACATACGTCTTTACGAACGACCCTACAATTTGATTGTAATACAGGAAGAACGGATACAGGGCGCTGACGCGTGGCCGTGAGAACAGGAATGTCAGGACCAAAATGTAACGCGTGAGCATCATCCAGTAGAGATAGAAGATAAAGGCCATCGGCGTTGTCGTAAAGGTAGCGAGGATTGTTACCGTCAGTCCTGTCAGAGACGTCCACATTGAAATACGCTGGTCAATAATGCTGATCCATGGGAAGAAACCGATATCCTTTGGCCCTAAGCGGATGGCGCGGTCGTTGGTGCGCAGCATGTTACCGAACCAGCGGCGCATCAGAACGATAGAGCTTCTAAAGAAATTCGGATCCGGCGGGGTTTCGATGGTCAGAACCTTTACGTCCGGCACATAAAGCATTTCATAGCCGTTTTTCAGGATATGGTACCAGGACGACTTATCGTCACCGGTCAGGAACTTGAAGCGGCCCAAACGCCAATGGTCGATCCAGTCCAGTTCCACACGCTCGATAAATTCAGGATCGGCGATGATATCGGCGCGCATCATCGACATACGTCCGGTCAGCGTTAGCACGCGTTTAGACAAGCTGACTGAAGACATATATATGTGTCTTTGAGCGAAGCGCATGCTGTACCATTCGCGGAATGTCCAGTTGCCTTCCACCTGGCAGACCTCATCCGTCGTCAAAGCCCCCAGTTTCGGGTGCAATTTGAACAGCGGCACGCATTTTTCGATCAGGTTTTCTTCTAAAAGGCTGTCACCGTCAATCACCGCGGCGATCGCGTCAGCAGGCGGGCGTTCCTTGGCGATCGCCCGGAAACCATAGGCCAGTGCATCGCGTTTACCGGTACCGGCGATACGGATAATCACAAGCTTTACATTGCCTGGCATATCCTTGTTTTGAAACAGACTTTTGATAATAACCTCATCCGCCTTCTCTACAATTGAGGCGAGAACCGTGACAGGCCTGTCATGCTTCATGGCAAAGTTCTTCGCCTCATCCATCGCGCTGGTATATACCTGACGCGTCGTTTCGGAATCAATGCGGAAGCTGGTTACAAGCAGATACACATGGGACGGAAGCAGGCTTGCGAGGTTGTCCTGCGTTTCTTTTCGCCATTTCGGGAACACGAGGTTTTTATAGACCAGAAAACGACCGAGATTTATGCCCCACCAGGAGTAGCGCCAGATCGCGATAAAACCGATAATCAGGAGGTAATCCCTTGATTCAGGATCAAAAATTGAATCCGGCAGGGCTACCGTGTAAGCGGCCAAGGCCGACAGGTACAGCAAGTGCCCCTGAAGATGTCCTGTTAACGACTTCATTTTACGTAATACACCAAAAACACAATATCCAGCGGTTCACGCGGGTTATATAACGATGTGTGGTTGAAAAGCAATAAATTAATGCTACCGCCCGTATTAATTTTTTTATTGTTTCGCGGGCTGTTACAGGATAGAGAAAACCTTATATTTCAAAAAATATGTTTAATGTGTGCCTAACTTCCGGAGGACGTACCATGAAAACCTATGGTTTTAAAACTATATTTCTTAGACTGACTGTGTGTTCCACTCTATCCGCTCTGCTTTTGACCGGCTGTGAAACCGCCGTAGGATACAAGCCGGGAGGTGCGGCGCTTCAGGAAGCAGACCGTGTTGTGAGTGAAACCGGTGATCTGGATCAGGCCTCTCAATCATACTTAAAAGCGCTGAACTCCCCTGTACCTGAAGTTGCATCGCAGGCAGCTTACAGCCTTGCCGAAATCGCCAAAGAAAACGGGCGCATGAAGGAGTACCGCTATTATCTCGAGCAGGCCAGCAAGGCCGGGCATATGAATGCCTCTCTGAACCTGGCGGGCCTTTATGAGAAGGAACGCGGCAAAGAAGCTGAAATTAAAACCCTTTATGAGCCTTTTACCGATATATCTGCCGGCGCCAATATCGGCCTGATGAAACTGGCACAGAAGGAACGACGAGTGGAAGATGCGATCCGACATGCCCGCAAGGCGGAAGAAATTATGCTTCAACAGCTTTCTTCAGGGCAGGACTCCGAAGGCGGCAAGGCACTCCAGCTTGCGCGGCTTTATTCCGATAAAGGTCACTATTTCGGGTCCAGCAAAAACCCTGAAACCTGGTACCGCAAAGCCATAGAAAAAGGCAATGTCCGCGCAGCGCAAGAATTGGCTGAATACTGGATGGGGTCCGGCACACGGCAAAACCCTGAAGAGGATGTCTTTGTCCTTATGCTTCAGGCGGCAGAAGCCGGAAATGTTCAAGCAATCAAATATGTTGCTTCTGCTTACGAAACTGGTCGTGGCGTTTCGAAAAACTCAACTGAAGCGTTGGCCTGGCACAAAAAACTGCCTGCCGGAAGCATGAGCGCATCCACGCTTATCAATCTGGGACACGAAAATTTCGTCCGCGGTCAAAAAGAAAATATGCAGGCTGCTGCTACCTACTTCAGGCAGGCCGCAGGCAAAGGGGCAATGGAAGCGATGGTGATGCTGGACACGATGTACACAAACTCAAAGCCTTCGTACATGAACGCGTACCGTAAAAATCCTGATTCAGCTTTTTCTTATGTCCGGAAGCTTGAAAAACGTTATGGGCGGGGGTATTCGGCAATGATTCAGCGCCAGTATCAACTTGCCGCCGATGCCGGCTCCGGAAGGGCCGCTTATGAAATCGCTAAAAAGCTGGAATCCGAACCACTGGAACAGCGTGATCCGGTAGTCATTGCCCAGTGGTATCAAACAGCCGCCGACAAGGGCGAACCCAAGGCCATGCTTATCCTCGCGCGACAGGCAAAAATCGGCCAGGGGCGCTCCAGAAACGAGAAAGACGCAGCCAAGTGGTTTGAAAAAGCCGCCGAAGCCGGGAATGCTGAGGGTCAATATGAAATTGGGCTTGCGTATGCCAATGGTTATGGGGTTAAAAGAAACAAGGATAAAGCTAGGTATTGGCTGGAAAAGGCTCGCGAAGGAGGATATGCTTTATCAGCAGAGGCCAGTAAAGTCCTTAGTGACTGATCTGGTGTTGTATGTATTTAGGGTTCAATAGAATGAAACACACTTTTCGATTTTCCAATTACTTCGGCACATTGCTTTTGATGTGCGGCACCAGTACCGTTGCGCTTGCAGCTGAGGAGAGAGCTTCCGCTTCATCCGATGTCCCTGTGCTCGGCACACCGTCGGAGGAAAAGAAGGCTCCCTTCAATCTTTCTGACAACTGGCTGTATTCCCTTATGACGCTGGATATAGAAGGCGACTTTGGCGCAAAGTATCTGGATAACATTTACAAGGCCACGTCCGGTGAAGAAAGCGACTTCGTTTTCAGTTTCGAACCGGAGATCAATCTTGAGAGTAACCTGACGAAGCATGAGTTCGGTTTTCGTTTTGCGCCGGAATTCGGTTATTACCTTGCTGATGAGCGTAACAACTACGCTGACTGGGTTGTCGAAGCAGATGGCCGGTACGATTTTTCAACAACTGATGCATTACGTGTCGGCGCTTTGTACAAACACGGGCATGTCGGCATCGGTTCTTTCGAAGACGATGCGGGGTCCATTAACTCAGAGCCAGTAGAATATGATTTGTACCGCCTTGAAAGTTCATTTATCGGGCAACGGAACCTGACCCATTACGAAATTGCCGGGTATTGGAATTCTTATGATTACGATTCTGTTTTCAGACGTGACTCGACGTTCAGTAACCAGGATGACCGCGACCATGATCAACGCGAGGTCATCGGCAAGCTGGGTTATGAATTTGTTCAACCTTATGTGTTTTACATTCGTGCAGCAGCCAATGAGCGAGATTACGATCACCGCGTAGATTCCAGCAGCACATACCGTCTGGATTCTGATGGATATAATGTCGCAGCCGGTGTCTCCAGAGACGTTCCGGGTGAAGACTTCCGCTTTGACACCTATGTCGGTTATATGGATCAGGACTATGACGCCATGCAGCTTAGCGATATCGAAGAGCTGGATTTCTATTTCGACGGGGAATGGGACATCACACCGGATGATATTTTGGGCCTGCGCTTTGACCGCTGGATCAAGGACAGCACAACAAACGGCGTGTCCGGTATCGTGAATACGCGCGTTGGCGCTGACTTTACGCATATCTACAATGAAAAGCTGTCTGTAGGGGCTGATGCCTCATACACAAACGCCGACTTTGAAACCAGTCAGGCGCTGAACCCTCTTGATCGTGACGATGATATTTACGACCTGGGTCTGAACAGCCGTTATTTGTTGAATCAAAATGCCAAACTGAAATTTGAATACGATTACAGAAAACGTAATTCAAACCGGGCGTTTGCGTCCTATGATTCCCATGCGGTTGGTTTAACACTCGCTCTGGAATATTAATCCGGCATTATCCTCATTCATTTTTGTTATGCATACCGGGTGGTTTGCGTTCCTGCTGATCAGTTGCGCCCGGGTTTTTTGTTTCCGGTGGCGGCGCATCCGGATCGTTATCCTGAGGGCGGTCGTCTTCACTCCACCAATCCTTTATTTTCGGTCCGGCGACATACCCAAAGACCGTACCGATTACCACTCCTTTGATCATGCCTACAGGGCCGCCAAAGCTTCCAATCGCCCATCCTTTATAAGCCCCGATACTGGCCCCTAAAAGGCGATCCTTGCCGATCACTTTTCCTGCTTCATCATACGCCTCCCCGGCCTTTTTAATCCCGCCTTTTATTCCCTTTCGTACGGCGTCGCTGGCATCTTTAAAATCAGCTCTCATTTCTGCGACGCCATCCGCGATATCATCGGCAAGCTGGTCGATGATGTCTTTTTCTTCCGGTTTTTTTCCCATCTGATTGTCTCCCTGTTTTTATTGTAAGGCTGGTGCCGGCGCTTGTGCCGGAGCCGGAGCAGTCTCCGTGGGCGCCGGCCTTGTGAGCGGAACTTCCGGAGCGCCGCCATCATGAATACTTTGCTGGATTTCCGCTTCTGTCAGCGTACGGCAGGATGCGCTTTCAATGTTCTGGTACCACTCCGCCCATCTCATAATCGGCTTCAGGCTTTTAAAATAAATCCCGTACCCTTCGAAATGGCAGGCGGCGATTTGCTGCGGAATATTGGCGTAAACTGTCTCTTCCGGATACAAAAGGCGCGGTGCGAACCAGCTTTGCGTTATCTGGTAATATTTTCCGTTGTCGCTGTCTGTCGAGCACGGCAAAGAGGTACAGCCCGTTACATGATACAACTCACCGCTGACAATTTCCTGTTTTCCGGTCGTGTATACGAGTTCTTCGAAATGCGTACCGTTATAATATGCGTAATTCATACCGGTATATGCCGAAAGTCCAATACAAGTCGCCACGCCAAATGTACAAGCCAGTTTGTTCCCAGAAAAAATCATGTCACCGTCTTCATCCAGCTTGAATGACCCGTCCCGGTTTTTCATATAGGCGGCGTGCTTAAAGGCTGTTCCCGCCCCGCGCACAAGCTTGCCTGCAATCCAGAATACCGGAGCGGTGTATTTCTTCAGTTTTTCGTATGCTTTTGACGCAATACCGACGGCCTTGTTTATCGTTCGGGCTGCCTTGGCTGTTTCCCTGATTTGTTCGGCAAATCCGCCAGTTGGTTTCGCCGCTTCTTCTTCAAAATCTGTGCGGCTTTTTTCCTGCTGTCGGTCGCGATCCAGATCGCGGATCGTTTCCCTCGCCTTTCTTAATGCTTCGTCCTGATGGTCTTTGGACATTTTTTTCTCCCTGTTTTTTTATTTTTGTTAGTGGAAGGACGGTGCAAATGCGGCAAACGCCGACCTTGCTGCGCCCCCTGGCACTCCGGGTATGCCACCTGCCCCGCCCCCTCCAACTGGGCGGATTTCATCCGGCGATATCTCAAACGGCTTGATGACGCCGCCACCGCCCTTTGAAAACCTGACATCGAAACGGTCGTCATCCGGGTTGTAACGAACCATAATCGTGCCGCCGCTCTTGTCATGCGAATGGCTAAGAACAATATCCGCAACCTGATCCGTCATATTGTTATTGATGAATTTAAGGATCTGGCGCGCGCCCTCTTCTTCACGGTATTTGTCGGTGACCAAACTGGCGACATCTTCGTCCGGCAGAACGGCTTCCATGTTCCTTCCGGCCAGCATGCCGTTCAGGCCCTTTAGTTCCCGTCTGACAATTTTCTGCACGTTTTCGGGGCTTAATGATTTGAACAGCATGAAATCGTCAACCCGGTTGATCAGTTCCTGCGGGAATATCCGGCGTACTGCCGAAATAATATCGTCGCGGCTGTTTCTGGATGTACGGTTCGGATCAAATGACAGTTCCTGTCCCAGATTGGTGGTCATCATGATGACCGTGTTGCGAAAATCGACGGTACCCACTTCATCGCTCAAACGGCCTTTGTCCAACACCTGAAGCAGGATTTTGAACACGTCGGGATGCGCCTTTTCAATCTCGTCCAGCAAGATAATCTGGTACGGGCGCACCCGAACGGCGTTGGTCAATTTTCCGCCTTCACCAAAACCGACAAGACCCGGCGTACTTCCGATCAAGCGGGACAGGTTCTGGCGTTCCATGAATTCGCTCATATCGAATACGGTCAACGCTTCCTTATCGCCATACAGGTCGTCAGCCAGACATTCCGCCATATAACTTTTCCCGACACCGGAAGACCCCAGCATCATAAACGACCCAATCGGTTTCTGCGGATCTTTCAATCCGGCCTTGGCCCTGCGGATAGCGCCAGAGACCGTATCGACGACATCGTCCTGTCCGTAGATTTTCTCTTTTAACCGCTTGTCCAGTCCCATGACTTTTGTGGCTTCGTCCGCGTTCAGGTCCTTGACCGGAATTCCTGTCATCTCACTGAAACCGGCGCGAATGTCATTGACGTCCAATGTTAACTGGGTGTTGTGATCGCTTTTGATGGCCTGTGCGGCCTCATCGGCATCAGCGAGTTCCTTGCGCGCCTGGCGGGCATATGTTTCCAGTTCTTTCAGGTTCGGAGTTTTATGGTTCGCCATGTCCTTATCGGTCATCGTGCGGCCATGTTCACTTTCAAAAGACTCGCCTATTTTTTCTTTTTCGTCCTCTATATCGGCTTCCAGTTCCTGAAGGTCGCGCTCCAGATTACGTTTTTTCAGGTAAGCCTGCCCCAGTTCGTGCGTTCTCTTGTCCCATGCTTCCTGCACCTGATCGATCTGTGCTTCAACGGTTGCTTTTGCGGCCAGTAATTCCGGTGTTTCATCTCCGGCTTCCAGTTTTTCCGTTATGCCTTCCAGTTCACGTTCCAGTTCCATAAGTTCCTGCGGTCTGGACTGCCTTCTGGATACAAAGGTGCTGGCGATCTGGTCGCGCATCCGCAACGACCGTGCGGGCTGTTCACGCATGTACTGGCGTAAATTCGGGTAAAGAAATGTCAGGTTGACGACTTCTTCATTGGCTTCGTCGGTGATATGCAGGCCGTCGTGGTGGGCTTCCAGCGCTCCCTTGCTCCGGCGCATAATCTCCAGCACCTCGTCCTTGCTTGGTGGTTTCTTTTCAAGAACCGTGAACAGTTCCGTCATCTCGGAATGTGTTTCCAGTATACGGGCCAGATTGTTTTTGCCTGGTTCGTCGCGGACCATGGCAATCAACTGGAACGATCCGCGCTTCAACTGGTTGATAAAGGACGGGATCATGCCCTGACACTGGTTATCTTCGATACCGCGCAGCCAGTCGTTCATGTCTTCGATAATCAATACATGGCGGCCAGGCTTATCCAGTTCCGCGAATATTTCCTGCAATTTTTGCTGGATGCGCTCCGGGTCGTTCCGGCTGAACAAGCGGTTGGTATCCAGCACCAGGTAACGCCTGTCGATCATATGAAGTGGCAGCCGCGTTTCATCCGGCCCCAGCGTTCCATCAATCGTTACTTTCTTCCTTTGGGCAATCCCGTACAGGTTGGCTGTCTTTCCCAGCCCGGATTTACCTATATATAAAAGGTTCGGGCTACGGCTTTGCCCCAGGATACTGGATATTTTTTCAATATCACCGTCTCCAACCAATTTGAACTCTGCATCATTATTTTCTACGTGATCTTCCAGATCGTACAAAACCGTGCCGTTTTTCTTTGAACGTGCCTTAGACATTATTATTCTCCCTGAAAACTTTATTTTTTATTTCGTGCAGTGGAGCCGCAACCGCGATTGGCACGGCTCCACCCCACACAGGTCACTAAATGACCATTCTTAAAGCAGCGCCATCGGGCACAGCGCCTCCTCCGCCACCCCTTGGACCTGCCTGAGCAGCATCAGGTTTTTTGCCATACAGTTCCTGGTTCACAGCACCTTCAATGGACTGTGCTTCCTGATTGATACGAGCCAGTTTTTCTGTCTCCTCAATCATTCCGTCAATCAGGCCTTTTCTTTGTCTGGCAATTTCAATATCCAGGTCGGTCCTGTCACGCATGGCTTCGCGTACGTCTTTCAGAACGTCCGTGAATGTACCCAAAGAGTCGTTTCCGGAAATTTTCGCGGCCAGTGCCCGTTCGAATTCCTTGTTCAACTCTCCCAGAGCATATTCACTGTCCTGTGCATACTGCCCTTTGGCTATCAGGCCGGGAATTTGGGCAGCCAGAGATTCCACGCGGCTTAGCGTTGCGACCCCTGTCATAGACGCACTGCCGGTAGAAATGAGCTGCTGTTCTTCCGCATCGGAAAGACCTTCGTGCAGGCGGCCGACAAAAGCGACCTGCGACGTTTCGACCTTACTAAGCTCCTGACCGATCAAGGCGGATGAACGAACCGCGCCGGATGTATCCGTTATGTGGCGGTTCAGGGCCGTGCGCTTTTTGGCCAGCTTCATTCCTTCCAGTCCGGACGCTTGCTGCGCTTGTGCTTCTATGCCGGTCAGCTTATCGGTGTTGATGCCCTGCGCCTTGTTCTGCGCGGCCAGAAGGACGCTCACATGTTCACCGGTGTTCTGAATCATGTTCAGGACGCGCTGACTTCTTTCCAGCAAGGCCGCGATCTGATCACGGCTGTCACTCAGAATAGTTTCCGTGTCACCGACATAATCAATGGTCAACTGCGCAAGGCGTGCAATCTGCTCCTTGAACTCCGGGGATCCCACATCCAAAATTTCCAGGATCCTCTGGTGAAGCATGAAATCATCATCCTTTAGAAGCGCTTCATACTCTCCGGCTTTCGCGCTTAACTGCTCTTTCTTTTCCTCAAGGTCGGCAGCCAGCTTTTCACGGTCGATCTTCTTATCGACAAGCTGTTTTTTTTGCTCTGCAATTTCACGTTTCTTTCCTGATTTAAAGAAAAGGAATGAATCGCTTTCTGCTTCGCTAATGCTGGCAGTCAGGACACGTACTGCGCCGTCCAGTCCGCGCAGGTCTCCACCCATACGCTCGACTTCCTGCCGTGCTTCATCCAACTCTTCCTTGAATGCTTCCTGCTCACCGGCGTTGTTTTTCGCACTGTGAAGTGCTTTGACAAGACCTTCCGGTCCACCGTGGCGGCTCAGTGCCTCATCAATCAGTTCCAGCTTTTTGTCAAGGCCTTCTCTTTCCGATACGACCTGGTGATACCGTTCAAAAACACTTTTAATATCCGTACCAAGTTCGGAAAGCGGGTTATCGCGGATCAGTTCCAATACATCAACGCTGTATTGTTTGAAATCACTCAGGAGTTGTGCAACAACTGCCTTCATCTCTTTCATTTGTTCCGGATTTTTTTCCAGATCTTCTTCATCAAACACCATCATTTCGGCCAGCAATTCGACCTTTTTTTCGGGTTCGATATCCGGATCAATCAGTGTTTTATAGAACTCGGATTGCTCAACGGCGGTTTGCGTTCGCGTGTTGTCCTGCTCTTCCGTTGAACGAAAGCGTTCGCGCAGGCGGTTTTTGCCGCGATCTGTTTCTGTTCCTGTGTCTGCTTGTGCGAGGCGTGCCTGTAGGTCGCCAAAGCGGTTTGCTCCTTTGGTCATAGTTAACTCCCTGTGTGTGTTTTTATGTGTTTTACCGTTCAGAAAAGCTGCTTAAAGCCGGTCTGTTGCACGGTTTATTTTTGTTATGAATTCCCCCTGCCCTTAAACAAATAAGCTTAAGAAGCCACAAAAAATACCTATCGGCCGGACAAGTAATCGCCCGTCAATAATTTTCTATGTGAGGATAAATGCGGCTTGCCGCAGTCAAGTAAAGTGCGCTTGCATATTTAATTTCCCTGTTAAATTTTATTTTTATATTTAAATATCATCTTAAATATTTTTTGATTTTCGTCAATAAAAATCGGACATGAACATGTATTTTATACCATCTATATTATGCCCACCTGCCAGAGTATTTCATCAAGGAAGCAGATTTATAATCCTGTACACGGCAAACGAACCGCTCCGTCTCCGGAACGGTCGCATAAACATGTTTTTTATATTATGGAAAATGGTGGGCGGTACTGGGATCGAACCAGTGACCCCTACGATGTCAACGTAGTGCTCTCCCGCTGAGCTAACCGCCCGAAAAGCCCGCGTACCATACTTTGAAACTTCCGGCTTTGCAAGTAATCAGGCTCTAAAAATATCCGGAATTCTGTAAAAATAATCGTTGATTTCAACTATTCCGACTTTTATAGTGCAACCGCTACAGCAGCGGGGTATGCATATGGGCTTTGAATATAATATACGCGGTATTCTTCACGCATTTTTCCGCCAGAAATACAAAATCTTCTTCATCTTTTTACTGTTTGCTTGTTTGGGCGCGTTTATCGTGACCAACAGTAACGATATGTATAAAGCACAGGGCGGCATGCTGGTGAAATTCGGCGAGGAGGCCCGGCCGGACGTTAACCTGTCCGGAGAACGCAGGGCCAACAAGAGCGCCAATTACGAACGCAAGGAAGTGCTGGACTCCTACATCCGCATTCTGAAAAGCCAGGCGTTGCTCGGTGAAGTCGTCACCAAGATGGGGATTGAGAAAATCCACGTTCAGCAAAAGCCGTCCGAAGAGAAAAAGTGGGCAGCACTGAGTGACGAAGAAAAGATTCAAATCACAGCGGCCAATGTGCTGGAAGACCTGAATGTCATTAACAACGGTACCAACACGATTATCGACATTTATTACACACATGCAGATCCTCTGATTGCCTCCGAACTGGTCAACACGCTGATGGAGGCCTTCATCGCGAAGCAGGCGAATATTTATGATACCGCGCAGACTAAGTTTCTGGATGAGCAGTCCAGTGCCATGAAGGGCAAAGTCGAGAAAGCGCGGGAAGAACTGTATGAATTCAAAAGTGAGCACGGCATTTCCGATATTGATCAGGAAATGGCGCAACTGTTGAAACAAAAAAGCGAATTAATCTCCATTGCCTATAATGCCGTTAGCGATGCACGCCAATCTTTGGCAGAGGCACGTGGGCAGGCCGCACAGGACAGAAATAATTACCGGTCCCAAAGCGCGCTCCAGAAAAAAGCAAATCAGGCCGTTGGCGTGGCGCGGCAGAACCTTGATCAGCGGGAAAAGGACCTCAACTCCCTTGTGAATGGAGAAGAGTCTGAACTGGGGCAGAAAGTGGACTCTATCAACCAGCGGATTGCCGAGCTTGAAGCCTATCGCGGACAGTATAACGAGCTTCAACAGAACCTGCGGCTGAATGAGGAGAACTACAGGTATTACAAGCAGCGCGGGGAAGAAGCGCGGGTCAACAACCTTTTGAATGCCCAGAATATCACGCGGATTACAATTATCGACCCTGCCCTGACACCGCCAAAACCTATCGGCCGTCCCAATGCCATCATCCTTCTGGCTTTTCTGCTTGCCGGCCTTTCCATCGGCCTGTTCATCGGATTTGCCTTTGAATTTATGGACGAACGATTTTCCACACCGGAGCAGATTGCTCAAGCGCTTGGTGTGCCGGTTATTGCTAATTTCGAGCGCACAAAATTAAACAGCTAGCTATTACAGCAGCAGCGCAAGGGTTTTTCAGTCGTGCAGAACGAGAACGATACGGCCACAGCGGATAAAAGTATAGCGCCAGAACCCGTGAATGTGTTTTCGGCATCGGCTTATTCATCCCTTACTGCGCATGCCTATTTCTTCGGCACTATTCTTCTATTCTTTTTGTCAATTGCGCTGGTCCGCTTCCTGACCGGCGGCGTGCCCGTGCGTTCCCTGTATGTTGTTCTCCTATTCCTGTCGGTTTTTGTCCTGCGCCCAAGACTGTTTGTTGATGCCATTAAGCATACACTGCCTGTCTTGCTGGTGATTTCCTACGCCGCGCTTTTGGGGCTGATTGTCAGCCTATACAACAGTCTGCCGGTCAGCGATGTGCTGCGACAGATCGTTGAACTGCATATACAGGCCGCGATTGGCGTTCTGACCGGCTACGGATTGCTTCATACAATCGGCGCACGTAAGCTTGTCTATGCTTTCATGGTCGTTGTCGGGCTTTCCGCCGGGCTTGCCGTTTTTCAATTTCTGGACATATCCGCGGCATGGAATATACGGGACAGCCTGCAGGCGATCCAAAACGATGATATGTACCGTTTTTTCCTGCAAGAGCGGGCACGAGCCATGGGACTGTCCTTTTCACCCGTCCATCTGGCGACGCAAACCTGCCTGGCCTTTGCGGCCTATTTCGTCCTTCAAAAAGCCATTAAGCCGGAACAGGACAAAAAACTTCTGACTTGGCCGATATGGATTGCCCTTGCACTCGTAATCGTCATTTCCATCATATCGGGCAACCGCTCTCCTATTCTTGGCGGGCTGATATTCGCCGGCATCTACGTCACATCCGTGCGCCCTGCCCTTGCCCTGCTCGGCCTCTTTACACTTTTGCCTTTCGGGTTGCTGATTTATTCCAATCTCGATGCAATCCTGAACTACATGCAAAGCACTGATATCCGGGCCTTTCGCATCGGGGATAAATCATCCGTCGGACGTACGGCTCTCAGGGATTACGGATGGCTGCTTTTTACATCTCATCCCATGGGATACGGGCTGATATTTGATTCCACCAAGTATGTTCCGCAATTCTGGGACCAGATGTCTATTTATGAAAACGCAGAAACGATAAAAGGCAACGCCATTCATAACTATTACCTGAATATGCTGCATAAATATGGTGTCCTTATCCTGCCCCTTGCCACATATGTTCTGTTAAAAATCAAACAAAATATGCTGATTGCCATAGGCTTTGTCCCTTATATAGTTCATATCTTCTTCCATAATGACGGGCCACTGTTTGGAGATTTCATGATCTGGTATTTTGTTCCGGTTTTGATAACTTGCGCAAAGCAACGGCAAGACAGACTAAAAACACTGAATGGCGCGGAGAATGCAACATGACAGCATCTTCCGGCCAAAAACTCTATAGCGTTCAGGTTTTGCGGTTTTATGCCGCTCTCATGGTGCTGATCGGGCATGTGTTTTTACAGGCCCATAAAAACGGATTAATCAGCGATGACATGCACGGTTTGATTGAGCGGGTGCCGTGGGGCGCCGGTGTCGACCTGTTCTTTATCATTTCAGGGTTTATCATCACGTTCATCAGCACCAAGATGGAGCCGAGCGTTGAGAACACCAAGAATTTCCTGTTACGGCGTATCATACGCATTGTCCCCATATACTGGTTCTATAGCCTTCTGATGGTTCTGGCCATTGTACTGTTTTCCGGGCTCATAGATAAAAGCGAACTCTCGCCTGCGCATGTTTTAACGTCGTTCCTGTTTATCCCATGGCCGAACGAAAACGGTATATTGCGCCCTATTCTTGCACAGGGATGGACCCTGAACTACGAAATGTTCTTTTACGTCATAGCAACCGGTGCGTTGCTGTTGGCAAACAGCTCCAGAAAGTATTATATCGCTGCCGTTCTTATCGGTTTGAATGTTATCGGGTACTTTTTCGAACAGAATCATTTCATTTTTTCATTCTTTGCAAACACGGTCATGCTGGAATTCCTGTACGGGATGATGCTGTATGCCGTTTATGTACGGGTGCGTACAATACCACTGCCTGTAGCTCTGGCGCTGTTTGCGACGGGTGTCGGGCTTTGGATACTCGCCGGGACATATATAGATGAAAACGATTTCCGTGCCCTGGCCAGGGGGTTTCCGGCCTTACTGATTTCTGCGTCATTGATTATGATGAAACCGCTGCAGTCCGGCCATAACAAGTTTAATCAATTTCTGGTTCTACTGGGCGATGCGTCGTACTCCCTGTATTTGTGCCACCCGTTCGCCCTTGTTCCGTTTGCCTATATATGGAACAAAATAGGCTTGGAAAGCCTTTCGCTTTTCGTGATCACTGCTATCACTGCCTCAATAATCGCCTCTTTGTTCAGCTATTTATTGCTGGAACGAAACATGATGCGAATACTGCACAAAGCCACCAACTCTTACAAAAGGCAAACAGCCAACATCTATAGAGATAAACATGCCTGACCCTTATCACTTAACAAAAGAGAAGAATCTATTTATCGAGCAGTTGCGCGGGATCGCTGTTTTGCTTGTCGTGATATATCATTATACAAACAGAATACCTGCCGTTTATATGGGGTCCGACACCCCTCCGCTGGTGGAGTTTTTCTCCGGAAAAATCGGGGTTTATATCTTCTTTGTTATTTCAGGCTATCTGATTGCAAAGACCATTAAAAACAGCCAAACACTTGGAGAATTTTATGCCAAACGTATTTCACGGATCTGGCCTCTGTTTTTACTGGCCAACACGTTTGTTCTGGTATGGCTGATTAGTTTTCCTACCCCGGTCGTACCGGATGGACCGAAAGGATTTGACGTCACAGACCGCACATTCTGGGATTACCTTGGCACGTCGTTCTTTCTCGAAGATTTCGGCTTTAACTGGCTTGATGGTGTATTTTGGTCCATTCTGGTCGAATTGAAATTCTACCTTTTTGTCGGTATTTTTGCCCTTTTGTTTAAACAACGCTATATCGAAGCCTTTTCCTGGTTTGCTATTATTCTCGCAATGACCGACTTATTTATACTTATTACCCTGGGTGGCGACGAATACACCTTGTACAATAAACTGTTACATGGCGTGATCATTGCACAATACCTGCCGTTTTTTGCCGTGGGAATGTTGCTGTTCCAGCGCAATATCAATATGGTTTTTGGCATTTGCTGCATTCTTGTCTGCTCACAGTTCCTTTATGCCGCCTCGCTGAACCCGGACTTCGAAGTCATGGATACTGTTGAATTCATCGCTATTTTCACTTTGTTCCTTATCTTCGACAAACTTGCCTGCAAAGGCCATTTAACGCGTCTGGCCGGGGAATACAGCTATTCTATTTACCTGTTCCATCAGGTCGTCGGGCTTTCCATTATTTTAATGTTAACGCCGCACATCGGGATCAATTCCGCTATTGTTGTTGCGTTTGTTTTCGTTATGGCGGTCTCGGTCACAGGATCAAAGCTGGTAGAATGGCGGTTCCGCCGCCCGCTTACCGGTATTCTTATACGGGCGTTCGGGTATATCGGTTTGAACGGCCAGCGCGCCGTTCTTGAACTAAAAGACGAAACCGATGCTCAGGAACCGTCTTCAGCTAAAACCATTCCTGCGAAGGGGGTGTAAGATGGGTACGCCCAGATTTTCAATCCTTATCGGTACAACCGGATCCAAATACCTTGAACAAATAGCCGACATTTTTCTGGGCAGCGCGCAGTCTTGTGAAGTTATCTTGGTTGTCGATAACCCGGATTGCAGGATAGAAGACTTTCTTGCGGACACGATACTTCAGGACGCCCGTATGAACGTGCTGAAGAATGACACCAATATTGGCCTGACGCGCTCTCTTAATCGCGGGCTAGCGGTTGCGACGGGCGACATCATCGTACGTACAGACGATGACGATATTCCCGATGCGTCCAGGCTGGATGAACTGTCCGCGTATTATGATGCGCACCCTGATGCCGATATTGTTTTTTCCCATGCGCGCGGGGTTGACCCAAGCAGCGGGCGCGAATGGCTCATCGATGGCCCGGTCGATCATGCTGGCATCGCAAACAAGCTGGCGCGGCGCAATTTCATCGTTCATTCCTCCGTATCCTTTAAAAAATCCAGTCTCGAACCCCTGGGGTTTTATAACGAGGCTTTCCGTTATGCGCAGGATTACGAGCTTTATTTACGCGCCTTAAGAAACGGTTTGCGCTTTGGCTGCGTTCCCAAAGTTCTGGTCACGCGCCAGTACCTGCCGACGTCCATCACGGTTTCAAAACGCAAGCGGCAGATTCTCCATTCCATGGCCGCGCGTCTGCTACACTGCGCACAAAGCGACGGTGATTTATCCTTCTGGCCGACACTTCTTCAATATGCCGTTCTTCTGGCGACACCAAACTGGGCGAGACAACTGCGAAGGAGCCTGGGACGTGGAAAATAAAAAGCCGCGCCTTCTTGTTATCGGGCCGCGCGGCATTTTCGGTTATGAAGGGGGTATTGAAAAATTCGCGGATGCTTTTATTCCACGCTCATTGCCGCATGCGGATATTGACGTGTTGTCCCTGCACCCGCCGGGACAGGATGCGCCAAGCGGCCTGCGGGTTATCATGGTTCCGAAATCCAGGAAGTTTAAAACCGACAAGGCGCTCTATATCCTGTATGCCCTGTATCAATACATCACCCACCGCTACGACCACGTGTTCATATTCGGGACAAACTTTGCCGTTCTGATCCCCTTGATGCGGGCCGTATTCTGGCGCCGCGCCAAAATCCATTTGCGCAGCGGGTCGGTTGATTACCTGCTGGACAAGTGGGGACCAGCAATGAAGCTTTTCATGCGTGTGACGGAAAAGTTCTGCCGTTATGCCGATACGGTGATTGCGGTTGCTCCCAATATCAAGCGCCACCTTGAAGGGCTGGGCATACCGACACAACTTGTCAGAAACGGTATTGACCGGGCGAATGACAATACCCCTTTAACTGAACGCGGGCAGAACACAGCCGTGGCTGTGGGCCGTGTGACCATGCAAAAAAACTACGCTGTCCTTGCCGAAGCTTCCAGTCTTCTGGGTACAGGCGGGCCGCATATCACCATTATCGGCGGTGCTGACCTTACAGGGGAAGCCGGGGAGCTAAAACATTATTTAAGCGAAAATCCGGAAGCGAATATTGAATTTGCCGAGGTTCAGAAGCGCGATACGGTTTTGGAAGAGTTGCAGAAGAAAAGCCTGTATATCAACTGTTCTATCCATGAAGGCATGTCAAACGCCGTTTTGGAAGCCATTCAAAACGGCATTCCCGTTATTTTGTCCGATATCGAAGCCAACCGCGATTTAAATCTTGCCGATCATATATATTTCGACGCGCATAACCCCAAAGCCTTGGCGGAAAAAATTAAAGATGCCCTATCTTCGCCTGAGCGGTATATGGTAGATACGTCTGATTTCAATGACTGGGATGATGCTGTGAAAGAAATTCTTACACTTACCGGGGTTGTGGCATGAAACTGCTACTTGTCCTGACGTTTAAAGGATCGCTTGAAAAATGGCAGCGCGAAGGGATTGTCCGGCGTGAACTGGAGGTCTGCATCGAATATCTGAAGCGCGATCTGTTTTCCAACGTCGTCATTTTCACTTATGGGCAGAATGACCAAGACATCCTGAACGCGCTGAACATTGACGATGACATAAAAAACCGTTTTGAATTCGTCGCCCCCGATACACCTGTCACATCTGTTTTTGGAGCGATCAGACATTCCCTAAATATCCGGAAAATAAAGCAAGCCGTTCAGAACGGTGTCCAAATCGCAAGAACCAACCAAATCAACGGGTGCTGGACGGCGTGGCTTGTCCGGCTTTGCGGGGGCAGGTTTTATCTTCGTTGCGGCTATATTCTTTCACGCCGGCTTTATAAAAACAAAAAATACCTTCAGGCGTTTATTGCGTTACTGATCGAATTTATCGGCTTTAACCTTGCTGATATGGCGTCCGTGACGACGAACGATGCGAAGGCTTATGTCACAAAACTGATGTTTAATAAGCGGAAATGTTTTGTCGCCCCCACCTATGTAAACACAGATATCTTTGCATCCGATATTGATATAAAACCCGATGATAACAGCATCGTTTACATCGGCCGGATTGAGAACCAAAAAAATATCCTTGAAATGGTCAGAGCAGCATCGATTGCCGGTATTTCACTGGTTGTTGTCGGCAAAGGCCGTACGACAGATGAAATGCTCAGCCTGTCCGGGGAGCTAGGCGTCAAGATCGACTATCATCCCGTACTGTCCAATGAAGAAATAGCGGAGCTGTTGAAGCGCCATAAATACTTCATTCTGCCCAGCCTGCACGAAGGGCTGCCGAAAGTATTGATCGAAGCCATGGCCGCAGACATGGTGTGTATCGGCACTCCCATTTCCGGGACTACGGCCCTCATTCAGCACGGTGAAACGGGCTACCTGTCAAAAGACGTCAGCGCGCAATCTCTGGCTGAAGCCATTAAGAGCGCACAGGCAGACCCGGACAATAAAAAGATCGCAAAAAATGCACGGGCGTTTATCATGGAACGGCATACGATCAAAAGTTATGTTGACCGTGAAGAGAAAGAAATTAAGGACGTTCTGGCACGATGACCCACTCCCGCCCAATACACCTGTTCGTGTTTTTTGCGGTCTGCCTTTTTGTTTTCACCCTATGCCTGCCCTGCCCTTCCTATGCGCAAGAAGACTGGATCCGTCAGGGAACACGCATTATTGGCGTTACAACGTTAAAGGACAGCGGCCCCGGTTCGCTGCGGCAAGCTATCAAGTCCTGCGAGAACTGTGTGATCGTGTTTGAAGTCGGCGGGCGCATTGATTTGCAGTCCCCGCTCAAAATAGAGAATCCCGGCACCTATATCGCGGGTGAAACCGCCCCCGCCCCCGGCATTGTCCTGTATGGCGACGGGGTTCATATACGGGCAAGTAATGTGAAACTGTCTCATCTTTCGATCTATGCCGGGAAGGCGACAGGCAAACAAAAAGCGGGTGAAAAAGATGCACTGTCTGTCTTCGGTTCCTCAAAGTTAACAAGGCCCCTGTCGAACATCGTCATCCGCAATGTTTCCGCCGGATGGGGCGTTGATGAGAATATGAGCGTACAAGGCAAGGTGGATGGCGTGCGTATCGAACGTTCGCTCATCGCGCACGGCCTGCGCGCGGGCGGCCATCCAAAGGGGGTGCATTCCATGAATCTTTTGCTGGGCAGCGATGTCCGGCACGTGGATATTATCGGTTCTGTTCTGGCCGCGTCGGAACAACGCAGTCCGCGCCTTGTGTCCGGAAACACGGTATCGTTCATCAATAATATTGTGGCGATGCCCGGCGCTGCCGCCACGCATCTTGATATCGGACAAAATACAAAACAAAGCGGGGCGATTGATGTTATTGGCAACCTTTATATCGCCGGGAAGCGCACATATTGCAAACACCCGGCTGTTTCCATTGCACCCGGTTTTTTCGAGGTCGCGCCGATTACCACTGTTTACCTGCACGATAATACGTTCAATAACGATGCCAAGCCGGAGTGTCTGAAACCTGCGCCGTCGCACCCTGCCCTGTCCCATAAACGCCTTCTGGAAGTAAAAGGCTGGACGACCATTCGATCATCGCAGCTCATATATAAAGTCCTGCCGTATGCGGGAAGCTTCGCCGCCGCCCGCAATCCTGTTGATTCACAGCTTATGCAGGGGATCGAAGCAGGGACACTGAACATGATAGAAAGCGAAGGCGATATCGGCGGTATGCCGGCTATGGAAGAAAAGCGCCACGCCCTGTCCATACCGAACGGGAACAGGTACATACGCAATAAACGTGATGCCGACGCGCTGAAACGCTGGCTGTGTGATCTGGATGTTAAAGCGAGCGGTCTGCGGTCCTGCCGTTGATCATCGACAGCAGGGTTATCGTGCCGAAATGCCGGACTGGGTAATGCAGAGCGCAGATGATAAGCGCTATTCCAGCGCTGGCGAGTGTACTTCCGGCGAACATCAGTAGACAAAACAGACTGATACCCGTGTTCGCGATCAACAGGCGATGTGACTTGCTGTCCTTGTTAATCCCGTATGACTGGGTATACACCGCATCGGCCATGGCAATGCCGTATGATAAAAACAGGATATAGACGATGCTTTCGCCGCCCGAAAACTTTTCAAAAAACGGGATATATAACGTGCCTGCATAAAATATCAGGCTGAGGAGAGCGCCAAAGACCGTAAAGGATGCCATGACCAGCCAGAGCAGTTTGCGGCTTGGCAGTTTGTCAACAAAGTGGCGGTAATAAATGTAAAAAGCAGGTTTTAGAGCGTTATAAATAAAGCGTCCGGTTGAGAAACACAGCGTGTACAGCCCCAGCACTTCCAATCCGAAGACAGCGCCAATCACGATCTTGTCGACATGTTCCAGCGTACCGGGCAGCCAGTTTGCCAGGCTCAATGTAAAGGATTCATGGGTGCTCTGGCTTTTTGCCACGCTTAAAGGCTTCCATGTGGCCGTAGCATGTTTTAAAAAATCCCTGCCCAGGAATATGATATAGAACAGCACGTTGAATACGCCCATGGTAGCGACCATGGAGATGGCAGAAACCGCAATGTCCCGCGTTGCTATCATGGCTCCCATACATACGGCGAGCGCGGTTACATATTTTGCGATTGAAATAATCGCCAGTCCCGTAAAACGCTTTTCCGCCTGCAGGTACGACAGGAACAATTCAGTGGGATAAGCAAAGACGCTGATAAGCGCGACAATCATCAGGCTGTCGGGCACAATTTCATGGCCCGTCAGTTTCTGGCCGAACCATGCCAGCGCTACGGCCAGCGTCGTCAGAACAATGGTGTAAAGCCGTGCGAAAAATAAAGCGGCACTTGTTTCGTTATCGCCCAGCGCCTGTGCGCGCACCATGATTTTTGAGCTTTCCTTCAAGGAAAATAAACCGAGCAACATAAAGTAAGACACTATCAGGCGGAATTCCCCGACATCCTCCATCGTGAAAAACGATGCCAGGAACAGGATAACGGCGTAATTCACAAAGCCGGGCAAGGCCGAGGCGATAATCGCCAGCGGGGCGTTTTTTAGAAAATAGAAAATTTCGAACCGTTTATTCATACGTTGCCGTCGCCATTATCGTTACTGTTGCCCGCCACATATTACCATAATGCAAAAAATTACGAAGCAAGATATCACAGAATTTTACATTAAATAATTGTTTTTATTTAATAAAAAAAGGTTTGATAAATCTTGAAAAGTCCACTAGTTTAGGGCTCTCAGCATCACAAACCAGACTATGTATTATGCGATTTGTTTTTCCAATCAAAGGGTTACTGCTTGCGTTCGCGGTTATAGGGCTTAGCGCCTGCGCCACACCAGAGCGAAACTTTCCGCAGGCACCTTCGAAACTCGTTTTTAATGATGCGCCGGCGAAGCTGCAACCTTATTTGCTTCAAATCGGCGATGAGCTGGATATCAGATTTCTCCTGAACCCTGAACTGAACGAAATGGTCACGGTACGTCCTGACGGGATGATTTCCACCAGCCTGTTACAGGACATTCCCGCTTTCGGCCGCACACCTGCCATCCTTCAAAATGAACTGAATGCCATGTACAGGCAGGAACTGACGGACCCGAAAGTTTCGGTCAGCGTTAAAAATTTCGCACCGACACGCTTTTACGTTCTGGGGGAAGTCGCAAAGCCCGGCGAATATGAATATGTCGGACCAAGGCTGACCCTGCTTCAGGCACTGGCAATGGCAGGCGATGTCGAACATTCCGCCGATGTTCAAGAAATCGTAATTACACGCCAGATGAATGACGGAACCAACGCGAACTATCTGGCGGATTACCAGTTGGCGGCGCACGGTCTGGACCCGCAGGCCAATGTACCGCTTGCGCCTTACGACATACTGTTCGTTCCGCGCACGGGCGTTGCCGAAGCCTTCGTCCATTATGAACAAAATATCCAGCAATTCTTACGTCCGTCTGTCGGCCTTGGCCTGTCATACAGACTGGATGATAACGGTGATTGATAAGTAGCAAGATGAGTAAAGCAGCATCCACAGCAGATAACATGCACGATAACGCACAAGGGCAAAGTTATTTCAACGAACCCTTGCCGGTTTATTCCTTTGATGCCTCTGCCAACATGAATCTCCCCGCCGCCGGGATCTCGCAAGTGATCGGGGCCATAGACCAATATCAGGAAAAAACAGGTAACTCTTTCGTTCACCTGACAAGCGCCTATAGCAAGGAAGGGACCGGGAACATCGCCTTGCAGGCGGCGGTTAATATTTCTTCTTACCGGCAAGCCAAAATCCTTTTAATCCAGGTCATGGGACGGCAATCGGCGTTCCAGTACGGCGTGAATGTTACTCTGGACGACCATGCGCTGAACACAAAGCGATTTGAAAAAGCGGATGCCAAGCCCCTTGCCAATTTCGAAGGCAGTCATTGTTATTTCGCCGCGCTATCCAGCCCGATCGAACAGGCTTCACGCTGGAGAACGGACAAGGGCATGATCGAAGACATCCTGAACTGGGCGAAAAGCGAATATGACCTTGTCGTTCTTTATTCCGAAAATGTATCCGGCAGCAACGCGCTTTCAAGCATCGTGCCGATGGTCAAGGGGACGATCCTGATTATCGAAGCGGAGCGTGTGCGCGCACCAGTTGCCCAGCGCCTGAAAAACATGATCGAAGATCAGGGCGGCGATATTATTGGTACGGTCATGAACAAAAGGCGCTATTATATCCCGGCCTGGCTTTACCGGATTTTCTTTAAGACGCAATAAGCAGATTTTTTTAATAGGCGCCGTTTTTGTTGAACAGGACCGAAATGGTTTTGAACAAAATCACGACATCGTGCCAGAACGACCAGTTCCTGATATACCACCCGTCCCAATACACCCTTTGCTGAAACGTTGTGTCGTTTCTGCCGCTGACCTGCCACAGGCCGGTAACACCGGGACGAACGCTTTCGTACAGACCTAACAGCTCTCCGTAATCCTGTTTTTGTTCGGGCAAAATCGGACGCGGCCCGACCAGTGACATCTCCCCTTTCATGACATTCCATAGCTGGGGAAGTTCATCCAGACTTGTACTACGCAGTTTTTTTGAAATTCTGGAATCGATGCGCGGGTCGTCTTTTAGTTTCTGGAATTTTTCCCATTCCTCTTTCAACACAGGGTCCTGTTCCAGCAAATTATTCAACACCTGATCCGCATCCCGGCGCATGGTACAGAACTTCCAGCAGTTGAACTCTTTTCCGCCTTTTCCAATCCGCTTGCCGCCATAAAATATCGGCGTGTCCGAGCCTTCCATTTTTTTCAACGTGTATACCGCCAGTGTTATGATTCCCAAAACAGGCATCAGTGCGGCCGACACGGTGATGTCAAAGGCACGTTCCAAAAACCGTTCGAGAGGCTCTTGCAAAAACTCCCGCTCGTGCAACAGCATGACATCGTTACCAAAGAAGTGCTGGGGGTTCATGCCATATAGATGCAGACGCTTTGTCGGCGGCACTACGGCATAGGAGATTTCATTGTCTACAAGCGCCTGGATTAAACGGTCGCGGTTATCTCCGCGCACCCCTTCCAGACCAATAATGTAAAAGACATCCTTATTTTGCAAAATGTAGTCCAGATAATCGCCGGTGGCGTCAATCATGGTGATCGAACTATGAGATGGTGGAATAAAGTCGAGGCAAACAGGTTCCTTTTCCTTATCCCGCAGCATAATGTTTTTGACGTGAATACCTGTATGTCCATCATTATAGAAGGCGTGGATACAGTCTATGACCATCTGGTTATCGCCAAACAGCGTGACAGGAACTTTCCAGTCCCTGAATTTCGGCAGAATCTGGAATGTTAAGTGCCGGAAGCATAACAGCAGAACCATTGTGACCATCCAGCCTGCCGTTACAGCCCCCATCGACATCTCGAGATCAAAAATGACATTCATCAGCAATGTAATGAGTGCCGTGGCGAAAATGGTCTGTACGATGGTGCGGACCTGCTGCCACCACGGAACGCGTTTGCGGTAGTGGCCTTTGCGGGCGAAATTCAACAGGACAAGTGCGCCAAGAAGGAAGAAATAGTTAAATCCCTGAGAGCCAAATGCTATAGCGGTTTTTTCTGAAAAAGAAGTGAAGTAGTAATTACTGACGATATACGAAATAAAAAGAGCAACTATATCAATAATCACAACAATACTACTTAGCCGTAGCGGTATATTATAAATATTCCTGTGAACACACATAAAACTTAACTCTTTACGCCGCGATAGTTCGGCCATCAGCATTTGATTGCTTGGGTTTATAGCACCGAACATTACAACCTCCAAGTGTTACTTTATGTAATACATAGAATCCTATGCCGGGATTGTTGCATGGCAGCAAAGAATATGAAACAGCTTTTATTTACAGTCGTTACAGACGCTCCAAAACATTGTTTCCATTATTATTTTTGAGGGGTCGTGCCGCCTTTGAACGCGGCATAGCCCAGCATTGCCCAGGACGCCATCAGCGTGATTCCACCAATGGGTGCGATATAGGCCATCCACGCCTGCCCGGTTAGAAGCATGCCATACAGGCTGAAACAAAACAGGGTGGTTCCGGCGCAAAACAGCCGGATGCAAAGCATCATGGCCCTCGACGTTATCAGGGGTTGCACGGAAAGCGCCGTAATCAGGACGGCGTAGAGCATATTATAGCGAAGGGCCGTTTCCAGTATATGCTCCTGCCCCTGCTCTATCTGTATGGCGTGGTCGCCTATGGCCCCCATGACAACCGATAAAAGCCCCAGAAAAGCGCCGTATATGAGTGTTTTTTTCATCCATTCCATCCTGTTCGCCATCTTGCCCTGAAAAACCTGTCTGTAAAATAGTTAATTCCTGAAAACTTCCTTGAGTTTTTCATAAATATGGCATATTGTCCCCGGGAATCACCTATTGAGTTGAGACGAGTAACGGTATGCGGCTAAGTGTGTTTTCTTTCTTTAAGCAGTTCGGCGAGGCAAAATCGCCTTTCGACATTCCTTTTGTGGATGATGGCGATGACCGCGGTTTTGGCAGCTTGCACAACCCTATTCGTTTTGATACCAACCATTTCAACAGGCCGGAACGGCACGGTGAGGGGCAGCCCCGCATATCGTTTCAACGGAATTCTTTCAATCTATTCCGGCAGGATGATTCAGACAGCTCGCACAACAATATGATGATGCTCCGGCATGGAAAATTTTTTGGGCAGGGTCGCAATGATCACCCCAAAGACGACGATGCCACGGACTCTTTTGAATTCCGCACGATAGACGGCAGCGGCAATAACGTCGCGCATAGCTATTACGGCACAACTGGCAGCACGTTTATGACTGTGTCCGGTTATGAATACGGCGATGGTATTTCCACACCAAACGATGCAGACCGCCCAAGTGCACGCGATGTCAGCAACGTCCTGTTCGCACAAAGCGGCAATGTCTACAATCATTCCGGCATGTCGAACTTCCTGTGGGTGTGGGGGCAGTTTGTCGACCACGATATCAACCTGACACGTGAAGGACATGGCGAGACTTATAATATAGAAGTGCCGACGGGCGATCCGTATTTCGATCCTTACTTTACAGGCACGCAAACAATCAGCCTCACACGTTCCGGTTATGCGGACGGAACGGGGACCGATGCTGATAATCCCCGCCTTCAGGTCAACGACATTACGGCGTTTATCGATGCCTCCAATGTTTACGGCTCCACCGCTGAAGTCGAAGCGCAGTTACGCGGCGAAGGCGGCAAGCTGAAGATGAGTGCGGGCGACCTGCTGCCCCTTACTTCTGGCGATCACGGTATGGAATTCCACGCCGGTGATGTGCGCGCGAATGAAAATGTCGGCCTTACATCCATGCACACGCTGTTTGTGCGCGAACATAATTTCTGGGTCGACCAGCTGGCGGCCAAGCATCCGGACTATACAGATGAAGAGCTGTACCAGCATGCCAAGGCCATCGTGGAAGCTGAAATCCAGCATATTACCTATGATGAATTCCTGCCGGCACTTTTGGGGCATGACGCCATCGGCAAGTACAAAGGCTATGACGCCGACGTTAACCCGCAAATCGCGACTGAATTTGCAACGGCCGCGTTCCGTGTCGGCCACACAATGCTGTCGTCCGATATTTTCCGTGTGCAGGAAAACGGCGAGACTTCCGATTACGGCAACTTGACTTTGCAAAACGCGTTCTTCCGTCCCGACGTTATCATGACGCAGGGCGGAATTGATGAAATCCTGCGCGGGGTCGGGTCTTCCTATTCCCAGCATATTGATTATTCCATCATCGACGATGTACGGAACTTCCTGTTCGGTCCTCCGGGCGCCGGCGGGTTTGATCTTGTGTCCCTGAACATCCAGCGCGGACGCGATCACGGATTGCCGGACTTTAATTCCGTGCGTGAAGCATATGGCCTTGATCCGATCGACAGCTTTTTTGACCTGACGCATGACGCCGATATCGCAGCCAAGCTTGTCCAGCTTTACGGCGATATTTCCAACCTCGATTTATGGGTCGGCGGTTTGATTGAATCCCCGTTCCATGACGCGCTGGTGGGCGAAACTTTCTACACTATTATTGTCGACCAGTTTACGCGCCTGCGCGATGGTGACCGTTTCTGGTATGAAGGGCGGCTGGATAGCGACCTGATTGATGAGATTCAGGACACCAGCCTGGCCGATATCATCATGCGCAATACTGACATCGACCATTTGCAGGACGATGTGTTCAGCATGAAAAACCGTATCGGCGGCGATGACCTTGATAACGTCCTGTACGGCACGGATTCCGACGACCTGATTATCGGCTTTGACGGCGACGACACGCTGTATTCCAGTGACGGCGAAGATATTTTCTATGGCGGTGACGGCGAAGATATTTTCGTTTTAAGCGCCCAGTCCGAAGGCGTTGATACAATCCGTGATTTCAAGGTTGGTGAAGATTACATCGACATCACCGACATACTGGATAACGGCAACGGGCACGGGCGTGATATCGAAGACCTTATCTTTGCCCAGCGCACGGAAGACGGAACGGAAATCGGCTTTATCAACACCTCATCATGCGGCGGGGATAACGGGCGCACCGTTCTGGCTGTGCTGGAAGGCGTGTTTGAAAATAAAGCGGATGACCTGCTGTTACCCGGCGGAAATCATATCGCTTAACAATTGCGGTTTATCTTTCGGGTAAATGAAACCGGACGCCGCATACGGCAATCCCCAACCGTTGATTTCGTAATTCCAGAAGCGCACGCGCGACCAGTCCCCTTCGGATGACACGTCCTGCACACGCATGGCATTATATATCACACAACGGCGCTCATGATTGTCACCCCAGTTGCTGTGCGTCACTTCAACCTCGCGTTCATTCAAAACTTTTTTGACGACCGCCAGATGCCCGTATTGCAGTTTCCTTGTCTTCGACAAAACCATGACGGCGCCCGGCCTTGGGATATGACCGCGGCGGTAGCCCGCATTCCCGGCCTGCCGCCACCATGTATGGGCATCACCGTAAATAGGAATTCCCGTGACTTCGCGGGCATAGGTGACACACTGGACCGGCGCATCGACGGAATAGAACGCGCCGTGCCCGGCTTGCGGCCTGTCGGCATCACGCGACGTGGTGGCCGCGCAGCCTACCAGCAGGTAAGACAGAAGATACATCAGTGCCAGAAACGACCGATTTTTCATAGGTATGTGTCTGCTTGTTAAAATCAGGTCGTTTTTGTATGAGGTTCGAAGCGTTAATTCAACCCCCCTGTGCATGAAGTTTCCAAATTACTTGAATTTCAACGCAGAGCCATGCACATTACACATAGTAGATATGCAAAAATTATGTTGCAGTGAAGCATTCGACTAACCCGTTCTATTTATTAAGAAACTCCTGAAAACGGGCAGATTCCTTTGCTGCAGCGCAAGGAGAAAAGTCTTTGAAAACAATAACTTCGCAGTCGATTTCTATTGCATTTTTGTCTCATCTATACAAATACTTTGCGCAGGTTTGAGGGTAAGCAGGCCTACTTTTGCAAACGGCATTAATAGAGGGAGCCATGCAGAACGACGACACGATTACAACCCATGATATTGATATTCCGAAAACCAGCCTGCGGCACTTGCGGCCGCTGCGGGGACGTTTTACGCACCACCGCGTCAGCGAGCTTTTAAGGAATATCTATAACGAAGAAGAATATGCGGAAATGCAGGAAGCCGGCGTTGATAAACGCATGATGTTCGGCACAAACCCACATTACCAGGCACTGACCATAGGTGAAGAGCTTAGCGACGGGGACGGCAATGTGCTGGTTCCCAAAATGCCGCCGAGCAAGGCTATCGGCGCGCTCATCCTGCCCCGTCTCAACGAAACATTCGATATGGACGGTGCGAAAGACCCGTCCAATCAGATGAATTTCACGCCCAGCAGCAACTCCCTCCACGGTAAATTGCTGCATAAGTATGACGAGATTGTTCTGGGCTATGCGTCGCCTACCTGCTCTGCGCACTGCCGCTATTGCTACCGCCTTGACCTGTTCAACAAAGATACTGGCAAAACCAGTGTGCGCCCGGAAGAGCTGCGCGATTATATCCGCAATTATAATCAAAGCCTGAAGGACAATGACGGCAAGGACCCGAAAACAGGCAAGCGCCGTTACCCGATCCGCGAACTTTTATTGTCCGGCGGCGACATCATGGTATTGCCGAACCGCACGCTGTACCGTTTTGCGAAAGCGGCGGGCGAAGCGCGCGTAAACCTGCTGCGCTTCGGCACAAAGGAAATCGCGTTCCGCCCGGAACGTTTTGATGATGCGATGATGGAAACATTCAAAATCCTGAATGGCGAATATCCGCACATGCACTTTAATATCGTCACGCACTACACGCACCCGGATGAATTCCTGCTGCGCGATGCGGACGGCAACTACGTTCCCAATGAAAACGGTCCGGGGTATGTATGGCTGGATACCGCTTATGATGCGGTGAAGCGGCTGACGTCCCTGCACTTCGTTTCACTGGAAAACCAGACACCGATTATCCAGAAGGTAAATGATAACGAAGCGGATTTGCGTATCCTGCATGAAGAACTGCGCCGCATGGGCATCAAGTTCAAATATCTTTTCCAGGGACGCGATATCGAAGGGCACAAAGCGTTTTCCCTTCCGGTTGAAGAAGCATGGGCGATTCATAACGATGCCATGCGCGGACAGTCCGATACCGCGCGCTCACGCTTTGCGATGTCTACCGAATGGGGGAAAATGGAAATCATCAGCGTCATCGACCCGTTAACCGACGACACGCCGATGTTCGACGCCCTGCCCATGGCCATCCAGATGACATTGAAGGAATTGCTGAAGGACGGACTGATTGTCTTTAAATGCCACCGTTCCCCGCACGAAGCGCGGACGGCGGGTGACCTTGTCATCGCAAAACGCAATCCTGAAGCGTTGTGGATTTCCGGTTATGAAGACCGCATTATCTACGATGCGCGCAAAGGTGACGGCGAAAAATATGGCGGACTTGTCCAGGCGATTATCAACGGCCTTGGCAGTGATTTCTTTCAGCATGTTCCGGACAGCCGGGCGAAAGAAGCCGTCATGGATGAAATGAATTTAGTGAGTGCAGCAGAATAAAAAGAGGAAGCAGTACAATGATCGAGTTATCTGACGAAATCAAATCCATCCCACACTCCCCGACTTTGTGGGCGAACGACCTTGTGTGGGAAAAACGTGCGAAAGGTGAAACGGTTTACCACATGGGCTTTGGGGAATCACCATTTCCAGTGCCGGAACGCCTGCAAAAAGCGCTGGCGGACAATGCCGATAAAAAAGAATATTACCCGGCCGCCGGTATTCCCGAACTGCTGGAAACAATCCGCGAATACTACCGGCCGCTGGTTGGTGATTATGTTGACCAATGTGATCTGATTACAGCGCCGGGCAGCAAGCTGATCCTGTTTGCTCTGCAAGCGGCGATCAAAGGCGATTTGCTCTACCCCGACCCAAGCTGGGTCAGCTATGTGCCACAGGCCAAACTGCTGCACACAAAATCAATCCGTGTGCCGCTGACACTGAACGACAGCGGGTATCACATTGACCCGGACGTCCTGCGTGAATGTATTAAAAAGGCACGGGCGGAAGGGCTGAACCCGTCCAAGATTATCCTGAACTCCCCCAATAACCCGGCAGGAACGAATATCCCTGCGGACGAGATGGAAGGGATCGCCAAAGTCTGTCAGGAAGAAGGGATCTTCATTATCTCCGACGAGATTTACGGGCTTGTGTCCTTTGACGGGGAATATAACAGCATCACAAAATACGCACCGGGTATTTCAGCGATCACGACCGGTCTGTCCAAGCACCTGTCCCTTGGTGGCTGGCGCTTTGGTGTCGGCTTTATCCCGAAAGGCGTGGAAGGGCTGCAAGGCGCGCTGTGCCGTTATATCAGCGAGACATGGTCCTGCATCAACGGGCCGCTGCAATTCGCGGCGATTGAAGCCTATAAAGGCCACAAAGATGTCGAAGACCACATCAAGGCCTGTACCGATATTCACGCGCTGATGAACGGCACTATTTCCGGCGGTCTGAAAGATTTAGGGATCGACTGCCCGCAGGCACGCGGCGCGTTCTACACCTACCCGAACTTTGCACCGTTCAAAAAAGAACTTGCGGCTGCAGGCATTAAAACATCGCAGGATGTTCACGTGGCGCTGTTGGAAAAATACAATCTGGCGACCCTGCCGGGTAAGGCGTTCGGCGCGCCGGAAGATGTTTTGACGCTGCGTCTGTCCGGTTGCGATTACCGCGACAAGGCTGCGGAAGCGCTGAAGGCGTACCAGAACGGTGAAGAACTGAACATGGCGTTCGTTGAAAAATACGCACCGCGCGTGCTGGAATCGATCGAAATTTTCGGGCGTTTCCTCGCCGATGCCGGAGCGAATACGAACAAAAAAGCGGCGTAGATTTTACTCCATCCATATATTTCAGGGCCGGGACTTCCATCCCGGCCTTTTTTTGCGCTTTTAAAAAATCCTTGACAAATTTGCATAAATGTAGGAATTTATTCCTCATATTCAGGAGGACTCCATCTCCTTCTTATCAGGCCCTTCCTTTAGGGCCTGTTTTTTTGCCCAGAACCCCAAACAATTAAGGAGCAGTTTCATGCTTTCATTCCTCAATGGTGTCGGCAAAGCGTCGGCGCCAACGACACCGCCTGAGCCACCTGTCAGTTCTTCCGGCATTGCCATCGGAACGCCAATGAGCGTCGTGGGAGATTCCATGACATATGGCGATTACAGAACAAAATCCTATTCCTACTGGCTCAACCTCGCGCTTTCCGGCCGTCTGCTCTTCCCCCAGACAGTCAACAAAGGCGGAGCATCCGTTTATGGCGGGAATAGCGGTGTTGGCGGAGATACCTCGGCGCAGATCGCTGCCAGGGCTTCGACCTTTCATTCCCATGACGGCATTTACATTATCTTCATGGGGCAAAATGACAATAACTCGGTGACGGCAGGAGAGCAGCAAACAAATTTTGAAACGATTTTTACCGAGCTTTCCTCCGCCGAAAAAATATATGTCATTCCGTTTGCCGAAACGGTCACGGTTGACGGTGACTCAATAATAGCTGCACGCAATGTTACAAACCTTTCCTGGTTGCGCGGCACGGCTACCGGCACTTACAGCAACCTCGAAATTCTGCCTGACGCCATATGGGACGGCATTTCATTTCATGACGGTATGGGCGGCGCCGGAGCGGACAGTTTTGATGGCGTGCACCTTAGCAACGAAGGCGCCTATAAACTGGCCAATAATATCTTTTCCGCGATCGCCGATGACCTGGACAGTGGAACCGCCTACGACTGGACGGCCGCTTTCACCAATATCTATCCCGCCGATTTTTCGGGTTCCGGCGGCACTGTAGACAGTGATTTTACAGGCGTTGTTGCGGACGGCCTGCAACTGGTTGCCAACAACGTTACGGGCCTCACCTGCGTCGCTTCAAAAGGAACGCTCAATAGTTCGGACAGTCAAATCCTGACGATTACGGGAACATCGCCATCCGGCAACGTCGATATTTATTTACGGGAATCCATTTCGCATGCCTATACCGTCGATAGCGGCATTTTAATGATCGGCAATATCAAGGTGACGGCCTCCGACGGAACCAGCGCACCGATCGGATTACAGGGCATGGGGCTCGAAGCCGCCTACGGCAAACATATCTTCACTTCCCGGTATTCCCCGGCAGGCGAAGGCGGCATACCCTTTGTGGTCAACGGCGTATTCATCAATGCACCGGAAGAACACGGCAGCACCCTGAGCGGATGGTCCAGTGATCTGGCGTTTCGTTTCAGCCCTAGTACCACGATTGATGTGCGTATTGAAGTCAGCAACGTCCAGCAATTCGATATGAATGACGAGGGCATTTAAAGGAAGCAAAAACTTTCTTATAAGGGTTTGTTTTTCATGGTAAAATGCAGAAATGAACCCAAAAGACGGCCCTGCAGCTATGCCCGACACCGTGGCACGTTTCCTTGATGCGCTGAAAACCGGCGCTTATCAGGGCGATATCCTGACCAGCCATGCCGACAGGCTTATGAATGCGACGGATAACAGTATTTACCAGGTGATGCCGCAGGCCGTTCTGGCACCGCGCGTTCAAAAGGATCTGAACATCATCATGGAGCTGGGCGCGCAGGATGACTTTGCCGATGTGCGCTTCATGCCGCGCGGCGGCGGCACGGGAACCAACGGGCAAAGCTTAAATAACTGTGTGATTATCGACACTGGAAAATACCTGACCCGGATTATCAATATCAATGCGGCCGAGGGATATGTGCGCTGCGAACCCGGCGTTGTCCTTGATCAACTGAACGCAGCATTAAAATCCTATGGCATGGTTTTTCCTGTTCACATTTCCACCAGCAAATCCTGCACCCTCGGCGGTATGGTTTCGACCGACGCCTGCGGAAAAGGATCGCGCGTGTATGGAAAAACCAGCGATTATTGCCTGTCGCTGACATGCCTTCTGGCAAACGGGCGCGAGATAGAAACAAAAAGCCATGCGAATGACGCGCTTGCCAATCTTATCAAAGAACAATATGACGCCATTCGCGGCAGTGCGCCCGACCTGCCGCGCGGGCTCAGCGCCTATGACCTTCTCGGTACGTATGAAAGCGGCGTCTTTGACATGACCAGGCTTATTGCAGGATCGGAAGGGTCACTGGCCGTCTTGAAAGAAATAAAGCTTAAAATCGTGCCGAAAGTCGAACGTAAGTCCCTGGTCAGTGTTCTATACGGCAATTTCGATACAGCCCTGCGACATGTTTCGGCCATCCTCGAACATGATCCGGTGGCGATTGAAACCATCGACGATCATATCCTTGACCTCGCGCGCGGTGATATTTTGTGGCACGACCTGAAAGCCGTCCTGTCCGATTACGCCGACCCGGCAGCCGTGAAGGCCATCCATTTCGTCGAGTTTGAAAATGATGATGCCGACCTTTTGCAAAACCAGTGCGAAGTGTTCGAAGAAGTACTGGCCGGAACTCCCGGCGTGCTTGGTTATATAACGACAACCGACCCTAAAACTATTCAAAGCATTTCATCCTTACGCAGCAAATGTGTCGGGCTGCTCGGCAACATGGACGGCAACCGCAGGCCGGTTCCGTTTATGGAAGACACGGCCGTGCCGCCGGACAATCTTGCGGATTATATTTCCGACCTCAAAGCCATGCTGGCAAAGCATGATCTTGTGTGCGGCATTTTCGGACATTCCGATGCCGGATGCCTGCATGTGCGTCCTGCCCTCGACCTACGGCTTACGGACGATGAGAAATTTATCCGCATCCTGAGTGATGACGTTGTGGCGCTTGTGAAAAAACATGGCGGCGTCCTGTGGGGCGAACACGGCAAAGGCATGCGCGGCGAATACACCGAAGCGCTTGCCGGAACGCTATATTACAAGGTGATGCAGGACATTAAGTCCCTGCTCGACCCGCATAACAAGCTGAACCCCGGTAAAATTGCCGGGCCGGACATTAAAAAAATCGACGATGTGCCTATGCGCGGCGCCTATGACCGCCAGATAAGCCCACAATGGCAGGAAGCGTTTCCCAAAGCCACACAGTGTAACGGCAACGGCCTTTGTTTTAGTGCCATGCCCGATGACACCATGTGTCCGTCCTACAAAATCACAAAAGACCGGAAACATTCCCCCAAAGGGCGCGCGGCCATACTGCGTGAATGGATACGGCTAAAAAGTACGGATGCGAAAGCCGCCCGCGCGTTTTCGCATGAAGTGCGGGAGTCTTTACACGGTTGCCTGTCCTGCAAAGCCTGCACGTCTACCTGCCCTATCCACGTCAATATCCCGGACATGAAAATTGATTTCCTGGACGAATATTATAAAAGCAAGCACCGCCCTTACCGTGACTATCTGACCGGACGGGCGGAGCTGTATGCGCAGATCGCGCGGTTTATTCCATTCGTTCCCACCGATATGTTCGGGCTTAAAGACATTCCGAAGCCCTGCCGACCGTCGCTGAAAACACTGATGCGCAAGAACGGGTTTCATTTTGCAACCCCGCATGCCATCAAGCATGCTGACAACCCTGTGTTGATCGTGCAGGACGCCTACACCTCGTTTTATGAAGCGCAGACGGTGTTGAGCGTTCTGCAAATCCTGCGAAAGATTGGCTATGAACCGCTGGTCCTGCCGTTCCGGCAGAGCGGAAAAAGCTGGCATGTACGCGGATTTAAAGAAAAGTTCAGACATATTGCGCTTGGCAATATCGCCTTTTTTGAAAACAAGGCACGCTTTGGTATTCCCATGGTCGGGATAGACCCCAGCACCACGCTGATCTACCGTGATGAATATTCGAAAATCCTTGGTAAAAAGCCGCGCTATTCTGTCCTGCTGCTACAGGAATTCCTGTCCATCGCGGTTCAGGATTCCAGCCTGCCGAAAATACAAACCATCCCGCAAAGCGTTTACCCGTTATTCCTGCATTGCACGGAAAAGACCATGAAACCGCAAAGCGCAGATGAATGGTCCGCAATATTAAAGGCCTTCAACATCAATGTAGAGATTATCCAGACCGGGTGTTGCGGCATGGCCGGCATTTACGGGCATGAAGCGGAGCATGCCGACTATTCCGAGGGGCTGTATGATTTAAGCTGGAAGGGCAAAATAAACGAAACGGCACTGGTGACCGGGTACTCCTGCCGCTCGCAAATCAAGCGGCTGGAAGGGTTTCATGTGAAACATCCGCTGGAACTGCTAAACGAGCTTCTCTAGCCGCTCCATCGACTTAATCCAGCCCTTTTCCTTACACTCTGCCAGTAACGCCGTCGGATCTCTCTCAAATTTCTGCTTCATTTCGTCGGCCCAACTTTGCGCGCCGCGTGTTTTGGGCATTGTGGACTGGAACACCTGTTTGGCGTTTCCAGGCAGGAACGCATCGTTCAAACGCACCCATTCCCCGTCCGGTTTATGCATTGTGCGTTCGATATATTCGACGAACGGGCCTTCACCATCGAAATCATAGTGCTTGCCGTCCGGTCCATCGAAGGAAAATACACGCGGGATAGCGGCCACGGCGGCCTGCAACAGCCCGCCCAGTTCCATACCTGTTTCCGGGTCCAGCAGCGATTTTTCCGTTCCTGCCGGGTCAATCACCTTCCGCCCGTCAATAATATGACACAGCATCGTGTCCCAGATATTGCCTGTTAAGAACGCTTCATGGTTCACGCGCAGGCCGTTAAAAATCGTCCAGACGGCATACTGGCTGGCTTCCGTCGGGTCACTGTTATGTTCTTCCAGTACCTCATCCAGCCTTGTGCATTCCGCATCCCATTTTTCCACGCTCCAGTTTTCGGCCAGCGCATTTTCCAGCGGGATTTTCCAGGGACGTTCCTTGATTGATAAGGCAGCGCCTTCCAAAAATCTCTTCGCTTCCTCCTCGCTGACCTCTTCGTCACGGCTTAGTTTTTCCATGATGTCTTCCAGCCCTTCCATCGGGTCGGGCGCCGCGCGCATCATATCGGTGATGTATTCCGCCAGCTTCGGATGCGTGTTTTTCAAATCCGTAATGTGGATCTGGCTGACAAATTGTTTGGGCAGTTCCGGCGCATCGAGCGGCGGGTCCAGATGAACCGCATCGGCAAACATGTTTTTCGTGCGCTCACCCGTCGGCGAATTCAAACTGAAATAGGTTTCACCCAGATTGTTTGTGCCGCGGCGATATCCCAGTACACCCATAATACGGCCAACCAGCGGAATTCCCTGCGGCAGATGGCCATCGGATTTGATATTGCCCCAGACATGTTCGTCAGGAAACTTCCCGTCCACCAATTGCGCACCCATGGTCGGGGTATCCAGAATATATGTGCGCACGGCGTAATGGTCATCGCGCGCGCCTTTTTGTGTATACACGCTATCGACAAATTCGCCTTCCTGCGCGTCGCTGACGACACGGTCGCCGTCGCGGGTATAATGCGGCAAGCTGTGCGATGCTTTGGCGGGGTCCCATTCCTCGCGTGCAAGCTCCGAAAGCTCGTAATATTCCACCTTCAGGTAATCGTTCCAAAGACGTCGGGCAACCTCAGCGCGCTTCATAGGGACCTCCTAGGCTATCTCCTTGTATTTAATTAATTATACAGGATTAGGGGTTAAAATCATGTTATATTGTGCTAGATGAATTCCAAGCGAAGGCAGCCATGCAAAAAGACAAAATCTTTGAAACACTGGGCTTAACCAAGGACCTGACGCAAGGCGGAAACCTTGACGTTTTCTCGCCAATCGACGGGGCGAAAATCGCTTCTGTCCAAATGAATTCCGCGGCTGAGACGGATGCTGCAATTGCGAAATCAGCCGAAGCTTTCGATACCTGGCGCACCACCCCCGCCCCGGTGCGTGGGGAGCTTATCCGCATTCTTGGCGAAGTACTGCGCGAATATAAAGAGCCGCTTGGCGCGCTTGTGACACTGGAAAACGGAAAAATCAAAAGCGAAGGCCTTGGCGAAGTGCAGGAGATGATTGATATCTGCGATTTTGCTGTCGGCCTGTCCCGTCAGTTGTACGGCCTGACCATAGCCTCCGAACGCCCCGGCCATACGATGCGCGAGCTGTGGCATCCGCTTGGGCCTGTCGGCGTCATCAGTGCGTTTAACTTCCCGGTTGCCGTGTGGTCATGGAACGCGGCCCTGGCGATTGTGTGCGGCGATCCTATTGTCTGGAAGCCGTCGGAAAAAACACCCCTCACCGCCCTTGCCTGTAAGCATCTCTTCGATATTGCGTGCGAGCGTTTCGGCAAAGCGCCGAAGGGGCTGATGCAGGTCGTGATTGGTGAAGCGGATATCGGCGACCTGCTGGTGACCGATAAACGCCTGCCGCTTATCAGCGCGACGGGCAGCACCCGCATGGGTAAAATCGTCGGCCCGAAAGTGGCCGGGCGTTTCGGGAAAAGCATTCTGGAACTTGGCGGCAACAACGCTATTATTGTTGCACCTACGGCTGATCTTGATCTCGCCTTTCAGGGTATTTTATTCGGCGCGGTCGGAACCTGCGGGCAGCGCTGCACCACCACGCGCCGGATTTTCGTGCATGACAGCGTGTATGACGATTTTGTGCCGCGCCTGAAATCGGCGTATGGAAAACTGCGCATCGGCGACCCGCTGGACAGCACAACGCTGGTCGGCCCGCTGATTGACAAGGACGCGTTTGATGCGATGCAGGCCGCGCTGGAAAAAGCGAAGGGCGCGACCATTACCGGCGGCGAACGCGCGCTGTCCGGGCAATATCCGGATGCGTATTACGTGCATCCTGCGCTTGTCGAAATTGACGGTATTCACGCCAATAACAGCGAAGAAACCTTCGCGCCAATCTTATATGTCTTCCGTTACAGTGACCTCGATAATGCCATCGCCCGGCAGAACGATGTACCGCAGGGTTTGTCGTCCTCCATCTTCACCAACGATATACGTGAAGCGGAATTGTTTATCTCCGCCGCAGGCAGCGATTGCGGCCTGGCAAACGTCAATATCGGCACGTCAGGCGCAGAAATCGGCGGCGCGTTCGGCGGTGAAAAAGAAACGGGCGGCGGGCGCGAAAGCGGCTCCGATGCCTGGAAAGCCTATATGCGCCGCATGACCTCCACAGTGAATTACTCCACCGAAATCCCGCTGGCGCAGGGCGTTCAGTTCGACGTCGAGGATTAATCCCTCACCCGTCTCTCTTCGTTCGCCGACCTCTCCCTAAAGGGAGAGGTATTACAATGCAATAAAACCAAACCTCTCCCTTTAGGGAGAGGTCGAAACTGTTATGAACAGTTTCGGGTGAGGGCCTTATTAAATCTGTCCGCTTGATGCAATAAATTCAGGGTTCAGGAATTTCGGGTCTGCGCCGCCATAGGTCAGCGGTTTTCCATCAATATCCGTTATCGTGCCGCCGGCGCCCAGCAGCACTGCATGGCCGGCCGCCGTATCCCATTCGCAGGTCGGGCCAAGGCGCGGGTATAAATCCGCCTTGCCGCAGGCGATAGCGCAGATTTTTAAGGAACTTCCACGCTTCAAAACCTTTTGCACTTTATAACCAGACAGGAATTTTTCCAGCCGTTCGTCGTTGCTGTGGTTTAGGGATGCAACAACTGTCAAACCTTCCTTCGGCGGCTGGCGGACATAAATTTTTTTGTCTTTTTCACTTTCATCCGTCCAGCGGATGGCCGTGCCTTCGCCGGCGGCGGCGAACATCTCCCCCTTTGCCGGGGCATACACCACGCCCATAATCGGCAGGCCGTTTTTAATCAGCGCGATATTGACGGTGTAATCACCGCTACCGGAAATAAATTCCTTCGTGCCGTCCAGAGGGTCGACCAGCCAGAAATACTCTTCGCCCGCCAGTGACGGGCGGTATCCTTCGGCCACCGCTTCCTCCCCAACGACTTTCACATCGGGAAACATATCCTTCAGCGCCTTTTCAATGATTTCTTCGGCCTTCTGATCGGCCAGCGTGACGGGCGAGCCGTCGGCTTTCGCATCCGCGCCATCAAAGCCGCTTTCATCGAAATATTCAAGCGTGATGTCCCCGGCTTCCAGTGCGATGCGGCGCACCTGGTTGCATATCGCCTGCGGATGTTCCAATAGTTTTTCACTCATTTTAAAAACTTTACCATCAGGATTTCATCATAATACTGCCCGTCAATTTTCAGGACTTTTTCTTCACGGCCACATTCGTTAAACCCCAGTTTCTTGTACAGGTTCATTGCCGCTTCGTTGCCTGATTCAACGCTTAAACGCAGTTGTTCAATTTCGTCCGGCAAATTGTCAGCCAACGCGGAAAATAACAGCTTTGAAATTCCCTGCCGCCGAAAGTCTGGTTTGACATAGACGCCCCAGACATTGACAACATGACTGGATTTACGATTGGGAAAAACGTAGCCGCCGGTAATCCCTATAAGGCCACCATCAATGAAGTAGCCATAAACATTCCCGTTCGATATGTGATTGATAATTTCATTGGTCGCGCGGCCATGTTCTTCTTCGTACGATGAACCAAATGCGGTCGGGGCATTTTTCAGGGCTTCCAGCCGGATATCCTGATAAGCCGATACATCCTGTGGGTCCAGCTTTCTGATATCACTGGATGGCAAAGGTTTTCTCGCGGGTTTCGGATGGATCGCGGGAGGATTGCTCCACCTTCACATGTTCGATGATGTAATCAACGACCTGACCGACGCAGGTCTCGATATCGTTGGTTTCGGTATCGACCACCAGTTCAGGGTTGACCGGAGATTCATAAGGAGAGTCGATCCCGGTAAATTCCTTGATCTCGCCTTTCCGTGCCTTTTTATACAGGCCTTTCGGGTCGCGCCTTTCACAGGTCGCGACATCGGCCTTAATATAAATTTCATGGAAGCCCTGCGGTTTGCATTTGCGTGCGCGGTCGCGGTCAGCCTGATACGGAGAGATAAATGCGGTCAGTACAATCAAACCGGAGTCTGCCTGTAGCGCGGCAACTTCCCCCACCCGGCGGATGTTTTCCGTTCTGTCTTCGGGTGAGAAGCCGAGGTCGGAATTGAGACCGTAACGCACGTTATCGCCATCCAGCACATATGGATTTAATCCGCGATCGAACAATTCCTTTTCCACGGCCATGGCAAGCGTCGATTTCCCTGCGCCGGACAGGCCGGTGAACCAGAAGATACCGCCGTAATGGCCGTTCCTGTTTGCGCGCATATCGGAATCGACCAGATAGCTAACGGCGTAGATATTTTCGGATTTTGGTTTACCGGACGTACGCTGGTCGGGATAGCCCTGCATATTGATCGCGCCGCCTCCGGCGATATCGTAGCCTTCATACATCACCACACGGCCGGTGCGCATATTGTCGGTGTACGGGTCAACGGGGATTAGGTCTTTCGCGCGCAGGGTGATTTCCGCGACTTCGTTGCGGTGGACTTCATGCGCGGCGCCTTCCTGTCCCAGATCCTGCGTATCAATGACGTTATCAATCGACTGAACCGTCACACGCGCTTCGGATGTGCCGTAACGCACGGTGTAAGTATTGCCAACCTTCAGCGGTTTGTGGGAGAGCCAGAATATATTCGCGCGGAAAACGTTGGACAGCATCGGCAGTGTATCTTTGTGCGCGGCGATATGTCCGCGCTCCACGAAAATCGGCTGATCGAGTGTAATGCCGATGACCTCACCTGCCTTGGCGCTGACCCGCTGTTCATCCTTGGGCCATGTTTCAATGCCGGTGACGATTGCCTTTTCATTCGTCGGGGAAAAGACCAACTCATCACCCGTATTCAAAACACCGGTTTCGATGCGGCCAACGATAATGCGTTTCTTGTTGTCAAAGCGGTAGACGTCCTGCACCGGAAAGCGCAGCGGATGAACGGTGTAGGGTGAGCTGATTTCAAAGCTGTCCAGAACCTCGATCAGGTTTTTGCCCTTGTACCACGCCAATTCGTCGTTGCGGTTTGCGATCATGTCGCCGTTGCGCGCGGAAATCGGGACGATAAAGGCAGGTGTCAGGCCGATAGAGCCGAGATATTTTTTAATGTCTTTGGACACAGCCTCGAATTTTTGTTCGTCATAGCCGATCAGGTCCATTTTATTGACGACGACAGCCACCTGCGTCAGGCCCAGAAGGTGCAGCATATATGCATGGCGCTTGGTCTGTTCTTTCACCCCTTCGGCAGCATCGACGACGAGGACAGCAGCATCGGCGGCGGCGGCTCCCGAAATCATGTTTTTCAAAAATTCGCGGTGGCCGGGCGCGTCGATAATCACGTATTCGCGTGCATCCGTGTTGAACCAGATTTGCGTGGTGTCGATCGTCACCGCCTGGTCGCGTTCGGCCTGGAACGCATCGAGGACAAACGACCATTCGATTTCCTCACCCCTGCGTTTGCTGGCCTTTTCCAGCTCTTCCAGCTTTCCATCGGGCAAAGAGTCGGTGTCATACAGCAAGCGGCCAATCAGCGTGGATTTCCCGTGATCAACGTGACCGACAATCACGACGCGCAGCTGTTGATGGTTTTTGTTATTCTTCTTTGCCATCTTACATATACCCCTGCGTGCGGAGTTTTTCGAAACTGTCTTCAGTTTCCTTGTCCATCGTGCGGCCTGCACGTTCGGACGTTTTGGTGGTTTCCAGTTCGGCAATAATTTCTTCGATATTCGATGCCGTGCTGTCGACCGGGAAGGTTATGTTCTTTTCGCCAAGGCTGCGGTAGCGTTTGCCGTCACGCGCGAAATATAAATCGCAGATCGGAATGTTTTCCCGCTGCATGTAGCGCCAGATATCGACTTCCGTCCAGTGCAGGATGGGGTGAACGCGCATGTGCGCGCCTTCCGGGGTTTCGGTCTTATACTGATCCCAGAATTCGGCCGGCTGGTCCTTGAAATCCCATGACCCGTCATTGGCGCGGGGGGAGAATACACGTTCCTTCGCGCGTAATCCCTGCTCATCGCGGCGGATGCCACAGATGATGCCTTTATACTGATGTTCCTTCAAAAGTGTTTTTAACCCTTCGGTCTTACGCATCGCCGCGCGGGTGGCGGGCGGCAGGGTCTGGTCCATTTCCTCTTCCGGCGGGCACATGTGATTGATGACGGGTAGATCCCAGTCCTCGGTCAGCTTGTCACGGAAGGCATAAACCTCGTCCATTTCCATGCCGGTATCGAGCAGGATAAGCGGGAACGGCACTTTACCAAAGAACGCTTTACGCACCAGCCACAGCATGGCGGTGGAGTCCTTCCCGATCGACCACAGCATGCCCAGAGGATGGATGCGGTTGTAAGCTTCACGAATGATATATATCGACTGGGCTTCCAGATCGTCGAGGTAATTATGCATGTTTCCTTTACGAGGCTTTCTTCATTTCCATGGTTTCATCCGGGCGAATCTCGGGACGCCCTACAGAAACATAATGGAATCCACGCTTTTGTAAATCTTTGGGCTTATAGATATTCCGAAGATCAACAATGCGTTTTTCCTTTAACAAAGTTTCCAGCTTGTCGAGGTTCAGGGCACGGAATTCATTCCATTCGGTGAGGATCACAAGCGCATCCGCGTCCTTGGCGACATCGTATGGGTCATCTTTCCAGTCGATATTGCTTAAATGCTTTTCCGCCTGCTCACGCGCCGCCGGATCGTGGGCAGCGATTTCCGCACCCAGTTTTTGAAGGATTGGGATAATCACCAGTGACGGCGCATCGCGCACATCATCCGTGTTCGGTTTGAACGCAATACCCAGGACGCCAATACGCTTGCCCTTCACATCACCGCCACAGGCCTTGATAATACGCTGGGCCATTTGCTGCTGGCGGTCGGCGTTGGATTCCACAACGCTTTCGACAATCGTTTGCGGAGTGTTAAATTTACGGCCTGTCTGCGTTAAGGCCAGCGTATCTTTCGGGAAACATGACCCGCCATAACCGGGGCCGGCATGCAGGAATTTTGACCCGATACGACCATCCAGCCCCATGGCCTTGGCCACGTCCTGAACATTACCGCCGGCGACTTCACACAGATTGGCAATTTCATTGATAAAAGTAATCTTGGTCGCCAGGAACGCGTTGGCTGCGTATTTGATAATCTCAGATGTTTCAGGCTGCGTTATCACCATCGGTGTTTCGTTGATGTATAACGGGCGGTACAGTGCCTTCATTACCTTGGCGGCACGGTCGGAGTCCGTCCCGATAACAACGCGGTCGGGGCGCATGAAATCATTAACGGCTGCGCCTTCGCGCAGGAATTCAGGGTTCGAGCAAACATCAAAGTCCGCATCCGGACGTTCTTCACGGATAATGCGTTCAACTTCGCGCGCGGTTCCCACTGGCACGGTCGATTTCGTGACAACGACTGTGTAGCCTTCCATTGCGCGGGCAACTTCACGCGCGGCTTCGTATACGTATGTCAGGTCGGCATGGCCATCGGATTTGCGCGGCGGCGTGCCAACGGCGATGAACACCGCTTCCGAACCCTTGACTGCTTCGTTGATGTCGGTCGTGAAAGACAAGCGTCCGGATTTCACCTGTTTATGCACCAGGTCTTCAAGGCCGGGTTCATAAATCGGGATGCCCCCGTCTTTCAGGGTTTTGATTTTTTCTGCATCCTTGTCGATGCAGACAACGTCGATACCGAATTCTGCAAAACATGTCCCGGAAACCAGGCCGACATAACCAGTGCCAACTACTCCAATACGCATACTCTTTCCTCGGTAGATAGATTTACCGGAAAGCTAGCCTATTCATCCTTATAAAAAAAGCTTTAAAACACTCATTTTCTGACTTTTTCGGGCGTTCCGGCACAATAAACATATGCAAAAGGATTGCATGACTCCCCCGTTTTTGCTTTAAAAAAAGCTGGTTTTTAATTTTCACGTAATTTTTACAAGGATAGCCCATTATGGCAAAGAAGACTGAAGCAGCAAAAACTCAGGACAAAAAGGCAGCTGAAGCACCTGCACAAGGGCTGCCGCTGTTTTACAGCAAGCCGACACCGCTGGACAAAAAGGCCCATGCCAACCTGGCTCTGAAAAAGAATTTCGGGCTGGATTTCACGAAGGGCGTGAACGCGGTCCCGGTCAACCTGATTGAAATGCCGCAAGTCTGCCATTACTACCCCATCGCCTTTTCACCGGACGGCAACGCGACGCCTGTTGCGATTATGGGTCTGCGCGATAACGAGAACCTGTTTTTAACGGACAAGGGCGACTGGCTGGCCGATACTTACATTCCGGCCTATATCCGCCGTTATCCGTTCATCTTCTCCGAAGTGCCGGGCGGCGACCAGCTATCACTGTGCATCGACATGGACGATGACATCGTGGAAGAAGGCGGGGAACAGAAATTCTTTGAAAAAGACGGCGAAGGTACGGCCCTTGCCAAAAACGCGCTGGAATTCTGCAAATCCTATCATGCAGCGGCCCAGCACACGGTTGAATTTAGCAAAGCCCTGTCTGAAAGCGGTATCCTTGTGGACCGTCAGGCAGAGATTGCCGTTGGAAAAGACAAGCGGATCAACTTCTCAGGCTTCCAGATCATTGATGAGAAAAAGCTGGCCGAACTGGACGAGAAAGTCTTCCTGGAATGGCGTAAAAAGGGCTGGTTGCCTTTCATTTATGCACATTTATTTTCAGGAGCCCAATGGCAACGTTTGACGAGCTTGCTGAATAAGCGTATTGAGAAAGAATAGGGAAAATAATTGGAAGGAGTCGCACTATGGCGAAAGTAGGAGCACAGCGTGCTGCTGAACTGACTGGCAAGTCTAAATCCACAATCCAGCGTGCTATGAACAGCGGCAAGCTCTCATACGAGATCGATGCGAACAGTCGCCGTATTATCGACGTTTCCGAACTGGACCGTGTTTTCGGCCTGCAGAATACCGCAGAAACGGCCTCGCAACAAAACAGCGTGGAAGCGGAAATGAAGAAAGCGACGGATATGCTGGAAATGGAACGCATGAAAATGCGTGTGCGCATGCTGGAAGACCAGCTGGATGTTGCCAAGGAGCAGATTGAAGACCTGAAGGCGCAACGCGACCAGTGGCAAAAACAGGCGCAGCAGGTCCTGCTGACCAGCGAATACAGCCAGAAGCAGGCCGAAGAATACAAAGCCCAGCTGAAAGAGCGCGAAGAAAAGGCCAAACAGCGCCGCGCGGAAATGCTCGAAAGCAAAATGAAGAACCTGAAAGGCCAAAATCAGAACCTGCCGGCGAAAGGTGAAGCCGCAAAGGACGATAAAGGCAATTTCGGCGGTCTTTGGAAAAAGATTAAAGGCGCTAACGGCTAGCGCCTTCCCTCCATTTCCTATTTTGTTGCAATACGCAAACAGTGTTACACTATAAGTAATGCTGAAGAATTCTTTATTACACTGTTTTTTATTGCTTTTTTGCCTGTGCTTTGCCCTTCCGGCCGATGCGCAACGCAAGAAGGATTTCCGCGACAGCGTCGATTTCATGCTCGATGACGGCGAAATGTCGCCCGAGGAAATGGAAGAAGAAGCCATCGGTGTCTATAACCGCTGCGCCAAGGACATGATCAAGCAAACCTATTTCGACTGTGAATGTATCGGCGGTGCTTTCCTGACCGAACGCGAAGAACAGGGCCCGTATGTCAGCCAGTACGAGCTTTTGAAAAAGGTATACAAGGAAAAACCGGAGTGTATCGCCGAAGAAAAGCTTGCGGGGCAAGTCTATAATGATTGTCAGCAAATGGCACAGATCAGCCGGCGTACGGATACCAATAACGAGGAATATTGCAGCTGTGTCGCCAACGACACCGTGAAGCTGTTTGCCAAAACTCCTTCCTTACGTTCACGCGCGATCGAAGGGGTGCGTGCGCGTGCTATCTCGGCATGTCTTGCGAAATATCCGCCGAAATCGTTTACGCGCGACCGTTCGCTTTATTCAAACCGATAAGACAGGACAGCGCCGCTGCCGCTTGATGCCGTGTCTATGTGACCGGCCGCCAATGGCAGGATGTTGGAGAGGTAGAATTCCGCTGTTGCTATTTTACGCTCAAGGAACGCTGCGTTCCCCTCTCCGCCCGCTAACAGCTCTTTTGCTTTCACTTGACTGCGTTCCATCATCCATGCTCCGGCGATAATGCCAAAGGACGACAGATATGGCGTAGACGCCGCGGCGATGTAATCCAGATTGTCCGCCGCCGCGCCAACCAGATTATTGGTAAGGTGAATCTGTTTTTTTGCGGCTTCTTTCAGCGCGTCATGCGCGGTGTTATTGGCGATGTCCTCCAGATAGGCGCCCGCCACTTCGCCGCCGTTCATCACGACTTTACGGAAGGCGAGGTCGGCAGCCTGAATCCCGTTTGTGCCCTCGTAAATCGGCAGGATGCGTGCATCGCGGTAGAATTGCGCTGCGCCCGTTTCCTCAACAAATCCCATGCCGCCATGCACCTGAACGCCCAGTGACGCCACTTCCACAGCGATATCGGTGGCCCATGATTTCACAATCGGGGTCAGCAAATCGACTTTGCCTTGCGCGGCCTTATCACCGGTGCGGGCAAGGTCAATGGCAAGGCCGGCCTCGTATGTTAATGCGCGCGCGGCTTCGACCTTTGCCTTCATGGTCAGCAGCATGCGCTTCACGTCCGGATGTTCGACAATGGCGACCTTCGCGGTTTTATCTGTGAGCGACGTTCCCTGCACCCTGTCCTTCGCGTATGCCAGCGCCTTCTGGTACGCGGCTTCGGCAATCGATACGCCCTGCAGACCGACAGACAGGCGGGCATTGTTCATCATCGTGAACATGTATTTCAGGCCCTGGTTTTCTTCACCCACCAGATACCCTATCGCCCCGCCCTTATCGCCGAACTGCATGGTACAGGTGGGGGATGCGTGGATCCCCAGCTTGTGTTCAATGCCCGTGCACATCACGTCATTGCGGGTGCCGTCTTCTAAAAATTTCGGCACGATAAACAGCGATATGCCTTTCACCCCTTCCGGCGCATCAGGCGTGCGGGCCAGCACGAGGTGGATGATGTTCTCCGCCATGTCATGCTCGCCATAGGTAATGAAAATCTTCTGACCTGATATCTTATACGTCCCGTCATCCTGCGGTTCTGCTTTCGACCTGACGGCGGCAAGGTCGGAGCCTGCCTGCGGCTCCGTCAAATTCATCGTGCCCGTCCATTCGCCGGAGACGAGTTTTTCCAGGTAGTAATCCTTTTGTTCCTGCGAGCCGTGATGTTCAATGGCGTCAACCGCGCCCTGGTTCAACAGCGGGCACAGGCCGAACGACATATTGGCGGACTGCCACATCTCCTGCACGGCAAAGGCGACCACCCACGGCAATCCCTGCCCGCCAAAATCCTGTGAAAACGGGACTGCGTTCCAGCCGCCGTCGCGGTATTCGGCGTAGGCTTCCTTAAAGCCGGTTGCGGTGGTAACCACGCCGTCCTTCAATGCCGCCCCGTTCAGGTCGCCCGTACGGTTTAACGGGGCAATAACCTCGCCCGCAAGCTTTGATGCCGGTTCCAGCACGCTTTCCAGCATGTCTGCGTCAATCACCCCTAAATCTGGGTGTTCAGGCAGGCCGGACAAGCCAACCACGCGGGTCAGCACGAACATCATGTCTTCTAAGGGGGCTTGGTAATCGGACATCGGGAACCTCTTTTATTTTCAGTGTATCACGTCAAAACGCGAAAATGGCACGTCCTTTGCGAAGGTAATTGTGTTGTTCGAAAGAAGCAACAGGGTCAACACCAAAGATTAATAAGAATATGTTTGAAAACAATACGTTAGCCAATTTAACCGCACAAGCCCCAAAACATGTTTTGCAGGCGATACAAACAGCCAGCCGCAAAACCGGGGTGGATTTTGCCTATATGATCCAGCAAGCGGCGGCTGAAAGCTCCTTCAATCCATCCGCCAAGGCGCGCACAAGCAGCGCGACAGGCCTGTACCAGTTTATCGACAGCACGTGGCTGCACATGGTCGACAAATATGGCGATCAATACGGTGTCAACACCAACCAAAGCCGCCAGAGCCTTTTGAACCTGCGCAAGGATGCCAAGCTGTCCTCCCTGTTCGCGGCGGAATTTGCCCGTGAAAACAAGGAATTCCTCGAGGAAAACGTTGGTGGCGAGATCGGCTCGACCGAGATGTATTTTGCGCATTTCCTGGGCGCTTCCGGGGCTGCGGGCTTCCTGAAAGCCATGAATAAAGACCCGAATACGGTCGGCGCTTACCTGTTCCCGAAAGAATCGGCATCGAATCGCGGTGTGTTTTATGATTCGAAAACAGGGCAGCCACGCACCCTGAAGGAAATTTATGCCTTCTTTGATAAAAAATTCAGCGTAAAATCAGCTCTTCCTGATTCTGTAAACACGCGCCCAGAGCCGGCTGCACAAGTATTCGCGAAGAGCGATGCACGCAAATCATACGTGCATATCCCCCCTTCCCTGCAACAACCTATCAGCCATCTGTACCAGAACAAACCGATGGATGCAGTGGAGGCATTGCTGGCATTCCCAACCCGAAATCAAGGATTTTCAGGGGAGTCCGGCATACCGAGAAATCTCTATTCCCGGCTGTCAATCAGCCCGGTAGACTTCCTGTCTCTCTACAAGACCAAAACATCAGTTTAAACTCATATAACCAGCCCTCATAGCTGCTTTGCGCGAATACTATAGCGCACGGCAAATACTAAGAATTCATGTATAAATATTAAGTATTCATGTAAAACGAAGTATAAATACTTATATTTTTTACTATGAATACTAAAGCGAAATAGAGATTGATGTATAGATAGATAACTATTTCGTTTTTTGTTCGATTTTTGTTGACATACCACATTCTGTACATTAAATTCAAATTAACGATAACAAGAACACTTAAACAATAAATAAGAATCAGGGAGGTTCTTATGACAGGGACTGCATTTAAAAAACACGCAGCCACCCCGGCGAGGACACTACAGGGAGGTCCACTGTCTGGGAATAAACCAAAGAAAGATGATACGACGGACAACGCCATTGCTCTGGCAGCGGCGCTTGGCCTTTTGTCATTTAACTTTACCTAACTTGCACAAACTTTCCGCGGTAAAGCCACACCGTCGCCCCCCTACCAGCGGCGGTGTGAGGGTGTTTGGCCTATGGCTAACGACCAGCCGCCGCCCTTTTCAGGCGGTCATTGATGGCAAGGCCGAGGCCGGTATCGGGAATATCCATTACGGCGATACCTGCAAAGTCGGGATTGTCCAGTTCACGGATGTAGGAAAACAGGTTGCTGGCGGCCTCCGTCAAATCGCCGCTTTCGCTCAAATTGCGTATCCGATTATCGGGCAGGTCTTTGGCCGCGCCGCCGCCTTTGACGCCCATAAACTTAATGGAGCCGAACGCCAGCAGGGCTTCGCCCTCCTCCACGTCCACGGCCTTCAGGCGCACCGGGATAGACGGCGCATAATGTTTGAGCAGCAGGCCCGGTGATTTCGGTTTGTCGTGGGTTCCGGTGTCGTGCGATACCGGACCTAATAACGGCTCCAGGTCTTCGGCTGTAATCGCGCCGGGGCGTAAAATCGCGGGCATGTCACCGCTTAAATCCAGCACCGTGGATTCCAGCCCGACGGCGCACGGACCGGCCGCTAAAATCAGGTCGATGTTATCGCCCAGACTGTCGGCGACGTGACGCGGGGTCGTCGCGCTCGGCTCCCCCGACGCATTGGCGCTGGGCGCTGCCAGCGGCAGGCCGGAGGTTTTTAACAGCTCCTGCGCCGCCGGATGCGCAGGCACGCGGATGGCGAGGGTCGGCAAACCCGCACTGGCCAGTTCACTGATGCCGCTCCCCTCTTTGCGCGGCAGGATGAGCGTTAACGGTCCGGGCCAGAATTCGGCTGCCACTGCGCGCGCACTCTCATTCATCTCGACGTATTTTTCCGCTTCCTTTGCGTCCGGCACATGGACGATGAGGGGATTGAACTGCGGCCTGTTTTTGGCTTCGAATATCCGCGCGACGGCCTTTCCGTCAAGCGCATTGGCGGCAAGGCCGTAAACCGTTTCGGTCGGTAAACCGACAAGGCCGCCCCCCTGTAAGATGGATGCGGCCTCAGCGATTGCGTCTTTACTGGTCGTAACTATACGTGGCACGTGTACTAGGCTTTTTCACCATAGGACTTGATGTGCTCTGGCAAGCGGTCGTTGCTTCCGTACATGAAGTGGTTGCTCATGTTTTCGGCGAAGCGGGCCGCCTTCGGCGTCTTGCCTGCGGCCATTGCCACTTCACGGATCAGCATCGGGGATGCCCCACAGCATACGCCCAGATATTTGATGCCAAGTTCCAGCGCTTCGTCCGCGAATTTACGGATTTCATAGCGGTTCATGTACATCGGGTCGAGCGCGGTCGGGAATGTGCGTCCGTGCGGCGCCGGGCATGTGCAGCCGTGTTCGTCCGGCAGGTTAAAGAATGTCGGGTGTTCCTTTGTCGTGCGGTACGGCAAGGGCAGTGCGCCGACATGGCAGTCCACGGCCAGGCGGATTTCCTTCAGGTACGGCATCATAGTTTCCGGCCCGCGGAAACAGTTCATACCGACGACATCCGCGCCGAGTTTTTCCAGCTGCTGGCAGGTTTCAACCGGCGTCGGGCCATCGCGCATGATGTTTTCACCCATCGGTGCGATTGTGACTACGGCTGGGACGTTATGTTCTTTCATCACTTCCAGCGCGCAGTATGCTTCTTCGGCGTAATAGAACGTTTCGCCCACCAGCATGTCGGCGCCTTCTTCCACCGCCCACTGGCACATTTCCTCAAACATGGCGCGAACTTGCTTCTGGCTTTCCGGATCGTCCGGGTTCCAGATATTGGAGTTGGAGATATTACCGGCCATCAGGTTCGGTTCGCCTTCTGCGGCATCCGCTACTTCCCGTGCGATTTTCAAGGCGGCGCGGTTCAATGGCTCCAGCAGCTCTTCCTTACCGATCACACGCATCTTTTCGCGGTGACCGTTATAGGTAAAGGCCTCCACAATGTCCGATCCGGCATGTTGAAAATCAATGTGCAGGTTTTTTAATGCCTGGGGATTTTCCAGTGCGACTTCCGGCACAAATTCTCCGGCCGCAAGATAGCCGCGGCGTTCCATTTCAAACAGGAACCCTTCGGCGCAAATAACCGCGTTATCCTGATCCAGTCTTTCCAAAAGTGATCGTTTTTTAGTCATGGCGTTTCTCTCTTAACTTTCGTGTACACATGACTAAAACAGGCTTGGCCATGAAAGACAACCCTGAAAGGCACATTAGAACTGGCTTTTATATTGCTGGTTATAATCCTTTAAGGATTCATCGGTGCCATAGAACGCATGCTTTGTCATGTCGGGCGAATATTTCGACGCTTCGGTCTTACGTCCCAAGGCTTCTGCCATCGCGCGTACATGATGCGGCGCGCCGCCACAACAAATGCCCAGGTATTTAGCGCCGACTGCATTGGCCTTTGCCGCGAAGTCCGCCATTTCATAGCGCGTCACGGTAAAGGGGTCGAGCGCGACGGGGAAACTGATCCCTTCCACCGGCAGGCGTTCGGGGCAACATAAATCACGGTCGCGCATGGACCCGAAACTCGGTTGTGTCGGCGTTGTACGGTACGCCACCGGGAAACCGGCCACGCGGCCATCGCGGATGACTTCCGTAATCTCCCGCAAGTGCGGCAACATGGTCGCAGGGCCCATGTGACAGTTCAGGCCAACAACATCGGCGCCGCTGTCCTTCAAATCCTTCAAATCATCGACAAAGAAACGTTCGCTATCGCGGAAATTGTTTTTCTTTCCATGCAGCACCGTGCCAATCACAATCGGCACACCTGCTTTTTGCGCGATCTCTGCCGCGATTTTCGCTTCGCCGATATGGCCGAACGTCTCACCGACAATCAGGTCAACCCCTGCTTCTTTAATCCAGCCAATCTGTTCTTCAAAAATTGCGCGCACGGGGCCTTCATCATCCGCCGGGTCGTAAATATTGGTGTTACAGATATTGCCCGCGACCAGCTTGTCGGGGAATTCATCGCCCACTTTTTTTGCAATTTTCAATGCTTCGCGGTTCAGCGGTTCCAGCAAATCTTCTTTCCCGACAAGACGCATTTTTTCGCGGTGGCCGTAATAGGTGAAGGCCAGCAGGACATCGGCACCGCAACGCGCGAATTCACGGGTTAACTGCTCCACCACTTCCGGGTGTTCCAAGACCACTTCGGGTACATAACCGCCGGCCTGTAAATAGCCGCGGCGTTCCATTTCGAACAAATAGCCGCTGGCATGAATGACCGCTTCCCCTGCATCGATACGTTCCAGTAATCCTTTCTTCTTACCCATGTTTTTTCCTTTCATTATCATCGGGCCGACACAACACACCCCCGGGTTGCGGGCGCTCCACACCTGTTGTTTTCGGGAAGGTTAAAGGATACCCCAGTGCGGAACGTACGGCAAGATAGGCGAACCCTTGCGCTTCTATCGCATCGCCGTTCCAGCCCGCTTCCTCCACCGCACGAACGGGAACGCCCAGTTCTTTTTGAAGTCCCTGCATAATGGCGTTATTTTTCCGCCCGCCGCCGCACACCAGCCATTCTTTCGGCGCGTCCGGAAAATGGTGAACGCTACGCGCTACGCTTAACACCGTAATAGCGGCCAGGGTCGAGACGGCATCTTCAAATTTTTCCGGCAGGTCTTTTAAAAACGGGGTGAATTCATTGCGGTCCAGTGACTTTGGCGGCTCCTTCGAAAAATACGGGTGTTCCAGAAACGGTTTGATGAATTCCGTGTCAGGCGTGCCGGATAACGCGATGGCGCCGCCTTCGTCATGCGGCTTTCCTGTATTCTGATGGATGTAATCGTCCAGCAACGCATTGGCCGGGCCGGTGTCGCAGGCGATTAACGCGCCGTCCGCTCCGATATAGGTGACATTGGCGACGCCGCCGAGGTTAAGGACGGCCAGCGGTTTTTCCTGCCCTGCGGCCATCGCCGCGTGATAAGCGGGGATGAGCGGCGCACCCTGCCCGCCTACCTCAACATCCGCCTTGCGCAGGTTATACACCACGTCCATGCCGGTTTCATTGGCCAGCCGCTGGCCATCGCCCAGTTGCCAGGTAAAACCGTCCTCCGGCGCGTGGGTAATGGTCTGCCCATGAAAGCCGATAATGTCCGCTTTAAAGCCCGATGCCTGCACGGCTGCGATATGCAGGTCGGTCACCATCTGCTCCGCCGCCATCGTATCCGCATCGTGGCCGCGGCGGCCAAAACAGGCACGCACCTTGTCCCGCACGCCTTGTTCATAAGGAAACGGCTTGAAATCCAATGGCTTAACATATGCTTCGCCATCGGTTTCAATCAGGGCGACGTCAATCTCCCCGTCCAAGGAAGTCCCTGACATCAGGCCAATTGCAGTATAGACTTTGTTATCACTCATGGGGTATAGAACACCGTTATGACTTATAAATCAGAATTCCTGAACATCTTAACCGAGCGCGGCTTTATACACCAGTGCTCTGATTTCGGTGCGCTGGACGCCAAGCTGATGGAAGGACCTCAAAGCGCCTATATCGGTTTTGATGCGACAGCCTCTTCCCTGCACGCGGGAAGCCTCGTCCAGATTATGATGTTGTACTGGTTTCAACAAACCGGCCATAAGCCCATTACACTGATGGGTGGCGGGACGACGAAGGTCGGCGACCCGTCCGGTAAAGACCAAAGCCGGAAGATGCTGGATGAAGCGGCGATTGATAAAAACATCGACGGCATCAAATCCGTGTTTGCAAAATTCCTGACTTACGGCAACGGCAAAACCGACGCGGTGATGGTCAACAACAATGACTGGCTGTCCGGCCTTAACTACATCGACTTCCTGCGCGATTACGGCCCGCATTTCACGATTAACCGCATGATGACGTTCGAGTCCGTGAAACTGCGATTGGACCGCGAACAGCCGCTGACGTTCCTTGAATTCAATTATATGATTTTGCAGGCCTATGATTTTGTTGAACTGTACCGGCGCAACGACACCATTTTGCAAATGGGCGGGTCCGACCAGTGGGGCAATATCATCAACGGGGTTGAACTGGGGCGCCGCACGGAACAAGCGGAACTGTTCGCGCTGACCACACCGCTTTTGACAACATCATCGGGCGCGAAGATGGGCAAGACGGCGGATGGCGCGGTATGGCTGAATGCCGATATGTTGTCGCCTTACGACTACTGGCAGTACTGGCGCAACACCGAAGACGCCGATGTCGGGAAATTCCTCAAACTGTTTACCACGTTGCCGATGAGCGAGATCAAAAAGCTGGAAGCCTTGCAAGGGCAAGAGATCAACGAAGCGAAAAAGATACTGGCAAACGAAGTCACGAAACTGTGTCACGGTGAACAGGCGGCCAAGGATGCGGAAAGCACCGCGCAACAAGTGTTCGAACAGGGCGGCGTCGGTGATGATTTGCCAACCATCGACATCGATTTATCGCAGGAAGTAAATGTCCTTGACCTTCTGGTTGAAGCCGGCCTTGCGAAGTCAAAAGGTGAAGCACGCAAGCTGGTGCAGCAGGGCGGCGCGCGCATTAACGATGTCGCCATTCAAAAAGCGGATGCCGTTATCAGGAAGCGTGATTTCGAAGACGGTTATATCAAGCTGTCTGCCGGTAAGAAAAAGCACGTCCTCGTTCGCGCGGCCTAGTCATTCCTGACATTTCTATTCAGCAATTCTTCCGCCGTAGGCATGCCGTTGTCTTTTGGCTGCGCTTTCGGTTCTGGCGGCACGATGGACGGGCCGTCATCTTCATACCCGCCTTCAAACAAAATACGCCGCAGGAAGCCCGGCGTTAAAACAGACAGCGGGTTGATGGACACCTGCGGTTCCTTTGCGGGGCCGCGCATCGTATAGGTCGCGGCGATTAACCCGCTACCGCCTGTCAGGATATCGCCCACCAGCGGGATACTGCCGATGATGTTGTTCACTTCGGACATCGGGACAATCGTTCCCTTGATGTCCAGCGTCTGGCTGGCGCGGTCAACTTTCCCTTCGAATGACAGGCCGATGGATGCGCCGGACGTCCGCCCGTTCTTGATGGTCAGCAAGCTACCCTGCGGACGGAACAGCCATTCGAATGTTCCTTCCAGCTTGGTAAAGGCAAGCCCTTCGTTTTTCAGCGCACCTTCCAAACCCGTGATGCTCATCGCGTTGATCAGGCGCGCCAACGCCGGGGCGTTCACGACCCTGAAATTCTCCATTCGCGCCGTGCCGTAAATATCATCGCTGTCATTGCCGCCAATCGGTTCGCCGTAAATGACCATACTGCCGCCGATCACATCGGGAAAGACGTCAAAGGCTTTTAACGTCGCGCCCGCATCGGTTGCTTCCATATGGAAGTTCCGCTGCCCGCTCTGATTTGGTTTGTAGCGCACATAAATCGAGCCCTTGCCCGCAAACGCATCAACTTCGAGGCGTTCAACATTGGTGCGCTTGTTCAGCTCGATATACAGCTTTGCCTTTTGTATCGACTGCTCTTTCTTGGTGAGCATCGTGTCGGTTTTGAGCGAGATTTCGAAAGCCGGGTTGTCCTGCGGAATATTACCTTTGGGTTCGTCCTTCAAAAACGGTCCGGCATCGAAAACCGTGCCTTCGGCCTTCACCTTCCATGTATTGCCCGGCGTGATTTCCAAATCCACCGTCTGCAATGTTTTGCCTATTTTGGCGGAACCGAGTTGCGCGCGCGCCAATTCCACTTCCGTTCCCTTTAACTGGCGGAATGTCAGCGTGGCATTATCGACCTTTAAATCCTGTGTTTCAAGCGACAGGCCGGTGATGGTTTTCAGCACATTGGATTTCAGATTGGCAGTCAGGTTCACCGTACCGGGCACGCCGGTCGCCTTTGTGTAATCAAACGGCTTAATCCCGATTTTCATGGGGTTTAAATCACCCTTTACCTTGATGGCCGCATCGCCGTTCGGTTTTTCAGTAAAGACCAGATCCACAGGCAACGTGCCCTGTATAAAGTCATCAAGGTCGATACCAAAATGATTGCGCAGTTCCTTGTCCGCGCCTATTTGCGCTTTCACCTGCATCGCGAATTCCTTGCCTGCACTGTCGAGGTTCTGGATCCAGTCCAGAGTCACATCGCGGTTGGCCAGCTGCGCCTTGCCTTTCACCAGAACCTTGCCACCGGATACGTTCAGGCTGAGCGGACCACCGGTGAGCGGCAGCCCCTGCACCATGTCCGGCAGGTTGAGGTCGGACAATGTACCGTTAACACTGACCTTCACTTCATCCTTGGGCAGGTCTTCGAGCGTCGGGAAAGAAACATCAAGCTTTGCTTTCAAATTTCCTTTTGCCTGCTTTGCATCAAGGCCGATATCTTCGCTCAGGTTAATCGGGTCAAGCGCCAGATATTCCAGATAGCTGGATAATGGGCCATCAACATCCATCTTGATATTGGCCACGCCGCCGCCGACCACCAGAAAATCCGAAAACACCATGTCGAGGTTCGTACCATGCACATCTTTCACATACGCGCTGTCGCCTGTGATGGTCAGGTTGTCGCCATCGAACGTGCCTTTGCCGTTCGCTTTCGTGGCCGGGGTCAGCGTATCGCTGTAATCAATGGTCATGTTTTCGAACAGGAACGACGCATCAATGTTTTTCATGCCCCAGACCCATTCGCGCACGGGGCCGTATTCACCCACGACGCTTTGCCTGTCCGCACCCATTTCGACTGTCACACCAATGTCTTTGTAAACACCATCACGCAGTTTGCTACCAACCCATTTTCCGCCGTCGCTATCCATTTCGGATTTGGGTATCAGGGACGCCGCCTGCTGCGCCGTCATTTCCGGAATGTTAAACGTAATCGGCACGCTGATGTTATCCGGCCCTATATGTGTGGTTGATGACACGGACATCGGCACGCTATTTAATTCCACCGACAAATCTTCGATCTGCATCGTCTGCTCGGCGCCTGTATATTTTAATTTCGCCACCGCGTTCTTGTATTCCAGCGGTTCGTCGTAATCATTTTCGAATAGCAAAACGCCGCTATCGGAACGCAGGTTCATATTGGCGTTCAGCGGGTTTAACGTACGGTCTAACAAAATGTTCGCCGTGCCTGTCACTTTGATATGCTGGTCTTCGAAAATGCGCGCATGATGAAAAATCTCTCCGAACAGGAACGGGTTCACCTGGCTGATATTCGTGCGCATGCCAAACTGGCCGCTGTTTTTCGTATAATCCAGAATCGCGCTAAAGCCGGAGCCGCCGGGAAGGTTCGCATTAAAGGAAAGCGATGCGCCGGCATTGGTACGCGATAACGCCGCATCCATGTTTGTAAAATACCGCGACATGCCGCTGACCTGGTCATGGATAACCACGCGGGCGTTTCTTATTTCCATCTTGTTCAGATCGCTGAAAAACGTGCCTTTTGCAAACTGGTTGTCCGCTATTTCGGTCAGTTTCGTTGCCACGGCCTGTTTCCAGTTTGTCGGCGCTTCCGTAGGCTGGCGTTCGTCCTTGGCGATATCGTAATCCTGCAGGCTTATGCCTACGTGACCCGGCGTTCTGTCGATACGCAATGACGGCTTGTTAATGATGATGGCGGTCGGACGTACGGCGCCTAACAGCAAATGCGGGTAAGACAGGCCGATGCCCGCGGATTCCACATGTACGATTTCCGTGCCCCCGTCTCCCAGCAGCCGGACATTGCCCATGCCGATCAGAAGCGGCCCCTTATAATCCGGCCATTCCAGGTAGACCTGGTCCATTTCCAGATCGAACCCCGCCCTGGAGTCCTGTACCGCCTGCTGCACATAGGGCTTGGCAAAGCCGATATTCAGCGGTTCTTTCGATACCCGCCACAACAGCATTCCTGCACCGACCAGCACCAGTAAAACAAGTAAAGCCAGCACTTCCAGCAAAATCAGGAAAACTCTCTTCTTTTTGCTGCGTTCCGGCTTGTCTTTTACGGACTTGGTTTTTTCAGGCTTATCGTTCATGATCTCCATAAAGCACGATTTTTTACGCTATGACCAGAGGGCAATCTTTGCCTTTTTCCAGTGTTTATTGAATTACGGAAAGGACGTTCCATGACTGAATTAAAGATAGGCGATAGCGCCCCGGATTTCAAACTGCCGACCGACGGAAACGGCGAAATTTCGCTCAAAAGCCTGAAGGGGCAGAAAGTGGTCGTCTATTTCTATCCAAAAGACGACACGCCCGGCTGTACCAAGGAAGCCTGCGGGTTCAAAGACAGTATGGCGACCTTTAACAAAATGGATGCGCAGGTGATCGGCATTTCCAAGTGCAGCGTGGCGAAGCACGAGAAGTTCAAGGAAAAATACGGGCTGAACTTCCCGCTGGCGTCCGATGAAAATTCCGATGTGTGCGAACGCTACGGCGTGTGGGCGGAAAAGTCCATGTACGGGAAGACATATATGGGTATTGAGCGCACGACGTTCCTGATCGATGAAAACGGCAAGATCGAACAGATCTGGCGCAAGGTGAAGGTAGACGGCCATATCGACGCGGTGATGGATGCCATAAAAGCCAACAAAAAAGCGGCCTAGAGAGCCGCTTTTTAATTAATGTGCTTGAAAAAGTTCTGCGCGAATCAGTTTCTAAGCAGCGATTTTAACGTCAACCGGAACACTGAGGCCAGCATTTTCTGCATTATTCATGTGATCATGAATATGACCAATCAGGTCGTCCGTCTTTTCATGGAAGAAGTGGTTGGCGCCTTCCACCATGCGGTGGTCGATTTCAATTCCCTTTTGCTGGTGCAGTTTTTCAACCAGCTTGGCAACGTCTTCCTTTTCCACGACGTCGTCGCGTCCACCCTGGATAATCAGGCCGGAAGACGGGCACGGCGCCAGGAAGCTGAAGTCATGTTCATCGGCCGGCGGGGCGACGGAAATAAATCCTTCGATTTCCGGGCGGCGCATCAAAAGCTGCATGCCTATCCACGCGCCGAATGAAAAACCGGCGACCCAAACGTAAGGGGCGTTCTGGTTGATTTCCTGCATCCAGTCGAGGGCGGCTGCCGCATCGGACAATTCGCCTTCGCCGCGATCAAACACACCTTGTGATTTTCCGACCCCGCGAAAGTTGAAGCGCATCGTGGAAAAACCGCGTGCGACCATCGCCTGATACATCATGTAGGTGATTTTGTTGTTCATGGTGCCGCCGCGTTCGGGGCTGGGATGAAGAATAAGCGCTAAAGGCGCGTTCGGTGTTTTTGAATGATAATAACGACCTTCAAGGCGACCCGACGGGCCGTTAAAAATAATCTCTGGCATATATTCCCTCGTGGATTATTAGTGAATGGACTCTTATGTAATACCACGTTTACAAATGCTGATTTTATAATGAGGCGAATCATAAATGTCCAAATAAATCTGCTAAGTGATTGATTTTCTTGTGGACTGCTGCCGCACTGCTATTTACGTAACTTTCTCCCTTTCGACTATTCTATTGTCAAGTCAAGTGCTTATCTCCTATAACACTGCGGTAATGAAAACGCCTGTCTATCTTGACTATAATGCCACTGCGCCTGCCCGCCCCGACGTTATCGAACGGGTGCGCGCGGTCATGGGCGAGGTGGGCAACGCATCGTCCGTCCACCAGTTCGGACAGCGCGCACGGGGCACGGTTGAAGCAGCGCGCAAACAGGTGGGCGATCTGATCGGTGTTTCCCCCAATCAAATCGTGTTTACGTCCGGTGCGACGGAATCCAACAACACGGCCCTGCATGCATTTAAAGGCAAGCGCGTGCTGATCTCTGCCATTGAACACCCGGCCGTGATGCAATCGGCTCCGCATGCGGAGATGATCCCGGTTACCAGAGACGGCGTCGTTGATATGGATGCATTTGAACGCATGCTGAATGACGGGGAGCCGCCGGCCATTATCTCCGTCATGCTGGTCAACAGCGAAACGGGTGCGATCCAGCCGGTGCAGGAGATTGCACGACTGGCGAAAGCAAAAGGTGCGCTGGTCCATACCGACGCAGTGCAAGGCGCGGGGCGCATCCCGCTTGATTTCAACGACCTGGGCGTCGATTTCATGTCGCTGTCCGCGCATAAAATGGCGGGGCCGCAGGGCGTGGGCGCGTTTGTTTTCCGTTCCGGTCTCACATTTGAAAAATTTATGAAGGGCGGCACGCAGGAACGCATGCAACGCGGGGGGACCGTCAACGTGGCGGGCATTGCGGGCTTCGGCGTGGCGGCGGAACTGGCGGCTCAGCATATCAGCCATTACGATACATTGTCGAAAATGCGCGATGACATGGAAGCGCGGATGAAGGACGTATGCCCAGCTATCGTGATCTGCTCCAACAACACAGCGCGCATCGGCAACACATCGAATATCGGCCTACCCGGTGTTACGGCGCAAACGCAGCTGATGGCGCTCGACCTAGCGGGCATAGCCGTCAGCTCCGGCTCTGCTTGTTCTTCAGGATCGTTCAAACCCTCCCACGTATTGAAAGCCATGGGCATGAATGACGATGATGCGTCCACGGCCTTGCGTATTTCATCGGGCTGGGCTACAACGCCGGACGATATAGACCGCTTCATCGACGCATGGAGCGATATGGTTCAACGCCAGAAGAAATAACACGATGCCGACCATCACTTTCATATTCAAAGACGGACGCGAACAGCAGGTAGACGCCCCCATCGGCCTGTCGGTCATGGAAATCGCGATCAAGAACGGGATCGACCCGATCGAAGGCGCGTGCGGCGGATCGCTGTCCTGCGCGACCTGTCATGCCTATGTCCATCCAGATTACTGGGAAAAATCTTTGCCCGAAGACGGCGAGATCAGCGAGGACGAAGAAGATATGCTCGACCTTGCGTTCGATTTGAAAAAAGCATCGCGCCTGACCTGCCAGATTATTATGCGCGAGGAGCTGGACGGGATGCAGGTTGCCCTGCCGGGCGCGGATGTGGACTGGTAGGTGGGTTTTCGGGAAGATTTTGCGCTTCCTCAAATTTTCCCATCCGGATAATCAGCGCCTCCGCGTCACAGACCATTTCAAAATTTTTCAGGACTGAAGGTTCTGCAAGCCCATCGGACACGGCACCCATATAGGCTTCCACAAGGCGCTTGTTGGTGGCTCCCATATCCAGAATGAAATGCGGTGTAATAATCCGGTCACAATCCCGGATGCGCCTGTCGTAATTCCAGCCGATGCCACGGGCGCTTTCCGCTATCGTCCCGGCCCCGCCCGGCCCCGATACCCAGGCATCGCATCTTAACAATTCCAGTGTGCGCGTATTATCACGGTCTACCGGTGTATGTTCGATTCCCAGTTTCCTGCAATTTTCCAAGCTGCTTGCCTGCTGCCCGGGGATAAGGAAGACCTTCACCGCTCCACCGGCGGACAGCACGCCCAAAACCGCCTGCTCGGTCAATCCGGTGAGACCGCCGACACAGACCGTTTTACCTTCAAGCGCCAACAGGCGCCCGATTTCGAACATCTCTTTCGCAAAGGCCGGGTCGTTGCCAAGTCTGGACGCCCCAAAAACTGCGACTGTTTCTATCTTATATGTCACTTGTCCAAACCGAGGTGTCTTGCGACTTCTGCTTTGTTCAGATAATAACGCGTATATTGTGTACCACCACTATCTATTGGCCGTTCTTTGGTGATCGGTAAGCTACGCTTGTTCACCAGCTCAGAAATAGCTTTGGTTAAGGTTCCGTGCGCCTTCCCAACAAGAGCTACGTTTTGCTGCGGCAATTTTATCAGGGTCACATACGGATGGTCGATCATCGCCTTCAATATACCGCGCTGAACAGGTGCTTTAATGCCATACGCTTTCGCGACTGCTTCAAAATCCGGTGTCGGCGTCGCATCTGTTGTGATTTCTGTGGTCGTCATCGTTTTATCCTTTGTTCCCAGCAGATATAAAGAACAGGGATAAACTGTCAATAAATTTTCATATTCCCCCTTGATTTTATAGGAATTCTGTCCTATTATAGGTGTATGCCTTATGAGTGGACAGAGGAAAGACGCCAGCGGCAGGCAGAACGATGCCGGGCGCAGCGGCCATGGGAACAATCGACCGGGCCAAAAACACCGAAAGGCAAGCTGCGCTCTTCGCTCAATGCCCTCAAGCACGGGCGCAACAGCCGCACCCTGGCCCCCTATCACGACCTGCTGGAACTGAACGCCGCTTTTCTATTGCAGGCGCAGATTGTTGCATCCATGGAAACGGCGCAAATGGTACGCGCGCGCAGTTTACTGAAAAACGAACTGATAGAAAACCAAACAAAAACAACGGATTAATTTTGGAAACGGGGCCATTTTGCAACGAACTGAAAGAAATGGGTAAAAGCCTCATCATTGCGAGAAGCCTTGGCGACGAAGCAATCCATACAATACTGGATTGCCGCGTCGGGCTTTCCGCCCTCCTCGCAATGACGGTAAAGTCGCAACAAGTGCGGGGATTCCTTGCATTTTCCGGCGTTTTTCCTATATAAGGGGCGCATGAATTCAATGGGATTTGATAAAGAGCCGAAAGACACACGCGTTGTGGTCGCCATGTCGGGCGGGGTGGACAGCTCCGTCACCGCTGCCCTGTTGCATGAAGAGGGCTATGACGTTGTCGGCGTGACGCTGCAGCTCTATGACTACGGCGCGGCGGTGGAACGCAAAGGAGCATGCTGCGCCGGGCAGGACATATACGACGCCAAGCGCGTGGCGGAGGAAAAAGGCTTCCCCCATTACGTCCTGAATTACGAAGATAACTTTAAAAACAGTGTGATAGATGACTTTGTCGATACTTATATGCAAGGGCATACCCCTATCCCTTGCGTGCGCTGTAACCAGACCGTCAAATTCCGCGATCTGTTGAAAGTTGCGCATGACCTTGGCGCCGATTGTATGGCGACCGGGCATTATATCCAGCGCCTAACCGATAACGATACGATGCAGTCCGAATTGCATTGCGCCGTCGATAAAACCAAGGACCAGAGCTATTTCCTGTTCGCAACGACGCAGGAACAGCTCGATTTTTTACGTTTCCCGCTGGGTGGATGGACGAAAGATATAACGCGCGATCATGCGAAACGTCTTGGGCTGCTTAACTGTGACAAACCGGACTCGCAGGACATTTGCTTCGTGCCGAACGGCGATTATGCCAGCGTTGTCAAAAAGATAAAACCGGAAGCGGAGCAGCCGGGAGAGATTGTCGACCTAAGCGGCTGCGTTATCGGTGAACATACCGGAATCGTCAATTATACGATCGGGCAGCGCAAAGGCATCGGCATTGGCGGCGGGGTCAGTGAAGACAACGCGCCCTTTTATGTCGTGCGGATCGATCCGGCGGCCAACCGCGTAATTGTCGGACCAAAAGAGGCGCTGGCGCGCGATGTCATATATATGAGCGATTGTAACTGGCTGGCCGACATTCCGGCTGACGGGATGGCGGTGGAAACCAAACTGCGGTCCGTGTCACGGCCTGCGCCTGCACGCCTGGTTAAAACCGGCGATAGAACGGCGGAACTGCATTTGCCTGAACCGCAATACGGTATAGCGCCTGGGCAGGCTGCGGTCTGTTATGCGGGAACCCGTGTGCTGGGCGGCGGGTGGATTATCGCGGCGGAGAATTCCGCCCTGCCGATGGCGGCTTAATGGCTTGACAAAAGCCATGAAAAAAGGCGATAAAACGCATCTATTTGCCTTGGGGCGGTGTAGCTCAGCTGGTTAGAGCAGAGGAATCATAATCCTTGTGTCCGGGGTTCAAGTCCCTGCACCGCCACCATTTCATATATCAGGCCGTATATCCCAGCTCTTTTATGTAAGGCTCAAGCCGTTTCATATATGGTTGAAGGTATTTCCTGTATCTTTCCCAGCGATATTGCGCACGTTTATATATTTTCTCGCTGACCTGAGAATAGCTGGGTGTCCTGACGTCCCCTTTTTCGCGCACGGCTTTATCAAACTCTAAAACACTGGCATCCCATTTTACGTCCATAAAATCCAGAACACCCTTCACCGTCGTTTCAGGGTCATCGACAATATCTTCATACCGGACATAGTGAACATCAAGCGGAAGACATTTTTTATACTGCGCCCACAAATCCATGTATTCGCAGTAAAGGTTCACAATACTATCCAGCCTGTAAGTATGAAGCATGGCCTCATTCGGGGCGAAAAAATGCATGTATGAACTCAGGATGCAATCGCAAGGATGCCTGTAAGCAAAAATATATTTCGCGTTGGGAAATAACCGGTGAACAATTCCAATTTCATTGGTCAGCATCGGGTATTTGTCAACCAGTGTATCCTTTCCCTGCCAGCCCCTGTCTTGTCTATGGATGTTAAAATAGAGGTCCTGTAACTGCTGTATTGGCAATGCCGGCATTTTGGCGATAGACGCGGGAATATTTCCTACCTGCTTTTCCAGAATTTCCACTATCTTCGGGATAGCGGGTATTTCCTCCGGTGCCTGTATCGCCGGATGGCTGTCCAGGATATGTTGTAATAAGGTCGTGCCGGAGCGCGCGAAACTAAACAGGAAAACCGGCGGTTTTTGTTTCGTATATTCCGGCGTTGGTGTCCAGCTTTGCACCCATTCTTTTGAAAAGGCTTGCTTTCTGACCTTAATTTTATTGAGTATGGCGGCTCGGGACTGGTCGTTGATATTCCATGTTTTAATTGCAAGTTCGTTGCAGATATCCAGATTCTTCATTGCCTTGTCCGGATTGCCGAGACGGTCATACAGTACACCTAGTTCGTGGTATGCGCGCATCCTGTTCATGGGGTCATCCGGATAGTTTCCGCGCTCCAGTACTTTTACGGCCTCCTTTAACTTGCCCTCCCGCTTCAAAATGACAGCTTCTATAATCGTCAAAAGCGCACTATCCGGCAGATGTTTGCGGGCTTTGTCCAGTTGCGTTCTCGCCTCTTTTATTTTGTTCAGCCGTTCGAGTGCAGAGACATAATTGGATTGTCCCGCTTCATATTCCGGATCCAGATCAACGGCTTTCTTAAACGAACTTTCCGCATCAACGAAGCGCGAAAAACTTTGCAGCATTGTCCCGTGCCTGCAAAACGCAAGGGGGTCTTTCGCATCAAGTTCGATCGCTTTATCCATATGGGACAACGCGACCTCTCTTTGCCCGATATTGAAATACAAAGTGGAGAGATCGCGATATGCTGCTGCGCATTCCGGAGAATTTTTTAAAACCTCTTTATATGTCTGCACTGCCTGTGGAATCTGGCCGGATTGAATAAGCCTTTCCGCGCTTTTCAGTTTTTTCATGCTGTCCGTGTCAATTCGGTCATTCGACATTCTGACAAGCTAGCCAAAAACACAGAGTATGAACAGTGATAGTTTGAAAAACCGGCATGCTGCGCTCAGAGTGTTGTGCAATATTTGGAGCCTAGGCAGCTTTAGACAGTTCGCGTGGTAATAGCTGTTTCAGGGCACTGATCACATCCGCCACGCGCACAGGCTTGCTTAAGTACATATCTGCACCAGCCTGCAGGCATTTTTCCTTGTCGCCATGAATGGCGTTGGCCGTCAGGGCAATAATTTTGAGGTTTATTCCCCAAGCTTTTTGACGAATTTCACGGATCGCTTCATGTCCGTCCATCACAGGCATTTGCCAGTCCATGAAGACAACGTCGTACCGGTCTGCCTGTTCTTCGAGAACCGATAACGCTTCCTGGCCATCGCCAGCCGTATCGTAGGTACAGCCCAATTCGCGCAAAGCGCTTTTTGCCATGCGCTGACTGATACGGTCGTCGTCAACGACAAGAACATGTGCGCCAATCTGCGGCAACCCTTCTTCTTCGTGCTCGTCTGTCAGGCAGAGCTCACCACGATCTACGTTCCCTGACGCAACTTTGGCCAAACAGTCAATCAGCGTTTCGGGATAGACCGGCTTAAACAAATGCGCCGATATTCCGGATTTATTAATTGCTTCAAAACTTTGTTTCTTGCCCAGGGCCGTTACCAGTATGAGGTCAGGACGTCCGTAGATTTCCGGATTGTTGGTGATGCGTTTACACATTACCTCACCATCCATTTTCGGCATAGCATAATCCGATATAACAATATCATAGGGATTGTCTTCTTCCTTTGACACGCGCAGTTTTTCGAGTGCCTGCGCGCCCGATGTGGTGCCATCGATACATGCGCCGGTTTCTTCCAGATATGATGCAAACAATTCAACGTTCAGTTCATAATCATCTACGATCAGAACACGCTTGTCTTTCATAGACTGGTGGTATGGGGTTCGCAGGACTATCTGATTGTCCCTTGCCAGCGGGAAGGTTGCGTCAAACCAGAACAAGGACCCTTTGGTCAGTTCGCTTTCCACGCCGATATCCCCGTTCATCATTTCGACGAGGCGCTTACATATTGCAAGGCCAAGGCCTGTTCCACCAAATTCGCGTGTTGTTGAGGAGTCCACTTGCGTAAATTCGCCAAAAATTTTGTCGATCTTATCGGGTGCAATGCCAATGCCGGTATCCTGAATTTCAATGCGCAGCTTCGTTTGGTTCTTTTCCTGCGGCTGCGTATTCACGCTGATCAGGACATGTCCATCTTTTGTAAATTTGATAGCGTTACCGATAATGTTAATAAGAATTTGCCGCAGACGAACCGCATCCGCCATGATAACCGGCATAACACCGTCACTGGGCCAACGTACAATCAATTCCACCCGGTTTTGAGCGGCCCGACTACCCAGAAGCTGGATGACTTCGGTCAGCAGTTTGTCGAGTTCGACCGGTTTGGATTCCAGTTCCAGTTCGTTTGCCTCAATCTTCGAGAAATCAAGAACGTCATTAATGATCGTCAGCAACAGTTCGCCGGATGAGCGGATGGAATTTACAAACCTGTCCTGTTTTTCATTCAGATGCGTGTAAGCCAGTAATTCGGCCATGCCGATAATACCGTTCATAGGGGTACGGATTTCGTGGCTCATCGTCGCAAGGAATTCGCTTTTGGCCTTGTCCGCCCTTTCGGCCTTATCCTTCGCTTTTTGCAATTCTTCATTGTACGTTGCCAGCTTTTCCAAAAGTGCGACACGCTCCGCCGTATTGGCAATGGCGCGCCGCAATCCCACTGCGGTTACAATATTTTTTGACATGTAATCCTGCGCGCCGCTTTTAATTGTTTCGGCGGCAATCTGTTCGTTGCCACACCCTGTCAGCATTATGACCGGAAGGATAGGCGTAAGTTCTTCCATACTCCTCAACAGATTAAGGCCTGTCATGTCAGGAAGATTGTAATCTATCAGCGCGCAATCAGGTTTCAGTTCCTTGTATAAAGACAAACCTTCTTTTGCGTTGCCCGCTTCGTGAATAACGTAATTATCCGGATTTTCCGCACTGTTTAAAAAGCTTTTGTAAAGCGCCCTGTCGACGACGTCATCGTCAATAATCAGGATTGTGAATTGCGCTTTTCTCTCCATAATTAAAATGATGTACGTTAATGGTTGCCTTTACAAACATAAATTGCGTTTAACTACTATCGCGTTCATTTCACTGAATACTAGTGTAGCTTTGGACATTGGCAGATATAATACATCATCCTGCCTGCATCGAACGGCTTTGGCACATAACCTTTCGCTCCGTTGTTGATAGCCTTTTTTACATTGTGTGTGTCACAGGAACCGCTGAATAAAACGACATAGGCACCCGGATCATTATGCACGATCCATTTCAAAATGTTGTGACCGTTATCATCGGGCAATTCCAGATCAAGAAACACAATATCCGGATTGAAGTTCTTATATTTTGATATACCCTGACCCGCGTTGTTGGCTTCCGTGAGATTACAATAATTCCCGATCGCCTTCGATACCAGACGGCGGGTTGTGCGGTCATCTTCGATAAGCAGGACTCTTGTGGCCTGCAGCGACGCTATTCCCAGGCAATTGTCATTCGACAGCAGGTTTGCAATGACATCATCCTCTATGGCCGTCTGTTGATAGTTGGGTTCATACGTATTGTACATGTTTTCCTCCCTATACGCGTTTTTGCTTTCTCCATTTTTTCATGAAGCAGTTCATTTTTTCGGGATCAAAAGGTTTCAGCATAAAACCCTTTGCTCCCATTTCTATTGATTTGAAAATATTGTCGGTGTTGCCGTCGCCTGTAAACATAACGACATGCGCGCCCGGGTCTTCCTGGATAATCCAGTCGAGCAAGGAATAGCCATCGCCGTCCGGCAACTGCACGTCCATTAAAACTATATCCGGCTTTACATGCTTATACAGGCTGGCACCAGCAGCCATGCTTCCGGCCATGCTGAGACGGCAGTTCGGATCCATCATGGCATGAACCATACGTTGTGCCGTCCTGTCATCTTCGATTAATAAAACCCTGGCTTCTTCGTTGGAACTATTCGTTTTATACGCCTGCATTACACACACTCCCCTTACCCGTTTATGTTTTAAAAGAATAGGCGGCCGGGCTATTCACCCAGCCGCCAGTTTTGGGAATCGGGGGGACTATAAAAGGTGTGGGTGATATAAAGCAATTTCTGTAAACAGGATTTGTTGTGGGTATGCTACACATTGCTTTGTCCCCCTTCCCCAATTCTTTTCTCCTTATTCTCCAACATCCATTTTGTTCAACACGTAAGCGAGTGCTTCGGGGTTCATATCCATCATGGTAGAGAGAACGGCGTCATCCGTATGCATAACAGCCTGTGTCGCTACTGCGGAGCTGTTCAAACTCAGGATGACGCCGCACACCATGGCAAATATTGCCATACCTGAATAACCTACCCGGGCCTCAACCTTCCTGCTTAAGTTATCGTTTGTCTGTTGTCCTACCCCCTTCCAATACGTCAGGGCGCACTGATTTTTTTTCTGATTAGCGTTACGAGATCGTGAATTGTCCTCTCCCTTCGCAAAACCGAATTGTATGATTTTGCCTTTTTTATTTTTATGTTTGTGGTTCATAGTTCTGGCTCTCCCCTATTCCGTGACACACACTTTAAACCCATACTTCTATTTACAAGCCGCATGCCAAATTTATATTTTTATTTTAAATCAATAAGATAGATGAAATTTTCCTCTTTTTCGCTCGCAACAAACGTATGATTATCGAACATATAATCGTATTTATCGTATGGTTTTCGTACGAATTATCTTGGGGAGTTTTTTATTTGATGAGACACTCACGCCATGGACAAGTCAGTTCTCATTGTTGACGATGACAGAAGCCAGCGCAGATTAATCTCCGGCGTTATCCGAAAAAGCGTCAACCTTCAAACTGCTGAAGCGGAGAACGGACGGGACGCTTTGCGTATCCTCGACAAAGACGAAGACAATGACACCTGCCTTGTTGTGCTGGATATCGACATGCCTGTCATGGACGGATTCGAAACGCTGGATGCCATCCGACAGAATTATCCCGATCTTCCGGTTATCGTCCTAACGGGCAGCGACAACGCCGATGTTGCCGTGCAGGCCATGAAAAAAGGTGCGAACGATTTTCTGACCAAGCCGGTTGAAAATACACGGCTTGATGTTTCAGCACGCAACACGCTGAAAATGTCGCTTATGAACCGGGAAATTTCGCGCCTTCAGCGGCGATCTGCCGGCGGTGTCCGGTTTTCGGATCTGATCGGTTTCGAAAGCGGCCTTTCCGCGAACGTCAAAACCGGACACAAGGCCGCGGCCTGTGTTCTGCCTGTTCTTATCGCCGGGGAAACGGGCACAGGGAAAGAAATGTTCGCGCGCGCCATACACGGCGAAAGCGTAAGGAGCACACAGCCCTTTGTCGCCGTCAATTGCGGGGCTATTCCTGAAAAGCTGGTGGAAAGCACCTTGTTCGGACATGAAAAAGGCGCTTTCACCGGTGCCATCAACAAAGCGCCGGGGAAATTCCAGGAAGCAGATGGTGGAACCATTTTCCTGGATGAAATCGGAGAGTTGCCCCTGGATGCACAAGTCACACTATTGCGTGTTCTTCAGCAGCAGGAAGTCGAACCTGTGGGAGCCGCCAAACCTGTGCGGATCAATGTACGGGTTATTTCCGCGACCAACCGCGATCTGGCCAAAGAGGTCAGAGAAGGCCGCTTCCGCGAAGACCTGTTTTTCCGTTTGAATGTTATCAACATCAACCTGCCGCCCTTACGCGACAGAAAACACGATATTCCGATGCTGGCGGATTATTTTATCGAGCAGTTCTGCGCGGCGCATCAATCCATGCCGAAAAAATTTTCCAAAGAGGCGGCAGAAAAATTACAAAGCTATAACTGGCCCGGAAATGTGCGTGAGCTGGAGAATATTATCAATCGCACCATGGCGCTGTCCGACAACGAGATGCTAGAGTCGGCGGACTTTTCCTATATCGAGACACAGGACAAACAAAGCAAAATGCCACGCGAAGGGATCATTGTTCCCGTCGATGCCAAGGGCCGTTTTAAAAGTTTGAAAGAGCTTGAGCTGGAAATCATGCAGATGGCTTTGGAACACCACAAAGGCAATATGACGGAAACCGCACGGGTTCTGGGCATTGCGAAATCGACGCTTTATTCAAAAATTGAAAGCCTTGCCGACAAGAAGACCGCCTAGTAACCGGCGTATTCGATCGTTTCCCGCAGCTTCTTTTCCGCTCTTTTAAATGCTTCTTCAAGACGGGGCAAAAGTGTTTTCGTGCTTTCCAGGTCGCCTTTGCGGGTGTTTGTATTAATCGCTTCTGCAATTTCCGATACAGCGGTCAAGCCGAAGCTTTTGCTGTTGGATTTCAGAGGATGCGAACCGCGGGCAGCTTTTTCGGGATCCCCATTTTCCAGACCTTCGCGAATATCACGAATATAGGCGGACGCGTCCTCAAGATATTCTTCAATCGCGATCGGGAATTCTTCTTTTAACAACGCAGCGGACTGCTCCAATGTCTGAAGATCGAACGCATCCAGATTAAAGGATTTTCCGGGCTCGTTGAGGGGTTCTGCCTTTGGCATGCTAAAATCAGAAACGTTGAAATCCCCGGCCACCAATCCCTGCAGATTATCAATTAAAACCGAACGCCATTTCGGCAGCCAGACATCCTTCGGCAAATAAGCATCCATGCCGGCAGCCAGACATTGTTCCCGATCTCCGTGATTACGGTTGGATGTAAACGCGATGACAGGTGTATGCCGCAAGCCTTGCTGAACTTCGCGGGCGCGGATCAGGCGCGTAGCTTCCAGCCCGTTCATTTCGGGCATGTCCCAGTCCATAAGAATAAGATCGAATGTCAGCCCGGCTTCCAACTTGGCCAAAGCCACAGCGCCGTTTTCGGCAGCATCCACTTCAAACGCACATTCTTTCAGTATTTCTTCCATTAGATTTCTGTGCGTGCGGTCGTCTTCGACGACCAGTACTGTTTTCTGATTCTCATCGTAAAACGAAGATACTCCGTTTTGCCGCTGCTCTTGTTCTTTTTGCATCATGACCAAGCCTTCTTAATTTCACAAAACGTTAACACCTTTGGTTGTAATTTAATATCCTTTAAGCAATTTAATGTTGTACAATTTCACAACTTTATATCCGAAAACTTTTATTTGTATTAACCTGCAAGACAGGCGCTGAATATTAATCGCACGTTGCCAAGGTAAAAAATGGATCGCACGCAAAAGGCCAGCATACAAAACGTACTAGGGAGATTATTTTTTTCCTTTAGTGCGAAAATCCTGCTCCTGACCTGCGGTATCACCGTTTTGACATCACTGCTCATAGGGTCCCTTTATTATAAAAAAGTAGAAAAGGTTATCCTTCAGCGGGAACTGGACAAACTGTCTTTTGAAGCCCAGACCATGCAACCGCAGTTCAGGGCCGCGTTCGATAAGCTTGCGACAGATGTTCAGGTCCTGTCTACCCTTCCACCCATACAGGGCATTGTAAGAAGCCGTCAAAACGGGGGCATAGACCCATTGGACGGATCCACTTATGAGCTTTGGCGCAAGCGGCTGGAAATGATTTTCCAATCTATGATGATGCCTTATCCGCACTACATACAAATTCGCTATATAGCCGCCGACGAAAACGGTCAGGAACTGGTACGCGTCAACAGAAACGGCGATAAAACCGAAACCGTTAATCCGGAAGACCTTCAAAAAAAGGGGGAAGAGCCGTATTTCGCCGCCACAAAGGAAATGCCGCCCGGCTCCATTTATTTTTCCCCTATTAACCTGAACCGGGAGCATGGAAAAATCCAGGAACCCATGACGCTGGTCATCCGTGCCGCCATGCCAATTTATGACGACAATAACGAAATTTTCGGAATGATTGTTGTTAATTCCGCGTTTAACCAGCTTATGGACGGCATCATAGAGAAAATAAATCCGAATAAAGATTTGTTCATCGTCAATGAAGACGGAAACTATTTTTCCTATAAGAAGAACAAGACAATAGAAACTTCAGAAATGACATCATGGAAAACCAAGAAGAATCAGGACAACGACACGCGATCCCATATCCTGCCTAAAATTTCCAATGATAAGCTTTCTGAAACTACCGTTGAAAATATCAATGGGGAAGAACGGGTTATTCATTATCATAAGTTCTTTTTCGACCCCCATCACCCTGACAGGTTTCTTGCTTTTGTTTTAGATGCACCCAAATCAGATCTGTTGCAGGATGCATACAAAATCAGGGGTTTTAGCATCATTCTGGGGATTACACTTGTTGCCCTTGCCGTTATCGGTTCCGCGATCCTGAGCGGCGCATTCCGCCGCCCGTTGAAGAAAATGATACAGGAGATCGAAGAGTACGAGTTATCAGCAAAACCATTAAACCTGCCAGTCGCGCGTATGGATGAAATCGGGGAGATCGCCATATCTTTCCAGGACATGACAGAAAAACTGGAGCGTACAAATGCCCGGCTACAAGCCATCATGGATACAGCTGTTGACGGCCTGATCACCATTGATGAATATGGAACCGTTCAGCATTACAACCGTGCGTGCGAGGATATTTTCGGCTATTCCGCTGACGAAATTATAGGACAAAACGTCAAAATTCTTATGCCGCCGGATTACAAGTCAGAACACGATAACTACCTCAGGAACTATCGTAATACGGGAGAAAAAAAGATTATCGGCATCGGTCGTGAAGTTATGGGACAGCGTAAAGACGGTAGTGTCTTTCCCCTGGACCTGGCAGTCGGTGAAGTGATGATACAAGATCAAAAGCTTTATAGCGGCATTGTACGCGATATTACCGAACGTAAAAAAGCAGAAGACGAAATTATGCGATCCAATGAAGAGCTTGAGCGCTTTGCATATCTTGCTTCCCATGACCTACAAGAGCCCTTACGCATGGTGCGCAATTTTACCGACCTACTGAATGAAGAATACGGCAAATCCCTCGACCCACAGGCATCCAAGTATATGAGATTTGTGATTGATTCATCTGCACGTATGCAGGCGCTTGTCGCGGACCTTCTTGAATACTCCCGTGTGGGGTCGGAAGAAACAGGCTTTAGGCTTTTCGACAGCAGACGGCATGTTGATATTGTCCTTAACAATCTTTCCGACGCGATCAGCGAAACGCAGGCTGAGTTGATCATTGATGACGGACTCCCTGAGATTTACGCGAATCCGATCAGATTTTCACGGCTCATGCAGAACCTTATCGGCAACGCCATCAAATATCGCAAAAGCGACGGCGCCCCCCGAATACATATAGGTATTCAAGAGAATGCTGATGAATGGCAATTTTCAGTAGAAGACAACGGCATAGGCATTAAAAAAGACTATCTCGAACAAATTTTTGTTATTTTTAAACGTCTTCATGGTAAAAATGAATATACAGGCACTGGCATTGGCCTGGCCATCTGCAAAAAAATTGTAGAAGGGTTTGAGGGAAAAATCTGGGCAGAATCAGAACCTGGTATAGGTACGACGTTTATTTTCACTGTTCCCAAAAGAGAAATAAAGAGAAAAGCCGCATGATTGAAATAGGAAGACCCATAGAGATTTTACTGGCCGAAGATAATGAAGGCGATGTCTACTTAACGAAGAAAGCTTTTGAGAAAGCCAAGATCGCCAATAACATCCACGTTGCAAGCGACGGAGAAAAGGCATTGGAAATGCTTCGCAAGGAGCAAGGATATGATAGTATCCCGAAACCGGACATCGTGTTGCTTGACCTGAATATGCCCAAGGTAGACGGAAAACAGGTTCTGGCCGAAATGAAAGAAGACGAAAAGTTGAAGCGTATTCCGGTCGTCATCCTCACCAGTTCCGAAGCGGAGCAGGACATTATCAAAAGTTATGATCTTCACGCTAATTCGTATATCGTAAAGCCGGTGAGTCTGGAAAAGTTTCACAACGTAGTATCAGCAATTGAACATTTCTGGTTTACTGTTGTTGTCTTGCCGTCACAGACCTGAGAAACAAGAGGTGAACGATGCACAATGCAACCGAAAGCTCTCTATCCCCGACCTCTGCAACGCAGATTGCAAGGGAATATGAAGACTTTGCCTATATCGTTTCACATGACCTGAACGCACCTTTACGCCACATCAGAGAATTTACACGCCTGTTAATCGGGGCGCGGGGCGACGATTTGAATGAGGACGAAAAGGAGTATGTGAATTTCCTTGAAACATCCTTAAGCCGCATTGATGACATGCAGACTGCGCTTTTAACATTCTCCCGAATCGACACGCGTGCAGGCGTGGAAAGACAAACAGACCTGAACCTTACCATCAAAGAAGTATTGGAGGAGCTGGGGTCAGTTACTGCGCGTCACAACACCACTATAGAATACAGCGATATGCCGGTTGTGCATGCCGAACCGCAGCAGATGCGGCTGTTATTTTTCTATCTTATGGACAACGCTCTCAAATTTCACGAAAAGCCTTCATGTGAGCGGTCTATAAACATTACATCCGAAAAAACCAATGGCAGCTGGCTGATCGGTGTGAAAGACAATGGAATAGGCATTGCGGAAAATCACTGCGGAGAAATCTTTCGGCTTTTCCGCCGATTAAACCCTGAAAAATTTGACGGGATAGGCGCGGGATTAACCATGGCGCGTAAAATCGTCCGCCGCCATCAAGGTTCCATTCATGTTGAATCGGAACTTGGCAAAGGGACAACTGTCTTTTTCACCCTGCCGGCCTAGAGCCCAGACTTCATACAATAAAAATCTTTAACCAGCGTCTTTCCAGCGCAGGATGGGTTCTTTCGCGGCCTGAACTTCATCCAGCCTGCGGCGTGGGGTACTGACCGGATTTTCATGCAGGATATCGCCGTTGGTTTTGGCTTCGTTCGCGATATCCTTCATCACCGTGATAAAGCGGTCGAGGGAATCCTTGCTTTCCGTTTCCGTCGGTTCAATCAGCATCGCGCCGTTGACGATTAACGGGAAGTACACCGTCATCGGGTGGAAGCCGCGTTCAATCAACGTCTTCGCCACATCCAGGGTCGTCACGCCGTTTTCTTTTTGCAGGCGTTCGGTGAATATACATTCATGCATGCAGGGACTGTCCGCAAACGGTGCATAAAAGTCATCTTTTAGCTGACTGAGGATATAGTTGGCGTTCAACACCGCGTCTTCGGATACCTGTTTCAACCCATCGCCGCCATGCGACAGCATATATGTCAACGCGCGAACATGCATGCCGAACTGCCCCTGAAATGACCGCAGGCGGCCACAGGATGTTTCACGTTCGCCATCTTCTTCCAGATGGAATTCTTCGCCATCCTTTATCACAATCGGGGACGGCATGAAGGGCGCAAGTTCTTCGGTCGTACAAATAGGGCCGGAACCGGGGCCACCGCCACCATGCGGGGTCGAGAATGTTTTGTGCAAGTTGATATGCATGACATCGACGCCGAAATCACCGGGGCGGACCTTGCCCACCAGCGCGTTAAAGTTCGCACCATCGCAATAGAAATAACCGTCAGCTTTGTGCAAAAGGTCAGCAATTTCCATGATGTCCTTTTCAAACAGGCCACAGGTATTGGGGTTTGTCACCATCATACCGGCCACATCGTTGCCGTCACCCAGTGCTTCCTTAAACGCTTCTACCGTCAAACGTCCGGTTTCGCGCGTGGGGATAGAGCGAATGGTGTAGCCACACATTGCCGCCGTCGCCGGGTTTGTGCCATGGGCGGAGTCCGGCACAAGGATCACGGTTTTATGCGTGTTTCCTTTGACCTCATGCGCTTTTTTGATCGTCATAATTCCGGCCAGTTCGCCATGGGCACCGGCAGCCGGTGTCAGGCAAACACCGGGCAGGCCAGTCAGCGTGGCGAGCCAGTTTTGCAGTTCGTACATCATGGCCAATGCGCCCTGCACCGTACTGGCCGGTTGCATTGGGTGTGCGAAGGCAAAGCCGGGAAGACGCGCGACTTTTTCATTCAAACGCGGGTTGTGTTTCATCGTGCAGGAACCCAGCGGGAAAAACCCGTGGTCGATAGAATAGTTCCATGTCGACAAGCGCACGAAGTGGCGCACAGTCTGCGGTTCAGAATTTTGCGGCAGGCCGATATCGCCGCGCGCTTCAAATCCCGTGCGCAGCTTCATCCCTTCGGGCTGCGGGAAGTCAACACCAGGTCTGTCCGCACGTTCCTTTTCCCAAAGCAGGTTTTCTTCGTAGTGCAGACCGCGATTGCCGTCTTCCATCGCCGGAGCCTTGATCATTGTGTTGTCATCCAGATTGTCGTTCATAGCAAGATCACTCATTACGCGGCCTCCTTCAATGCAGCGCACAGGGCTGCAATATCGTCGTCCGTCGTCATTTCGGTCGCGCAGACCAGCAGCCTGTTACCGTCCAGCGGATAGCCGGCGATGATGTCCTGCGCTGCGAGGGCATCAACGACATCCCTGGCGTTTTTCGGCAGTTCGATAACGAATTCATTGAAGAATGTGTCGCTTATGATTTTTACGCCCGGCACTTTCACCAGCGCGTCAGCCAATTTACAGGCCGCTTCATGGTTTAGCCGGGCAAGTGTTTTAAAACCGTCTTCGCCCAGCAAGGACATATGCACCGTAAAGGCCAGAGCGCATAACCCCTGGTTCGTACAGATGTTGGACGTCGCCTTTTCACGGCGGATATGTTGTTCGCGGGTGCTTAAGGTCAGGACAAAGCCGCGTTTGCCGTCTGCGTCTTTGGTCATACCGCACAAACGCCCCGGCATTTGCCTTAAGTATTTTTCACGGCAGGCAAAAAAGCCAAGGTACGGCCCGCCAAATGACAACGGCAGGCCGATGCTTTGCGCTTCGCCGCATACAATGTCGGCTTGTTCCGGCGCGGGCAACAGGCCAAGCGATACGATTTCAGTAATGACCACAACCAGCAACGCCCCGACCTCATCACATTGCTTGCGAAGCGCGTCATAGGCCTGAGGTTTGCCGAAGAAGTCAGGTGATTGAACGATTACGCAAGCGGTGTCGTTATCCGGCGCATCGCGGGAGATGTCATCCTTTTCCACGTAGCTTTCGAGTGTGCTGACGTAATGCGGGTGGATTTCGTTTGCGAGACAAACTTTACCCCGGCGGGTCACGCGCATGGCCATCAGCGCCGCTTCGGCCATTGACGTTGCCCCGTCATACATCGAGGCGTTGGCAACATCCTGTCCTGTCATCTGGGCAATAAATGTCTGGTATTCAAATATTACCTGCAACGTGCCTTGCGCGATTTCCGGCTGGTATGGTGTGTAGGCAGTCAGAAATTCAGAGCGCTGGATGATATAATCAACCGTTGCCGGCACGTGGTGAAAATATGCCCCTGCCCCCAAAAAGAATGGAACGTCGCCAGCGGCAATGTTCCGGTTGGCGTATTTTTTCATGTGCCGTTCGACTTCCTTTTCGCCCTGGTGGTCCGGAAGGTCGAAGGCTTCTTTCCTCATGGCCGCGGCGGGAATGTCGCTATATAAATCGTCAATGCCGCTTGCGCCGACAGCCTTTAGCATCGTGGCGCGGGCTGTCGCTGTTTGGGGGAGATAACGCATTGTACTCTTTCGTCCTTATTCTAAACCGGCGGTGTAAGTTTCGTATGCCGTCTTGTCCATGTATTCACTGGCTTCAGAAGGATTGTCCATTTTGATTTTGACGATCCAGCCCTTGTCCAGATCTTCTTTCAGATCATCGAGGTTGTCCGGCAGGTTATCGTTGATCGCTGTAATCTCACCGGTTACCGGGGCGTAAATTTCGCTGGCGGCCTTGACGGATTCCACAACGGCGAAATCTTCACCCTTTGCTACCTTGCGGCCAACATCAGGGAGTTCCAGAAATACGATATCGCCGAGCGCGTGCCGTGCGTAGGTCGTAATTCCGACGACGGCCGTATCACCATCAATTTTCAGCCATTCATGTTCGTTTGTGTATTGCATATCAGACATAGCCCTATGCCCTCCTTTACTATTTCCAGTGTTAAGCCGCTTTTTTCACGGATGCCTTGGTCCGGGCCTGTACAAAGGGTAGTGCCGTTACTTTTGCCGCAATATCGCGGCCACGCACCTGAACCACCACTTCCGTGTTATCCTTTTTGAATAAGGGGTCAATATAGCCCTGCCCGATGGCTTTTTTCAAGCTTGGTGAGAAGCCGCCGCTGGTCAAAACCCCGATTTTTTGTCCTTCGGTTGAGAAAATCTCAGCTCCTTCGCGGGCGACGCCCTTTCCTGTCAGTTCGATCCCCACCCGTATGCGGGCGGGTCCGTCCTGCAATTCCTTTAAAACACGCTCGTTGCCGATGAAGCCTTTGTTGTCCTGCCTGCCCATGATCCAAACGATGTCCGCTTCCACCGGAGAGGTAGTGGCATCAATATCATGGCCGTAGAGTGGATAGCCCATATCAAGGCGCAAGGAATCGCGCGCAGCGAGGCCGACGGATTTTACCGCATCATGTGCCATCAGTTTGTTCCAGAGCGTTTCCGCATCGCCTTCGGGCACGCTGATTTCAAAGCCGTCTTCGCCGGTATAACCCAAGCGGGACACGAAACACGGACCGTGTTCCTTTATCGCCATATACGGCGTACCCGCCATATCAATTTCGAGCACGTCGCGCACAATTTGTTCGGCCTTCGGTCCCTGAAGCGCCACCAAGGCGCGGTCTTCGTGATGGGTCAGCGTTACATCGGAGGGAAGGTGTTTGTTCATCCATGCGATGTCCTTGTCCTTGCAGCCGGCATTAATAACAAGGAAGAACTCCTGATCCCCTTTGCGGGTAATAATCAGGTCGTCAACCATGCCGCCATCTTCATTCGTCAGGACTGTGTATTTTGCGCGGCCTTCCTTCATCGGGGCGATGGATGACGGGGTCAGTTTTTCAAGAAATTCGACGACGCCGGGACCTTGCAATGTCACCTGTCCCATATGCGATACATCAAACAGACCGGCGGATGAGCGCGTCCATTCATGTTCCGCAATCACACCTTCGTATTGGATGGGCATGTCATAGCCAGCAAATTCGGCCATTTTCGCTTTCAAATCCGTATGGATCGTGTGCAGCGGTGTCGTTTTCATTGCGCGTCCTTCAATGTATGGAATGTGATATTGCACCGTAGTCTATACTGTATGGGTTTTGCAATATTTTCCGGACATGGATTTAATAGCTGTGAAGCTGTCCGCCCTATGGTAGGCTTAGCGCACTGCAACAAAGTTTTTTGAGCCTAAAACATGCCATCTATTAAAGATTATAATGTTACCTCCGGCGATCATATCGAACTGGTCGAAGGAGAGATTTATTCGATCTGTTCCTGTGGGAAGTCAGAAAAGCTACCGTTTTGCGATGGTTCCCACACGGAAAAGGCGCCGGATTACAAATCCATCAAGGTCGAAATCAAGCGTGGCGGGAAAGCCCAGATTTATTGAAAATCACAGAATTTTAACCAGTTTGGGCTACCATGATAGAATTTGGATATCATGGACAAAGAACTCGAACATCCTCTGGCAGACGAACCCGAACGGTTTTTGAACCGGGAATTGTCATGGATTGCGTTTAACCGCAGGGTACTGGAAGAAGCCAACAATGAATCCCATCCGTTATTCGAGCGGGTGCGCTTTCTGTCCATAGCCGCCAATAATCAGGAAGAATTTTTCATGGTCCGTGTCGCGGGACTGAAGGCACAGGTGGATGCGGGTATCAGTACGCGCAGCGCCGACGGGCGTTCTCCACAACAACAATTGCAGGCAATTTTGTCTGAATCCGCACGGTTTGCAAGTGATCTACAGAGTATATGGCAGACTTTAAAAACCGGTCTTTCCGACAACAAGATCAAGATATTGCAACCGGGCGAGCTGCGGGCATCTGACAAGACATGGCTGGCCAAGCATTTCGATGCCGATATTTTTCCGGTGCTGACGCCGATTGCGGTCGATCCCGCGCACCCGTTCCCGTTCATCCAGAACAAGGGAATCGCAATTGCCTTGCAGTTAGTCGACAAAAGCAAAAAGCAGGATTTGGATGCACTTATCGTCCTGCCGCCGTTTTTAAAACGCTTTCTCCGCCTTCCCGGTGTGAACCCGCGCTATGTGCTGTTGGAAGATGTGATCATGATGCACATAGACAAGCTGTTTCCGCCGCCGATGCAAGTGAAAGACAGCGCGGTCTTCAGAATTTTGCGGGACAGCGAAATCGAAATCCGCGACGAAGCGGAAGACCTGATGGAAACCTTTGAAACTGCACTAAAACGCAGGCGGCGCGGGAATGTGATACGGCTTACCGTTACCAGCAGTATTACAGACGACCTGCTGGATTTCCTGACGCAGCAGTTGAAGGTGGATACGCAGGACATTTTGAATTTTGGCGAACTGGTTGGCATGACGGATATTGCCGAGCTAATTACCGATGAGCGGCGCGACTACCTGTTCCAGCCGTTTGATGCACGCTTTCCGGAGCGCATCCGTGAATTCGGCGGGGATTGTTTTGCCGCCATTCAACATAAAGATATTGTCGTTCACCACCCATATGAAAGTTTTAATGTTGTGATCCGTTTCCTGCGGCAAGCAGCGCAGGATCCGGACGTGGTATCGATCAAGCAGACCATTTACCGCACCAGTTCGGATTCCCCGATTGTCGAAGCGTTGATCGAAGCAGCGGAAGCCGGAAAATCCGTGACAGCGCTGGTGGAATTGAAGGCGCGTTTTGACGAGGAAGCCAATATCCGCTGGGCTCGGAACATGGAACGCGCAGGCGTACAGGTGGTGTTCGGTTTCGTGGATTTGAAAACGCACACAAAAATATCGCTGGTGACACGGCGTGAAGGACGGCGTTTGCGGTCTTACGCGCACTTCGGAACCGGGAATTATCACCAGGATACGGCGCGGATTTACACCGACCTGTCCTATTTCACCTGCGACAAAGAACTGTGCCACGATGCCGGCATCCTGTTTAATTACATGACCGGTTATGCCGTGCCGAACGATCTGCATTGCCTGGGCGTTGCCCCGCTCAACCTGAAATCAACATTGATTGATTGCATCAACACGGAAATCAAGAACGCGCAAGCAGGTAAACCCGCGCAAATCTGGATGAAATGCAATTCAGTGTTAGCCCCCGAAATGATCGACAAATTATA
>JAUHXT010000055.1 GCA_030426925.1 Alphaproteobacteria bacterium | reverse complement strand
CACGGGACCGGCGGGCGTCTCGAAAACCTCGGGTTGCATCATGATAGGGTGACCTTCACGGCAAACCGCCAAGGTGGCAATTGCCGGGTGAGGCAGCGAAAAGGGGGGAGCGGATTACGGCGGCGGCCCGTCATTTGAAAATAATACAATTGTTGGTGATACCAATCTGGGCGACAGCCAGCAAACAACACTGAATGCAAACGGTACGTATGGAACCACCAACGGGTGGCGTCCCTATATCGTTGAATGGGATGGCGATGCCATTCTGGGTGCCAACAACAACCCCGGTTCCGGTGAGCCATATGTCCTGAACGGTGGAGATGGCTCTGATCAGCTTTACGGCGCGGATGGAATTGACGCGTTCGTATTCGAAAATGCCTATGTCGACCATGTCGATGTCATCCATAATTTTGACAAGGACGATGCCGACATACTGGATATTTCAAACATCCTGAGCGATCAGGGCATAACGGTGAATGCCGGTAATATCGCCCAGTACGTCATGGTGAATCAGTATAACGGCCTGCGGGTAGATCCGACAGGAAACGGCCAGTTCTATGCTTCCGGCGATAATTTGATTGCTACGTTCAACGGAACAACCGATGTGCAGGACGCTGCCACGATGCTCGCTAACGGCACTTTGCTAGTTTAATACCCCTATAATTTCCTTGAGTTCGTCCCATGAAAGTTGAATAGTGGGCTAGCACCTATATATAAGTCTTTTATGATGTTGAACGCCGGGATGGGTCCATGAAAAAGCTGCTTCTTTCATTCTTAATACTGCTCTTGTCAGGCTGCTTTGCGACGGGCGAAGATTACGGGGATCCGCAAAAACCGCAGAGCTGGACAGCCTATCAAAGCGAAAACATAGACATCACAGACGTACAAAATCTAAGGGCTTGGTGGCAGAAATTCAACGATCCGGTATTGAATGAACTGGTTGGTATCATGCTGACCGACAGTCCGGACCGTAAGATAGCCGAAGCAAGAATACTGGAAGCCCGCGGTATCCGCCGGACAGAAAAATCCTTCCTTTTTCCCGAAGTCAATGTCAGCGGTAATGTGAACCGCGAGGATTCAGGCTTTGTCGGGCCTGACAACTATTTCGATGCCCGTTTCGATGCATCCTATGAGATTGATGTCTTCGGCAAAAACCGCAAAGCCCTGAATGCGGCGGATGCGACCTTACGGGCGCGTGAAGCGGAATATCATGACATAACGTTAAGTCTGGCCGCAGAAATTGCGCGGGCATATATCGAATTCCGCGCCTATCAAAAACAGGTCCAGATCGCTGAGAAAAATCTGGAAATTCAGGAAAAGACACTGGAACTGATAGAAATGCAAAAGGAACTGGGCGAAGTGCCGCAACTGGATGTTGAGCGTGCAAAGAACCTGGTCAACACAACGCGTTCATCCATCCCGGATTTCAGGCGCATTGCCGACAATGCCCGCTTGCAGCTGACGGTTTTGACCGGCCGCTTGCCCGAACAGCTGAAATCCATGCTGGAAAACGAAACCCCCATTCCTGGCGCGGATGTGCAGCCGGTACTGACAGCACCAGCAGACATTCTGACATTCCGCCCGGACGTCAGGGCCGCCCGTGCGTTATTTGAGGCCGGAACGGCATCGGCAGAATCTGCCACCGCAGATATTTTCCCGAGTATCACGCTTTCCGGTTTTTACGGAATGACCGAGGGCGCGTTCTCGCCGTCTGAAACGGTATGGAACATCACATTGGGTGCCGCCATGGCTTTGCTGGACTTCGGCCGTATAGAAGGCCGTATTGACGCCGCCCGCGCCGCCGAAAAGCAGGCATACGAACAATACAGGAAAACAGTGCTGGAGGCGGTCACCGAAGTGGAAATGGCCTTAAACGACTACGCCCACATCAACGAGCAGCGTTTATCACTGAACGAAGCGTACGATAACGCGGAAAGAGCGTTTGAGCTCTCGCAAGTGTCGTATCGCGAAGGGGAAGTGTCGTTTATTGATGTGCTGGATGCCCAGCGGGTTCTGAATGATGCGGACTCATCGCTGATCAATACCGAAGCCGCACAGGCGCAAAGCCTGGTCCGGCTCCATAAATCCTTAGGGATTTATTAAGATTTGCCGCAATTTCACGTTGCATGGCAGTCTGCGTCTACACTTTGCCTGATTTTTATAGTATAGTCTTCGCTAAGGGCCGGTTCCGGCCATTCTGTGGGTATTTTCACCAATTAGTTAAAATTTGATCGAAGTTTAATAACTCATTCAATTCATTTGTCATATAATAATGATTGAGGGTTTGGGTACTAATAGACGCAAGGGTTGGGCTAAAAAGTGGAAGAATTTTTAGGGTATTCCAATGATCCTGTTTTTCAGGATTTATCAGACATAAGTTCAAAATCAGAAGACGTGCTGGACGAACAGAACAGCACGATCGGCGCATATTCAGGTGATGCAAACACCTCTGGCTTCGCTACGACAAGCGAGCCGCTTTACAGTGCGAATAATGAAAGCCTTCTGGGCGATGCCATGCAATCTTCGGCACCGGCAAGTGTTTTGACAACACAATCATTGACCACGGCGGCAGTCCAGCCGGACAACAGTTCACTGGACAATACTGGTGGTATTGGTTGCGGCTGTTCGGCGTGTTCCGGAGACTCCGCAGTCAACGGATATGATGATTCAACATATGTTGATTCAATGGGGAATATCGTTGCTGACGCGCAGGTCGGCGGCGAGCAAGGGCACAGCGCTCTGACAAGCGGGTATTCCTGGCCAACTGACGGCAACTCACTAACATTGACGTATAACTTTGTGACCAGCCTGCCTGGTTACTATGCTGGCGTGGATTCCGCATATACAACAGGCTTCGCGGCCATGACATCACATCAGGCTGCAGCGTCGCGTGAAATCCTGAACGTGATCGAGAACTACATTAATATTGAATTCGTAGAGGTTGGTGCAGGCGCAGCTTCGGACATGGCGTTCATGCAGGTTGCCCGTGCAGAAAACAACGTTGTAGCACACGCATGGTACCCGACAGGTGGTCAGGTTGGCGGCGATGTGTTTCTGAACACAAATTTCTGGGGCTATGATTCAGACCCGAATTACGGGGATCTGGTATACCAGACATTGTTCCACGAAATCGGTCACGCACTGGGTTTGAAGCACAGCTTCGATGATAGCCGCGGTAGTGGCGATATCCTGACAGCCGCGGAAGAAAACAACCATTATTCTGTGATGTCCTACACCCGCGTTGGCGGCAATGCGGGCAGCATGATGATGCACGACATCGCCGAGCTGCAACGCCTCTACGGTGTGAATGAAACGCATAATTCCGGCGACAACACCTATGTTCTTGGCGGTATTACGCATTACACGATTTGGGATACAGGCGGGACAGACACGATTGACGGTTCCGTACAGCACCTTGATCTGACCATACGACTGGACGAAGGGTCTTTAAGTGAAGTAGGTCTGACACGTGTCGGCATTGCCTTTGACGTGGATATTGAAAACGCGACAGGCGGAACCGGTAACGACACTATCTACGGAAACGAACTGAGCAACGTTATCCTCGGCGGAAATGGTAACGACACTATCTACGGAAGCACAGGTAACGACACAATCAACGGCCAGGGTGGTAATGACACCATCAGATACACATATAATGCCAATGAGTTCAGTTATAACTTTACCAATGCCTTTACAGTTCAAGTCACGCACGCAGGACAAGGCTTTACAGACAAGCTGAGTAATTTTGAAACATTCCTGTTCAATGGCGTGTCGTACACATTTGCATCACTGCAAAGCACATTTGCGAATGAAGTACCTGTCTTGACGGCAAATGATCTGACATTGTTAAACGGCAATTACGTTCTGGCGTCATCAGCGATTACCGCGACGGACGCAGACAATGATGTTCTGACTTATACTGTGCGCGACACCGATGCAGATGCCAATAGCGGGTATTTCGAACTGGATGGCGTGGCGCTGACTGCCGGTCAGAATCATTCCCTGACGGCAGCGGAATTCATTCGCCTGCGTATTGTCGGCGGAAACGAAGCCGGCACGGAAACATTAAGCGTTCAGGTCAGTGACGGTCAGGTAACGACAGCCTGGACGGATTTCACATTGACGTCCACCATCACAGGAAATCAGGCGCCGACAGTTACGGCCAACAACCTGTCTCTGGCAGATGGTGGAAACGCACTGGCATCATCAACAATTACAGCACATGATCCGAACGGCGATACGCTAACATATAAAGTGTGGGATGCATCAAGCTCCAACACCAGCGGGTATTTTGAATTAAACGGCGTTCAGTTGGCGGCCGGGGTCAGTCACACACTGACCGAAGCACAATTTGCACAGCTACGCATCGTTGGTGGTAGCGCTGCCGGAAACGACCAGCTTTGGGTACAAGTCGATGATGGCGGTCATCATACGGCTTGGACGGCCTTTAGCCTGACATCAACGATCACTGGCGGAGGTGGCGGCGGAGGTGGCGGCAATACGTCGACGAACGCCTTCGCACCGACTTTGTCTGCCAACAACATAACATTGAATGATGCGGCAACCGCGCTGGCTTCTTCAACCATCACGGCCGATGATGCTGATGGTAACCCGCTCACGTATTTTGTCTGGGATGCCGGTAAGGGCGGCACCAGCGGCTACTTCGAACTGGATGGTGTAGCCCTGGCGACCGGCAAGTCTATAGAACTGACGGCAGCAGAATTTGAACGTCTGAATATTGTCGGCGGCGACGATGCCGGAAGCGAAACAATGTGGGTGCGCGTGTCTGACGGCACAAACATCACAAGCTGGGTGTCTTTCTCATTAAACTCTACGGTCAGTGGCGGCGGTAGCGGCGGCGGAAACAACTCCAGCAACGATCATGCGCCGGTTGTCACAGCGGACGATATAAGCCTGGCTAGCGGCGCGACGGCATTGGCATCCTCAACAATTACCGCAACGGATGCTGACGGCAATGCGCTGACATATCATGTCTGGGATGCCGGACGCAGCGCGGACAGTGGATACTTTGAGCTCGATGGAGCGGTGTTGGCCTCTGGACGTTCTCATACATTAAGTCAGGAACAATTCGACCGCCTGAATATTGTTGGCGGTGACGATGCAGCCAGTGAAGCACTTTGGGTACGTGTGACGGATGGCGTTAATTTAACATCATGGGTATCTTTCGACCTTACGACTACCGGCGGTGGCGGCGGTGGCGGCGGTGGTGCTGGCGGAAACGTCAATGACGCGACACCGACAGTGTCTGCCAATGCACTTTCACTGGATCAGGGCGAACAGGTGCTGGCCTCTTCAGTCATCACGGCCGATGATGCCGATGGTAACCAACTGACATACTATGTCTGGGATGCTGGCCGTGCTGCTGACAGCGGATATTTTGAACTGGATAATGTTGAACTGATATCTGGCCGCTCTCATGTTCTGAACCAGGCGCAGTTTGATCGCCTGAACATTGTCGGCGGCGATGCGTCCGGTAATGATCTGTTATGGGTAAAAGTCAGCGACGGTAGCCATTCGACTGCGTGGCTGTCTTTTGATCTGACATCAACCGGAAACCCGCAAGCCGGCGGCATGGAGGTCGGTGACCTTCTGGACATGGGCGGCGGTGAAGAACAGGCTGCACTGGACCTGCTGTCTTCTGATGATCAGGTTGTTGCTTCCGGCAGTGGTGATAATGGTCTGTATGGCGGTCTGGAAGATACCGGCATGTCAGATGCTCTGAACACGCAGGTTCAGGGCGACCAGATCCTGTAAAAATTTTCATAGAGTTTCAGATCAATTCCTGCCATCTTAATTGTTATGGCTAAAAAACCTTTGGCATTAACAATGGGCGAGCCCGCCGGCATTGGCGGTGAAATAACCGTGAAGGCGTGGCTGATGCGTCACGGCAAAAACCTGCCCGCTTTTGTCGTCCTGGCTGACCCCGATCGCCTGCGCGCGGAAGCGGAAAGCCTGGGGCAGCGTGTCCCGGTGCAGGTGATTGATAGTCTTGATCAGGTCGATGACTTATTCGAAACCGCACTGCCGGTTTTGCCCGTCCATACAAAAGACCCGGTAGAGGCAGGGCTGCTCAACGCCTTTAATGCAGGCGCGGTGCTGGAAAGTATCCAGACGGCGGTCAGGCTTGCACGGGACGGGCAGGTCGCAGGCATTGTCACAAACCCCATCCACAAAGGCATATTATATGAGGCAGGGTTTAAGCATCCGGGGCATACCGAGTACCTCGCCGATTTATGCGGGATCGACCACGACCCGGTGATGATGTTGATGGCGCAGGATCTGAAGGTTGTGCCGCTGACCGTTCATATTCCGCTGAAAGATGTGCCGCAGGCAGTAACGGCTGATCTACTGCACGATAAAATCAGGGTAACGGTTCGCGCGATGCAACAGGATTTCGGTATTGCTGTCCCGCGCGTAGCGGTGGCGGGCTTGAACCCGCATGCGGGCGAGGGCGGGTCGATCGGAAGCGAGGACCTAGACGTTATTGCACCGGCCCTGGATGAACTGCGCGCCGAAGGGTATGTGATCGCTGGGCCGCTGCCCGCCGATACAATGTTCCACGAAATGGCGCGTGAGGAATATGATATAGCGCTCTGCATGTACCACGATCAGGCGTTAATCCCTGTCAAAACGCTGGATTTCCACGGCGGTGTAAATGTGACACTGGGCTTGCCGATTGTCCGCACATCGCCGGATCACGGCACGGCGCTCAACATCGCGGGCAAAGGGGTCGCCCGTCCCGATAGCCTGATGGCTGCAATTCTGGCTGCGCAAAAAATCGCTTCACATCGCAATCCTGTAACCTAGAATAGACGCATGTTTCGTTTTTCGGATTTTTTAAGGCAGTTTGAAGATAAGGAAGAGTTCTCGCTGGACGATCTGGACAGCGATATCCTGAAAAAATTCTATCAGGGCTGGCTGAATCTAAAACCGGAAGACGGCTTGTTGCCAAAGGCCGGAATTGATTTGCAGAAATTCGAAGGAATTCTTGGCTATATCGCATTGACCCGCATTGAAAAGGTACCGTTCCGTGTGCGTTACGATATCGTCGGCAGCAATCTTGTGTCGCTGTACGGCAAGGATGTTACAGGCAAATATATCAATGACCTGTATGGGAAGCAGGAACGCGAACACGCCCTGCGCGGATATCAGTGGGTGATGGCCCATGGAAAGCCGCTATATTCCCAATGCACCTATAAAACCCCGTTTCGCAAACTGGGTTATCGTAAGGTCATCGTTCCGCTAAAGGATGAAGAAGACGGGCGGGGACAGGCGCTGAGTTGCATTGTCCCGCTCGACATGAATATGAAAGTCGCTGATCAGTGGCGCAAACTGGATGATGTGCAATACTGGCAAAACGTCATCAGGAAATAGCAAAATTTCCTTTGCTTGCTGCTCTGATTTGGGGTATATCCCTTTTATCTCCTGACAATGTAGGTTCTTCCCAAAGCCCAAGCGGCGCTACGAACCTGTGTCGGGAAGCAAAAGTTAACAAAAGAGACAAGGCAATGGCAAAGACAGGACCTATTCAGTTTTACCGCGAAGTACGGGCGGAAATGAAGAAAATCACATGGCCGACCCGTAAAGAAACGATCGCCAGCACAATTGCGGTATTTATCATGGTTATTCTGGCATCGCTGTTCCTGTTCCTGTCGGATCAGGTTATCGCCTTTGTGATCTCTTTCATTCTTGGTTTTGGACAGTAATTTTTAAAAGGCAGAAGTGATATGACAGCACGTTGGTACGTTTTACATGTGTATTCCGGTTTCGAAGAAAAAGTAGCCGCAGCTATTCACGAAAAGGCCAGAAAACAAGGCCTGCAGGACCAGGTGGAAGAAATCATGGTCCCGACCGAAGAAGTCGTGGAAGTGCAGCGTGGCAAGCGCGTGAATGCGGAACGCAAGTTCTTCCCCGGTTACGTTCTGGCCAAACTGGATATGGATGACAATATCTGGCACCTGGTGAAAGACACACCGAAAGTGACGGGATTCCTTGGTGCGAACAACAAGCCCGCGCCGATTTCACAAAAAGAAGCCGAAGCCCTGATGAAACAAATTCAGGAAGGCGTGGACCGTCCGCGTCCGTCCGTCACCTTCGATATCGGCGAGGAAGTCAAAGTGGCCGACGGCCCGTTCGCGTCCTTCAACGGTATGGTTGAGGAAATCGACGAAGAAAAAGGCAAGCTGAAAGTAACGGTTTCTATCTTTGGCCGCGCGACACCGGTCGAACTGGAATACGCTCAGGTTGAAAAACTTTAAAACATATCTGTCGATAAATTTATAATCATCTTTTCTAATCAGCTAAAATCATAAACAATTATTAGGTAATTGTTTATGTGAGGCTGATTATTTCTATGCGGCAACTCTTCAATGGCGATTCCAACGCTGGCCCTGTAATGCAAATGGGCGGTTTCAGCGAGAATGGGGGAGCGCCTGACCCGCATCATCACGCCGGAGCTATCATGCACATTGTCGACCCGGAAACCGGGGGGCACACAACCGTAACGGTGGCGGAATACGCAAGCCAAACCCACATTAATCCAAGCACCGGAGAGGAAGAGCCTAACTATGACCCTCATCGCCGGGCCTGGTCGGGGCCATGGGTTACACAGACCGGAGTGAGGCCCAGACATGGCTAGACACGAACGCGACATCGGCGGCCCGGTTTCATTAAGCGATCTTTCTATTCGCAATGATGCAACAGAGCTTTTTGGAGGTTATACGGTTTTAAGCGATTTTTCTGACCGTGATGCCGCCGCCGCAGTCGATAGCTGGCACAGAAAAGCGCGAAAAACCGAACTGGACGCAAAGCCGGAATAAGGCCCGCACATTCCCCGCATCCTTATAGGTCTATAGTCCCGCTATCCGTTACTCACATTGCTATGCAGCAATGAATCTGTTTTACAGGCGTTGTATTTTCACATAGATATTATGAACGTTCCTGATGGTCAGGACGCGTCAGTTCTAGTAAGGCCTGTAACAGGTTTTCCTGCCAAAGAATCCCCAGAAGACAGACGGTATAAACCAGTCAGCTGATCCGCTGCACCGGAGCGCTGGCGTTATTTTTAAAAGGTGAAAAAATGAGAAATCCAGCCTTTCCGGTATTAGGAACAAACTCGGCAGACAGTAGGACAGAATTTGGAACAGCAGCAGGAATCGGACACAATCAGCCCCGGCCCATGATCGACAGGCGCCCCGACACGGCCGGCGGTCAGGATAAAAGTAGATGGCATGTGGTTATTGGCGGTGAGCGCAGACCGCACCCGTAAGCTCTTTTCCGCTTGCATTTTGGCATAAAATCCTTATAACGCGGGACATTGGTAAGTTTGTAGGAGGCCATCCGGGGATTAAGACCATGCCCGGAAACCGTACTACAGGCCCGTTTGAACCGCCCGAAAGGGCAAGAAAAATGAGGATGTCATGGCAGCACCTAAGAAGAAAAAAGAGGTGACGGGACAAATCAACCTGATTATCCCGGCACAGGGCGCCACGCCCGCACCGCCTGTTGGCCCCGCTTGTGGCCAGCACGGCGTAAACATCAAAGACTTTGTCGATCAGTTCAATGACCGCACCAAAGACCTGGAACGCGGCATGCCGATTCCTGTTGTGATTTCGGTGTATGCTGACCGCAGCTTTGATTTCGTAACAAAAACCCCTCCGGCAAGCTACTTCCTGAAGAAGGCCGCAAAGCTGAAATCCGGTGCGAACAAACCGGGCCACGAAACAGTGGCGCAGGTTCGTTCATCACAGGTGAAGGAAATTGCGGAAGCCAAGATGGAAGACCTTAACGCCAATGATGTGGACGCAGCAATGAAGATCATCGAAGGTACAGCACGCTCCATGGGCGTAGAAGTAGTGGAAGGGTAGAACAATGGCAAAATTTTCAAAAGCAATGAAAGCAGCCAACGAGCAGGTAGATAAAAACAAATTCTACTCTGTTGAGGACGCTGTAAAAATCCTTCAGGGCTGCGCCAAGAACCGCAAATTCGATGAAACAATCGAAATTGCGATGAACCTAGGCGTTGATGTCAAACACGCCGACCAGCAAGTCCGCGGTATGGTAACGCTGCCGAACGGTACGGGTAACACTGTGCGCGTGGCTGTTTTTGCCAAGGACGCGAAAGCGGACGAAGCGAAAAAGGCCGGTGCGGACATCGTTGGCGCCGAAGACCTGGCCGAAAAAATCAAGGCCGGTGAAATGGACTTTGACCGTTGTATCGCAACACCGGATATGATGCCGCTGGTAGGTCAGCTTGGTAAGGTTCTGGGTCCGAAAGGCCTGATGCCGAACCCGAAGCTGGGCACAGTGACACCGGATGTGAAAAAGGCCGTGGAAGATGCCAAGGGCGGTGCCCTGGAATTCCGTGCTGAAAAAGCCGGTATCGTGCATGCGGGTGTTGGTAAGTCATCTTTTGATGCCAAGAAACTGGCTGAAAACGTGACGGCCTTTATCCAGACGATCGCAAAGGCGAAGCCGGCTGGTGCAAAAGGTACTTACATCAAAAAGATCACAGTGACTTCTACAATGGGCCCGGGCATTAAGATTGATCCGGCCTCTATCGAAGGCACAGATCAGCAAAAGCGCGCCGCCGCTTAAATTAAGTCTTAACAGGCCTTTTTATATGATTGATGGTCCCCGCTTATGCGGGGATTATCTTTTTAGGGGAGGGAATCGATACCCTTCGAATTTATGCATAATCATGCCGGCGTTTGTCTGGTCTACTGGTTCTATCTCCAAAAGCCTTTCGGCTATCGGCTTTAATTCAGCGGCAAGTAACCATGCGCTCCCCGCCTTTGTGTATCGGTCTAGAATAAGTTCGGCATAATCGACCAGACCAAAGGGATTTGCGGTGCTTAGGTTTCTGGCCCTTTGGAGGACTACAGCCTGTGAGAAACAGTCTGCAAGATGCCTGTCATAGTCATGAGGGTCTTCACCGCCGCCGGAACGAGAATCTGGGAGAAAGAACACAGGGGATGGAAGAGTGGAACGCATTCCCACTAAGTAAAAATAGTTTGGATATATGTCAATGCACAAAAAACGCTTGACGCGTTTAGCAAAAACGCTATAAAGGCCGTGTTTCCTGTCCGGGACTGTTGGTATTCCGATAGATGTAAAACCAACATAGATGGGTAAAAGATACGAAGTTAAGTCAGGGTGCGTCCCGTTTTCTTCGCTTTTACTTCAGTCTTGGATAGGCGACCCCGGGTGGGTCGCTTTTTTGTTTCGAACATTAAAATATAAGGATTTTAGCCATGGGAATGAGCCGGGCACAAAAAGAGCAAGAGATTAAAGACCTCAATACCCGCTTTGAAGAAAGCGAAGTTGTGGTTCTGACGCACTATAGTGGTCTGACGGTAAAACAGATGGCTGACCTGCGCGCAAAACTGCGTGAAGAAGGTGCCACGTTTAAGGTAACGAAAAACACTCTGGCGAAACGCGCGCTGAAAGGCACGAAGTATGAACAGCTGGAAAACATGTTTACAGGTCCGACAGGTGTTGCGACATCGCAGGATCCTGTTGCCGCCGCTAAGGCCGCTCAGGCATTCGCCAAGGAAAATGACAAACTGATTATCCTGGGTGGTGCCATGGGCGAAATCATCCTGGATGCAGATGCTGTCAAACAACTGGCCAGCTTGCCGTCACTGGATGAACTGCGCTCCAAGATCGTTGGTCTTCTGGTTGCCCCGGCAACACAGGTGGCTCGTGTGCTGCAGGCACCGGCTCAGGCAATGGTCGGCGTAACCAAGGCTTACAGCGAAAAAGCCTAGGTATTAAAGAATTGATTTTTAACAGCTTTATTTAAGAGGAGAAGAAAATGGCTGCAAATATCGAAAAACTGGTTGAAGATCTGTCAGCTCTGACTGTATTGGAAGCCGCTGAACTGTCAAAAGCTCTGGAAGAAAAGTGGGGCGTTAGCGCCGCTGCTGCTCCGGTTGCTGTTGCTGCTGCCCCTGGCGCTGCCGGTGGCGAAGCTGCTGAAGAGAAAGATGAGTTCGACATCGTTCTTGCAAACGCAGGTGGTAACAAAATCGCCGTGATTAAAGAAGTCCGCGGCATCACAGGTCTGGGCCTGAAAGAAGCCAAAGACCTGGTTGAAGGCGCACCGAAGCCTCTGAAAGAAGGCGTGAAGAAAGAAGAAGCCGAAGAAATCAAGAAAAAGCTTGAAGAAGCCGGCGCTACTGTGGAGCTGAAATAGTCCACGCTTCTTGACGTATTCCCGGAAAAGTCCGGGAATACGATGCATAAAGGCTGATCCGGGGATATTTTCCGGATCGTCTTTGTCGTTTGGACGCTTGACATTCTTTTTTCATTCGTCCATATAGCAATCACGCGAAAGATTCGGGGCTATAAGGTGACGCATAACTCACCCTGTAAAAAGTAACAGTATCAAATAGATATCCGCTTCCACAAAAAGTGCGGTTGGAAGCGGTTATTGGCGTTTTTGCCGCTTTAAAAAAGACAACACGTAAGGACACACAGTGATGAACGCGAAAGCTGCACCCAAAAAAGGTAAGAAAATTTCAGCAAAGGACGTTGAGAATCTGGCGCCGGTAAGGGCTGCCAACGACGTCGAGAGCTTTACAGGCCGCAAACGGGTCCGCCGTTTCTTCAGCAAAATCCACGAAGTAACGGATATGCCGAACCTGATCGAGGTTCAGCGCGATTCGTACGAAGCCTTTCTCCAGGCTTTGATCGCTGCCGATGAACGCAATATGCAAGGCCTGCACAAGGTTCTGACTGAAGTGTTCCCGATTAAAGACTTCTCCGACAAGGCGGAAATCGACTACGTGTCCTATGAGTTGGAACAGCCCAAATATGATGTTGAAGAATGTCAGCAGCGCGACATGACTTTCGCGGCTCCTCTGCGTGTCACACTGCGTCTGTCTGTCTTTGATGTTGATGAAGATACGGGCCTGCGCTCCATTCGCGATATTAAAGAACAAGACGTTTACATGGTCGACATGCCGCTGATGACAGCTAACGGTACGTTCGTTGTGAACGGCACGGAACGTGTGATCGTATCTCAAATGCACCGTAGCCCCGGTGTGTTCTTCGATCACGATGGCGGTAAAACCCACGCATCCGGTAAATACCTGTTTGCTGCCCGCGTTATTCCTTACCGTGGTTCTTGGCTGGACTTCGAATTCGATGCGAAAGACAACATGTATGTCCGTATCGACCGCCGCCGGAAACTGCCGATCACCACATTCCTGCGCTCTCTTGATTCTGAGGCAACAGAAGCGCACCGCAAGGAATGTGAAGAAAAGGATCAGGAAATCAATCCGCTGATGGTTCAGGGTATGTCCAACGAGGAAATCCTGGCCACTTTCTATGACAAGGTCATTTACTCTTCCGACAAAAAAGGCTGGAAAACGGCCTTTGATGCGGACGCTATGCGCGGTGTCAAACTGGCGCACGACCTGATCAACGCAAAAACAGGCGATGTGGCCGCCGAAGCAGGCGAAAAAATCACGCCGCGTAAAGCCAAGAAACTGGCTGAAGACGGCCTGAAAGAAATCCTGGTTCAGACAGACGATCTGATCGGCAAGTTTTTGGCTGAAGACCTCATCGACATGAAAACGGGTCAGGTTCAATTCGAAGCTGGTCACGAACTGACGGAAGATGATTTCGCCACACTGGAAGAAATCGGCGTCAAAGACCTGCCGCTTCTGGCAATCGACTACACCAATGTCGGTCCGTACATCCGCAACACGCTGATGGTCGACAAATGTGATACACGCGAAGAAGCTTTGATTGACATCTACCGCGTGATGCGTCCGGGTGAACCGCCGACCGTAGAATCCGCTTCTGCGCTGTTCGACTCTCTGTTCTTCGATCCTGAGCGTTATGACCTCTCCGATGTTGGTCGCGTGAAAATGAATGCGCGTCTGGATCTGGATGCACCGGATGATTTCCGTATCCTGTCCAAAACCGACATTCTGGCGATCGTCAAATACCTGCACGGCCTGAAGGACGGTCAGGGTGAAGTTGACGATATCGACAACCTTGGGAACCGCCGTGTGCGCTCCGTTGGTGAATTGATGGAAAACCAGATCCGTGTGGGTCTGCTGCGTATGGAACGCGCAATTCGCGAGCGTATGTCATCTGTTGAGATTGACACATATATGCCACACGATTTGATCAACGCGAAACCTGTAGCCGCTGCTGTGCGTGAGTTCTTTGGCTCATCCCAGCTTTCACAGTTTATGGACCAGACAAACCCGCTGTCCGAAATCACGCACAAACGCCGCTTGTCAGCTTTGGGCCCCGGTGGTCTGACACGTGAGCGCGCGGGCTTTGAGGTGCGTGACGTGCACCCGACGCACTACGGCCGTATCTGCCCGATTGAAACTCCGGAAGGTCCGAACATTGGTCTGATTAACTCCCTGTCCACTTTTGCACGCGTGAACAAATACGGCTTCATCGAAAGCCCATACCGCCGCGTGGTTGACGGTAAAGTGACGGACGAAGTTGTTTACATGTCCGCGATGGAGGAAGCGAAATACACAATCGCGCAGGCCAATGCCGAACTGGACGAAAAAGGCAAGTTCGTGAACGACCTGATTTCCTGTCGTCAGGCCGGTGAAAACCTTATGGCCACACCGGACATGATCAACATGATCGACGTGTCCCCGAAACAGATTGTGTCTGTGGCTGCGTCCCTGATCCCGTTCCTCGAAAACGACGACGCGAACCGTGCATTGATGGGATCAAACATGATGCGTCAGGCTGTGCCGCTGTTGAAAGCAGACGCCCCGCTGGTGGGAACAGGCATGGAAGCAACCGTGGCCCGTGACTCCGGTGCAGCTGTCGCCGCCCGCCGTGCTGGTATTGTTGTGCAGGTGGATGCGCAGCGTATCGTTATTCGCGCAACGGAAGACCTGAACCCCGGTGAACCTGTGGTTGATATCTACAAACTGTCCAAGTTCCAGCGTTCCAACCAGAACACATGCATCCTGCAAAAGCCGCTGGTGAAAGTGGGTGACGAGATTCTGGCCGGTGACATTGTTGCCGACGGCCCGTCCACACAGCTGGGTGAGTTGGCTCTTGGTAAAAACGTGCTGGTCGCGATCATGCCGTGGACTGGTTACAACTTCGAGGATTCAATCCTTTTGTCCGAACGCCTTGTGCGCGACGATGTATACAACTCCATCCATATCGA
>JAUHXT010000054.1 GCA_030426925.1 Alphaproteobacteria bacterium | reverse complement strand
GGCGGATTTTAAAACAGGATTGGTTGTCTTCGCCGAATTCAGAAAAGGGCATACCGTATTCTTCGGCGAATGATTTGTTTAAAGACGGGTCGAGGACTTTCCATTCTTCGTCCATGTATATTTCAGGGTAGAAATGCGTATCGAATATTCCGGGTGGCAGGAGGGCGAGGACTTCCATGGGGTAGGGACCGTCATGCCAGTCGATGTCGCCCAGCCGGCCACGCATTTTGTATCCGAACCCTGTCAGTTTCTGGATCAGTTCCGTGCCCTTGTAATAGCAATTGTCGGCTATTTCCTGCGGTGTCGGCGCGATGCGGTAGGGGCGATCCCGGATCTCCTCAAAGACGCTGCGCGCCAGTTCGTCGTGCATGATTAAACCAGCTTTTTGTCGAATTTTTCCGCGTCGGCGGCCAGGATCATTTCATTGTGTCCCTTGCCGGACGGGATCATCGGGAAGCAGTTTTCTTTCTGGTCGACATTCACATCGACGATGGTGACCTTGTCAGTCGTCATCATTTCCTGAATGACGTCATCCAGTTCGCCCGGTGTTTGTGCGCGCAGGCCAATACCGCCATAGGCTTCGGCCAGTTTGACAAAGTCGGGCAGGCTTTCCGTGTAACTTTCGGAATAGCGTTCACCGTGCAGAAGTTCCTGCCACTGGCGGACCATGCCCATCCACTGGTTGTTCAGGATAAAGATTTTAACCGGCAGACGGTATTGAACGGCCGTGGACATTTCCTGAATGTTCATCAGGATAGACGCTTCACCGGCCACGTCGATGACCAGCCCGTCCGGGTTGCCCATTTGTGTGCCGATTGCGGCAGGAAGTCCGTAACCCATAGTTCCCAGACCGCCGGAGGTCATCCAGCGGTTTGGTTTATCGAACGGCAGGAATTGTGCCGCCCACATTTGGTGCTGGCCAACCTCTGTCGTGATGAAATGTTCGCGTTTGTCTTTTTGCAGGAAGTGTTGCAGACGTTCCAGCGCATATTGCGGTTTGATAATCGCATCGCTGTTTTTGTATGTCAGGCATTTGACATCACGCCATTCTTCGATTTCACCCCACCAGCTGCGCAGGGCGCTTTCATCCACCTTGTATTTCTTCTTCTTCCAGACATCCATCATCGCCTGTATTGCTTCACCGGCATCGGAAATAATGCCCAGATCCACCAGAACGTTTTTGTTGATGGATGACGGATCGACATCGATATGGATTTTCTTTGAATTCGGTGAAAACTTGTTCAGTGCGCCGGTCACGCGGTCGTCAAAGCGTGCGCCGATATTGATCATAACATCGCAATCATGCATGGCCAGATTGGCTTCATAAGTTCCGTGCATGCCCAGCATGCCTAAGTGCTGCTTATCGGTCATCGGGTAACAGCCCAGTCCCATCAGGGTTGATGTAATCGGGTAGCCCAGCATCTGGACGAATTCTGTCAGCAATTTGCAGGCCTTCGGGCCGGAGTTGATGATGCCGCCACCGGTATAGAAAATCGGTTTTTTGGCGTTCGCGATCATTTCTACGGCGGCTTCGATTTTGTTCATGTCCGGCTTTAACTGCGGCTGGTACATATGCAGTGCGGCCTGGTCCTTTGTCTTGTAAATGCCTTCGGCGAACTGAACGTCCTTCGGCAGGTCAATTACAACCGGGCCGGGGCGTCCGGTGGTGGAAACGTGGAATGCTTCGTGCATCACATCTGCCAGGTTGTTTGGGTCCTTCACCAGATAGTTATGTTTCGTACAGTGGCGCGTGATGCCGGTGGTGTCGGCTTCCTGAAACGCATCTGTGCCGATCAGGAATGTCGGAACCTGACCCGTGATACAAACAACGGGAATGGAATCCAGCATGGCATCGGTCAAACCTGTTACCGCGTTTGTCGCGCCGGGGCCGGAGGTTACCAGGACAACGCCGGGCTTGCCGGTTGAACGGGCATATCCTTCGGCGGCATGCACTGCGCCTTGCTCATGTCGCACCAGAACGTGTTTGATTTTTTTTTGTTTGAAAATGGCATCGTAAATCGGCAGAACCGCACCGCCCGGATATCCGAAAATTACTTCCACACCCTGATCGATCAGTGCCTGAATGACAATTTCAGCCCCCGTCATTTTGTTGTCTTTGGGGGTGGCTTTTGTCGCTGTTTCTTTAGCTTTGGTGTCCGTCATCATGGTGGTCCTCTATTTACGGCTTGTTTTAACGAATACGGGTTCAAAAATAAAGCCCGCAGGATCATCAATCCGGCAAGGCTTTATTATAACTTGGAGGTTGCGATTATTAGCTATTCCGCAATTCTCAAATCTGGAACCATGAAATTTTTCGCAATACCCCTTCATTATAGACATAAAATTTATTGCATAGCAATAAAAATGGAACATTATTCCAAAAAACGAAATAATATTATATTTTTTTGTCTCTTTTTGCATAACAGCTCTGCTTTCTCTGCATAAAAAAAGCGCCCCGTTTTTGGTGGGACGCTGCGTTTGATCAAACTTTATTTCGTACAAGCGATCGTTAGCGCGTCCCCTTTTCCAAGAGCACTACCACGTCCACGACGAGCACGACATTGTTTGATACGATATTCATGCTACTACACTTACGCGACGATTTGGATGTTTGCAATGTTTTTCTGTTTTTTTATCTGGTTTCTGAACCATGTCACCTGGCGTTTGGCGTAACGGCGGGTTTCATTCTGCGCATTTGTAATTGCTTCTTCCTTTGAAAGGTCGCCGTGCAGATAGCGGCGTAGCGGGTCAGCGCCCAACGCGTGGGCAAGCAGTGATTTTTCGCTGACGCGGCCTTCTGCGATATCTTTATCGAAGGCTTCGATTTCCTCCCAGCCGCCACCGTCCATCATAATAAGAAAGCGGTCGTTGCAGCGTTGATAAAGTTTTTCACGTTCGGGCAGGATAACGGTGACATCGAAGTTCCAGTGTTTCGGCGGGCCGATGCGGGGCTGCTTTTGAATTTCGGACAGGGACTGGCCGGTGAATTCCAGCACTTCCATCGCGCGGATGAGGCGGGCCTTGTGATTGACATGAAAACGCGTGGCCATGACGGGATCACGTTCCATCAATTCCGCGTAAAACGCTTCTGTGCCCATGTCTTCATATTTTTGCACTACGGCGTTCCTGATATCGTCCGGGATATCGGGAATATAGGACAGGCCGTCCATCAAGGCTTTCAGGTAGAGGCCGGAACCGCCGACAACAATCGGGGTTTTGTTTTCCTGCAGTAATTTTTCTATTAGCGGCGTTGCCATGAATTCCTGCCAGCGTCCGGCGGAGCAGGTTTCATCCGGGTGCAGGCAACCGTATAGTTCGTGCGGGGCCTTTGTCTTGTCTTCTTCCGGGGGCTGGGCGGTCAGGATCGGCAGGCCGTCATAAACCTGCATGGAATCAGCATTGATAATGACACCGTCATGTTTTGCGGCCAGGTCCAAAGCGAAGGCCGACTTGCCCGAAGCAGTCGGCCCTCCAATCACATATATCGTTTGTTGTTCCGCCAAACTTACTTCAGCTTGAGTGCGATGAACTGTACATCGCCTTCACGGTTGATCAACAGCAAGACGGAACCGCGTCCGGCCTTTTGCGCTTTTCTAAAAATCTCCTGAACGTCCTGCGGTGTCTGTACGGCTTTCTGGTTGATTTCGACAATGACGTCGCCTTCCATCAGCTCTTTTTCAAAGGCTTCGGAGTCCATTTCAACCTTGGTGATGATGACTCCGCTGACATCGGCCGGGACGCCGTACGCTTCGCGGTCTTCATCGGTCAGTGCGCCGACTTCCAGTCCGACGCTTTCAATCGGGATGCCTTCGCGCGCTTCTGATTTCGGGCCGGATGCCAGCAAGCCTTCTTCTTCAGCTTTTTCCAGCTCGCCGACTTTGACCTTGGTTTTGCGTTCCTTGCCGTCACGCCAGTAAACTACGGGTACATCTTTGTCGATCGGTGTTTCGGCGACGATACGCGGTAAATCACGCATATCCGGCACCGGTTTGCCGTCAAATTCAAGGATGATGTCGCCGGCTTCCAGTTTTGCATCTTTGGCGGGGCCGTCTTCGGTTATGCTGGCGACGAGGGCGCCGCGCGCATAATCAAGACCAAGGCTTTCGGCGATTTCGTCTGTGACAGTCTGGATGCGGACGCCCAGCCAGCCGCGCCGTGTTTTTCCGTACTTGATCAATTGGTCGATGACAGGTTTTGCCAGATTTGAGGGGATAGCGAAACCAATACCGACAGAGCCGCCGGATGGCGAAAATATTGCTGTGTTTACACCGATAACATGACCGTCCAGGTCGAACATCGGGCCGCCGGAGTTACCGCGGTTGATGGACGCATCGGTCTGGATGAAATCATCGTACGGTCCTGCATTAATATCACGTTGCTGCGCGGAAATAATACCGGCGGTTACTGTACCGCCAAGGCCGAACGGATTTCCAATCGCTACAACCCAGTCGCCGACACGCATGCGGTCACTGTCGCCAAATGTTACGTCGGTCAGTGGGTGTTTCTTGGGATCGACCTTTAACAAGGCGAGATCGGTTTTGTCATCCTTACCGATAATTTCCGCTTCGATTGTTGTGTCGTCATGCAATGTGATGCGTACTTCTTCGGCATCCTTGATCACGTGGTTGTTGGTAACAATGTAACCGTTTTCCGCATCGATAATGAAGCCGGAGCCAAGAGAGGCCGGCGGTGTGGACGGCATGCCACGGCCACGCTTGTTCATAAATTCTTCAAAGAAATCCTCAAAAGGAGAGCCGGGAGGGAATTGCGGCATCTCGGGAAAGTCAGCTGCGTCTTCCATCTTTTGGGTTGAGGAAATATTTACAACGGACGGCAACAAGCGTTCAGATAAATCCGCGAAGCTGCCGGGCGGGTTGTCGTGGCCGGGGCCCTGAGCATTTACTGATAAAGGCGTGAAAATCAAAAAGGCTGCAACCCCCGCGGCCTGTATGAATTTTTTCATTATTTGCTCCTTTTTCTTTTTCTTTCGCTTTTTTCTTTAGGGCCGCTTCATGGCAATTTTATGGATGCTTGCTTATTGTCCGCGGCGGTCGCCGAAAAAGCGGAAGAAGTCGCTATCAGGGGACAAGATCAGCTGCGTGTCCGGGTCGGCCAGCGTGTTGCTGTAGGCTTCCATTGAACGCATAAAGGCGTAGAAGTCCTTGTCCTTGTTGAAGGCATCGGTGTAAATTTTGATGGCCTCCTCGTCGCCTTCCCCGCGCAGGATTTGTGCATCCCTTTGGGCTTCGGCCAGAAGAACGGTGCGTTCTTTTTCTGCCGTCGAGCGGATTTCCTTTGCGCGCTCTTCCCCTTTTGCACGGGTTTCGGTTGCGCGTTCGTTCAGCTCGGAAATCATCCGGCGAACGGTGGAGGTACGCAGGTCTGATGTCAGGTCGGCACGAACAATACGCACATCAACAATTTCGATCCCTAACTGGTCTTCCTTGATGCCGCGGTTCACACGGTTTTTGATGTTAGCCATGATCCGCGTTCTGTCCGAGGACAGCAACTGGCGCAATGTGGTTACACCTAAAACGCTTCGTGTTGCGTCATTCAAAATCCGCTCAAGACGATCATTGGCACGATCAATCGTACGCAGTGTTTTCAGGAATTGCAGAGGATCAACAATCTTATAGCGTGCAAATGTGTCAACGATAATGGGTTCCCCGCTGACGTCCTGAATGACTGGTCCGTCCTCAGGTTCTTCTTCGCCTTCTTTGCGTTCCTGGCGGACGATTTCGTCACTGGAAATCACGACCTGTTCCGGATCCGGATCAACGGGAAGAACACGGCGGTCGAAATACAGTACGTCCTGAACCAGTGGCAGTTTAACGTGCAGGCCGGGATCGCGCGGGTCGCCAACGGGCTGACCCAGTTGCAGGACGATGGCCTGCTGGCGCTGGTCAACAACAAACAGGGATTGCGATACCCCGATCAATAAAGCGCCGATGATGATGAATGTGATTGTCAGTTTGTAATTCATGGCACTTTTCCTAATTTGTCTTCTTGGTTTTCAGTTCGTTTAACGGCAGGTACGGCACAACACCGGATCCGCCCTGATCATCCAGAATGATTTTGTTGGCATTTTTCAAAACGTTTTCCATGGTTTCGATGTAGATGCGCTGCTTGGTGACGTCTTCGCCGCTCAAGTACGCTTTGTAGACGGAGTTGAAACGTTCCGCGTCCCCGGTAGAGCGGGCGACTGTTGATGCCTTGTATGCTTCGGCTTCCTGCATCATGCGAATGGCTTCCCCACGGGCGCGCGGCAGAATATCTTCACGGTATGCCTGCGCACGGTTCTGGATATCTTCGGCGTCCTGTTTGGCGGATTGAACATCCTGGAACGCGGCTTGAACGTCCGGATGGACTTCGGCTTGCTGAATCAAAATCTGGCGAATGTTTACGCCTGATTTATATTCATCGAGGTTTTCCTGAATGATTGCCTTGACCCGACCGGCGACTGCTTCACGCTGTGTCGTCAGGATCGGGAACATGTTGGTTTGTCCTACAACTTCGCGGATCGCGCTTTCAGCAACTTTCTTGATTGTGTTTTCCTGATCGAGGATTTCAAACACGTAATCTTCTGCTGATTTGATATCCCACTGGATTTCAAGGTCGAGGTCGACGATATTCCGGTCCGATGTCAGCATCAGGCTTTCTTCCGGGATGTCCTGTATCTGTGATCCGCGGCTGCCACGTTTGATGTAGCCGATGCTCATGGTACGCAGCTGGGATACATTCACCTTGCTGACCATTTCAATCGGGGCGGGCAGGTGATAGCCAAGCCCTTCGTCGCTTTGTGTACGGGTCCATTCCCCGAAGCGCTGTATCACAGCCTGTTCGCCGGGCTGTACAATATAAAAGCCGCTGGCGAGCCATAAGGCGAGTATGGCCAGGATACCCAGGCCGACAAATTTGCCGCCGCCTAGGTTACCCGGGAACACGTCTTTCAGATTTTCCTGCGCTTTGCGCAGCATGTCATCAAGGTCGGGTTGTTCCGGGCCTCCATTGCCGCCGGAGCCACGTCCGGGTCTGCGGCCCCAAGGATTGTTGTTATTATTGTTCGAGTCATTTTCCCAAGGCATCCAGTGTCATCCTTTTTGGCTTTTTTCCTTGCATTCCTATGAGTGAATACCATATCGCTTTTGTTTCAGAAGTCCACTTTAAATGGGGCAAAGCGGTGAGAATTCAAGAAAAAGACATAATCACGGCATTGGGTGCTGTTCGCGATGAAGAGCAAGGGCGGGATATTGTTTCTGCCGACATGGTATCGGGTATCCAGATTGACGGGCGGGATGTGCTGTTCATGATTTCTGTGGATCCGGCGCGCGGGCCGTCGATGGAGCCGCTGAGGCAAAGTGCGGAGGCGGCGGTCGCCAATATCAAGGGCGTGAAAACGGTACGCGCCGTTTTGACAGCTGAGCGTCAGCCGGAAGCTCCGGCATCCGTTTCCGATCCGCATGGCATGAACAAAAATCCGCGGCTGGAATTGCCGATCAAACATATTATTGCGGTTGCATCCGGAAAAGGTGGCGTCGGAAAATCGACGGTTGCGTTCAACATTGCGCATGCGATGGCGCAAAGCGGCAAGAGCGTGGGCCTTCTGGATGCGGACATATATGGCCCGTCCGTGCCGCTTCTGACCGGGCTGCCGAATGAACGTCCGGATTTTGACGATCAGAACCGGATACTCCCGCATGAAGCGTATGGCATGAAGATCATGTCGATTGGTTTTATGGTGGAGGATGGAACGCCGATGATCTGGCGCGGGCCGATGGTGCAAACCGCGATATACCAGATGCTGCGCGATGTTGTCTGGGGGACGGATGCTGCGCCGCTGGACGTGCTGGTTATCGATATGCCGCCGGGGACGGGCGATGCGCAGTTGACGCTGGCGCAGAAAGTTCCGGTGAGCGGTGCGGTGATTGTAACCACCCCGCAGGACATGGCGCTGATCGATGCGAAGAAGGCGATTGCCATGTTCCGCAAAACAGACGTTCCCGTTTTGGGACTGATTGAAAATATGAGCACGCATGTTTGCAGCAATTGCGGACACGAGGAACATATATTCGGGCATGGCGGCGCGAAGGAAGCTGCACAGGCGCTGGATATTCCATTCCTTGGCGATATTCCTCTGGAAATGGGCATTCGGCAGGCATCGGACAGTGGCCAGCCTGTAGCGGAACGGTTTACAATGATTGCCGGAGATTTGGCGAACCAACTGGACCGGTTATGATTTACCTGACATTTCTGACCATATTCGTGATGGGCGTTGTGCTATACGTCCTGATCCAGCGGTATACGGACCTCAATATCAATCTCAGCCTTTTGATCAAAATTTCTTCCGTTGTGTTCGCGTTGTTGCTGTTCAACCTTTTGATGACACATGGCTGGATGGGAAAGGACGTGCATTTTGCGCCGAAGCCCGGTTTTTATATCGGCCTGTTCATCGTGTTTTATCTTTGTATCGCGTTTTATGTCGTCATGTCCGTCGATGATGAAATTTACGAGCAGGTGGACAGGAATACGCTGTTTTTTGTTATTTTTCCGATGCTGGCGGGGGGGCTTACCTTTGGCAGCTGGAAGCTGATGGGGACGGCGACGCCGGAAATCCAGGTTTTGTTCGGTTAGGCCTCAGCGCTCGAAAACCGCGAAGCTATAATGGCCGTGGTCGTCCCACATAGATGTTTCCCAGTCCTTTTCATCGTAAGGCGGAAAGAACGCATCGCCATCATATTTTTCATGGATTTTGGTAACGTATAAACGGTCAGCGTCGGACAGCGTCTGTTCGTAAATCTGCGCGCCGCCGATGACCATGATTTCTTTTACGCCGTCTTTTTCCGCGACATCCTTTGCTGCGGCGATCGCATCGTCGATGGTCGTGCAGCTGATGGCGCCATTGTGGGAAAATCCGGAGCGGGAAATGACGATAGATGTGCGGCCCGGTAAGGGTTTGCCCAAGCGGTTTACAATGCTTTCAAATGTTTTACGCCCCATGATGCAGGGTTTTCCGAGGGTCATGGCCTTGAAATACTGCAAATCCTCCGGGATGTACCACGGGATTTCGTTGTTGATGCCGATCACATTGCCTTCTGCCATGGCGACGATGAGGGCGAGTTTGGCGGTCATACTGAAACGGTCGCCTTGATATGGGGGTGGGCTTCGTAGCCAACCAGTTCGAAATCTTCGAATTTGAAATCAAAGATATTGGTGACATGCGGGTTGATGTGCATGTCCGGCAGCGGTTTCGGGTCGCGTGAGAGTTGTTCGCGCGCCTGTTCGAAATGGTTTGAATAAAGGTGCGCGTCGCCAAAGGAGTGGACGAAGTCACCGGGTTTCAGCCCGCATACCTGCGCGATCATCATGGTGAGCAGCGCGTAGGACGCGATGTTAAACGGCACGCCGAGGAAGATATCGGCGCTGCGCTGATATAACTGGCAGGAGAGTTTGCCGTCGGCGACATAGAACTGGAACAGACAGTGGCAGGGCGGCAGCGCCATGGACGGAATGTCCGAGGGGTTCCACGCCGATACGATCAGGCGGCGGGAATCCGGGTTGGTTTTAATCATGTGGATCAGGTTTGAAATCTGGTCAATCGTGCGGCCGTCGGGGGTGGGCCATGAGCGCCACTGGTGGCCGTAAACGGGGCCAAGGTCGCCGTTTTCATCCGCCCATTCATCCCAAATGCGCACACCGTTGTCTTTCAGGTATTTGATGTTGGTATCACCGGCAAGGAACCAGATCAGTTCATGGACAATGGATTTCAAATGCAGTTTTTTGGTCGTTACCATCGGGAAGCCGTCTTCGAGATTAAAACGCATTTGATACCCGAAGACGGAGCGTGTGCCCGTGCCCGTCCTGTCTTCCTTGTCCGTGCCGTTGTCCAGTACATGTTGCATCAAATCGAGATATTGCTGCATGTTGTCGCTTCCTTTTCCTTTTTCAGTGCGTCTTCGGGTTTTTAGACGCTATTCGCATAAAAAATATTACATTTTTCATGCGAGCCCTCAAACGCCGGGCATGCTTTCGGGCATTTGACTAGTCAGTATCATGGCGGGATTCGGGGAGGGGCGGCAAGGGCGGGTGGCAGGAAAATGAGACTGTTGCGGAAAATGAGTGTAAGGCATTGTTTTTTATGGATTCCGTACTTTTTCTTTCAGTTCGTTGCAAAACGGGCGCGTTTTTAAAAAATTCCCATTGATTTTAAAGGATTTTCTTTCAGTTCGTTTTCGGGCGGCTGGGTTTGTGTGGCTGTTTTGACGGTTAATAGGCATACTGGCAATAATAGGACAATATTCCTGTTTTGTCAAAGATCTGATTATGAAAATAAATCTTGACGGCATGCAGTGTTCGGCATACAAAGATGGCGGAATAGAGGAGAATGATTTATGGCTAAGCCAGAGAAACCGGACTTAAATGCCGCGTATTTGCAGGTGTTCAGTGAAGGAACCGTACAGACAAAAGATGGTACGGCCATTCCTGCGCGCAGTGCATATAATGTTATTCTTAGCCTGCAAACCTTTGCCAGCAACGGACAGACAGAGATACTGAAGAACTTGCAGGTTTGTGCCTATCACAACTTGCCAATGGATGCGTCCACTATGACGGCGCTGGATTCCGGTATTGTGGATTTTGTCGCGGAGCGCGGTTTGCTTACGCCAGCTGCCCGTAAAGTTATTCAGGATACTGTTTTTTACGACGAAGGGGTGCGTGTCAATATCAGTCATTACATCGACGAATTCAGGAAAAAAGCCCCTGAAGGCTTTACTGTCGGTTACAGCAGTAAGGACAAACGGTTTTTGCCTGCCCTTATTCGTCAATAAACAGATTTCGACTTGTAAATACCCCCTAAAAAGCCTCCCTTCCCTTGAAAAATTAAGGGTTTTGCGGTATATTGATACTGCCGCTTTTGCGGATATGACGCTAAACGCTGTCGCGGAATAAGCGTTGTGGACCCGGGGGCAGTACCCGGCAGCTCCACCATTTTTTACGCCTTGCCAAGGCAAGGCTGCGTTCAAACGCCACGCAGGCTTTTCGCGGAACTGTCCGCGGGCCGCAGTCGCGGCCTCGAAATTCTTCGTTGGGCGCAGATGCGTGAAAAACAGTGGGGCTGAAACAGGATCGACACACGTAGTAAAGGTGATTTAGCGGCGTTCGGCATGATACCGCCGTTATCGGATCAATTTTATAAATGCAAACGATAACTCTCGTTTCGTAGCATCTAACGATAACCTCGTTGGATCAGAAGCTATCGCTGCTTAGTCAGCCTTAGTTTTGCTACATGCATAAATTCCTTTTTAGTTGAAACCTAGAAATGGTGGGGGACGGAGCACCTAGCAACAGAACGCTCCACTTCCATCTTTGTCTTTTGGCCTGCAAATAACGGTTTTCTTCGCTTCCGCTTCTCAAATACCTCTACGTATTCTGCGATGCGGTTCTCGAAAACCGTCATTTTCGGCTCAAAATACTTTGATGGGGTCGGAGGCGCGAGCGGTGGAAAATACCTTTGCATAAGTGAAATGTGGAATTTGCGGAACGCGGTTTTTGGGGTAGGTTCTACTCTATGTCGAAAAGCTTGCCGTTATCGTCCGTGTGGTTCCTCGCATTTTTGTCGGGGCTGTATTTTGTCAATGCGTGGCAGATGGAATTATTTGCCGCGGCTTTCCTTATCCTTGTCCTGTTTGCGTGTTTTGCGCTGTCGCGTGATGCGGTAGAGGGGTGGAGCGTTCCGAAAGCACCTGTCGTCGCGCTGATCGGCGCGTTATGGCTTTTGATGTTCCTGAGCATTCTATGGTCCGGGGTTCCGTATGTTTCACTGATCGGGTTTTGCCTGAGCAGTATTTTGCCGCTGACGTTTTTTACCTTTGTTTTGAGTGGACGGGAGGAGGATTACAAGTTTGTATTTCGGGCGGTGGCGGTTGTGCTGGCGGGGCTCGCGCTATGGGCGCTGGTGCAGTATTACGCACTGAACGATCTGTTTGACGGGCAGGCGAAGCACCCGCTGGCCAATCCGAATTCGCTGGCGGCGCTGTTCAATCTCGGCTTTTTCCCCGCGCTGGGCGTGATGCTGAGCACCAAGGACAAGCGCGTATCGACAGGGGCGCTGATTTTCGCGTTACTGATGTTTGCCGGGATGACGGCCACGACGTCGCGGGCGGCCGTGTTGTTTTGCGCGGTGACGTTTGTGTTGTTTATCGCGCTGAACCCGTCCGTGGTGAAAGCGCACTGGAAGTGCCTGGGTATCCTGATCCTTGAATGTGTGGGACTGTATTTTGCCACCGCGCTGGGTGAACGGCACGACACGCAGCTGGTGGAACGGATGGCGACGTTCGTTAATTCGGCGGGCGACGCCTATACCATTACCGGAAACCGGAACAATTTATGGGCCGGGGTGTGGGCGCTTATTCAGGACCACTGGGTTGCGGGAACAGGGATCGGCACGTTCTTTTTGTACTACCCGTCGTATCGTATCCCACAGGAGGTCACAGGCGCTTACCTGGCGCACAGCGACCCGATGCAATACTGGTCGGAGCTGGGGCTGGCGGGGCTTGTCCTGTTTTATGCGGTCGGGATTGCGATCCTGATACGAACAGTGCGTGCCGTTTCGAAAATAGAATCGGGAGATGTGCGGCGGATACAGATGCTTTCCATCGTTGCGGCGATTTTTGTGACGATCCTGCATACGCATTTTACGTTTAACCTGTATGTCGTGCCGGTGCAGTTTGTGCTGGGATTTTTGCTGGCGTTGTGGCTCAAGGAAACTCAAAGCGTGCTAAACACGCCGGAGCGCGTTTACGCCTTCCCCGACAAGATACCGCACAACTACCGCGCGGGGTTTTTTATTATTCCGCTGGTGATGTTAGGGGCGTTGTTCGCATCGTTCATGGCGAGCGAGCATTTTATCAAGAAGGCCAAAGAGGCAGCATATGAAAACGATATGCCGGCGTTCACAAAGTATGTGAATTTGGCGGACGAGTTGAGCTTCGGGACGAATTACCGGGCGTACCTGATGGCCGTCACCGTGCCGATCAGCATACTGGAAGTGAACGGCCATATGATGTCCGACGAGGAGAAACAAAAGGTTTACGCGCAGGCGGTGAGTTTCCTGGACAGTGCCGAAAGGCTGAACCCCGTGAACCCGGCCGTTCCGTATTACCGCGGATATGTGCAGGATTTTGTCGAAGCCGATATCGTGCCGGAGGGAACGAAGCCGCAGGAAGAATATTATACGGAATCTCTGGCGATGAACCCGCTGCATGTCGGCGCGCGCATGGCGTTATTAAAAATTTACCGCGATAAAAACGATATGGCGCGTTTCGAGGAGACGCTGAAATCCGGTCTGGACTGGAAGTACCAGTCGGCGCAGGCGCAGGAGTTGTTCCTGGAAGCACAGCGTTATTATATCCTGACCCACCAGTTTGATAATTTCGTAGGTACACAAAAAAAGATGGATGCCCTGTTGGACCGGTTAAAGGCCGCGGCGGAAAAACGTAGCTTGCCGTTATCGCAGCAGATGTTCGGAGACGAATAGACGCTCAAGGTTTAGCGCCGTTGTTGCTTTCATGGAGCATGAGGTAAATGCCGCTGGCGATAATCAGCGCCGCACCGATGGCGGTGAACGGGTCCAGCACATCGCCGAACACCAGGTAGCCCAGTACCACCGCCCAGAACATTTTTACGTATTCAAAGGGGGAAACGGCCGCTGTCGCCCCGCAGGAAAAGGCGCGCCCGACAAAAATACAGCCCAGTACGTTGAGTGCGCCGGAGCAAAGCATCAGCAGCGCCGCCGTCCATGACGCCGGGGCTTCGAAATTAAACACAATATAAGTGCCGCTGACTGCCAGTGTTACCAAAATCGGGTAAAAGGCGAAGGACAGATGCGTTTCGGTTTCGGGTATTTTGCGCGAAGCAATCATCGCCGTGGCAAAGAAACAGGCCGAGCCAAGCGGGAAAAGCAGTGCCGCGTTATAATCGCCAAAACCGGGTTTCAGGATAATGGTAATACCCAGCATACCCAGCGCAAGGCAGACCCAGTGATAATGGCGGGCTTGTTCCTTCAGGATGAAAATAGCCAGAAAAGTTGCGATAATTGGCCACAAGAATGTGAGCGTGTAGGAATTGGCAACAGGCATATGCGGCAAGGACAGCAGAAAAAGAATATATCCGCATGTCAGGCACAGGCCACGCAGGAGATGAGGTTTTTTATGCGCCGATTGTATTGTTTTGCGCAAGCCGCCCATTTGCGCGCTAAAAACCAGCGCGATAGCCAGCGCGGCGATATCCACCCAGAACGCAAGGGCAACGGGCGGCATCGAGCTTGTCAGCACCTTTAGCAGAATGTCGCTGATGGAAAAGCAACTGCATCCAATAATCATAAAGATGATGGCTTTCAAAGAACCGGGAATGACCGGCAGGCTATGGCTTCCTATCTTTTCCACAGGGATATTCCTTAATTATCTGTCGGGCATAGATTTGGTGTGCGTGATATGCGACATCTTATGTAACACCGTCACGGTGTTCTGTCCAAGAAATATACCCCTTGATTCGCTCTTGATTAGTAAGGGTAAAATCTGCCACTACTTGATGTAATTATGATTGACGACGACGACGATATTCTGCGCTATGACAAAATGGTTGAACGGGCCTTACGGGGCGTCGTGCGCGAAGCCATTGAAGAAGTTATGGAAGACGGCCTGCCCGGCGACCATCATTTCTATATCACGTTTATTACCGATTATCCGGGCGTAAACATTCCCGATTATTTGCGCGAGCGTTATCCGGGCGAAATGACCATCGTTTTACAATACCAGTATTATGACCTGGAAGTGGACGATATAAAAATGGGCGTGACCCTGTCGTTCAACAATGTGCCGGAGCGTTTGGAAGTTCCGTTGAACGCGATTACGATTTTCGCCGATCCGTCCGTTAACTTTGCGCTGCAATTCCAACCGCTGGGCGATGACCTGGAAGGTCCGGATTTCGACCCCGAAGATGACGGCCCGGGAAGCGATGACGAGAGCGATGAGGAAAAAACAGGCGAAGTTGTTTCCCTCGACCAGTTCCGCAAGAAATAAGCTTCCATCGTTGTATCATGAGTGCGTTGTTGCGTCACTCATGTACGTTTTGTACATTTCGCTCCTTACGCCTGCTCATGATACAACGCTGTTTGCTTAAGATTACGAGATATGACCGAATACCAGCCACCCAGTGACGAGATTTACAAAGTCCTGATCAAAAAGGACATATTGCGTGACGCATCGCGCGATAACCGTCCGATTCCGATGAAAGTGTATTACCCGTCCGGATATGACGGGGAGAAATTGCCCGTTATTATATGGTCGCACGGCCTGGGCGGCAGTGTGGACGGCGCGGCGTTTTTATCCCGCTACCTGGCATCGCAGGGATATGTTCTGGTGCATGTTCAGCATTTGGGCACGGACAGCAGCCTGTGGGAAGGCAAGCCGGGACACCCGTGGGACATTATCCGCAAGACGACCATTCCGCGCAGTGCGACGCTCAACCGTTTTCGCGATGTGCCGTTTTTGCTGGATTCCCTTCCGGCCTGGATCGCTCAGCATGAGGAGGTGGAACGGATTGCCAACCTGGACACTCTTGGCATGTCCGGCCATTCGTTCGGCGCGCTGACCACACAGGTGATGGCGGGACAGATGTTTCCCGATGAAGAGGGGAAGTTGCGGATTTACCGCGACCCGCGCTTTAAGGCTGGTATTTTGTACAGCCCCGTGC
>JAUHXT010000053.1 GCA_030426925.1 Alphaproteobacteria bacterium | reverse complement strand
TTAAGGGCATTTTTTATACCTTATCGATCATCAAAGCCAAAAAGATGGCGAATAAATAAAACACGGAATAACCGAACATCAGCTTGGCACTTTTCAGCGTGTTGTCCTGTAAAACACGTACGGCTGTGAAAATGAAAAATGCGTTCAGTGCAAAGGCGGCAACGCCGTATGTTATGCCTGCATCGCCCATTAAAAAGGGTAGCATGCAAACCGGCAGCAGGACCAGCGTATAGGCCAGCATCTGAATCTTGGTTGTACGCTCTCCGGCGACACAGGGCAACATCGGGATGCCCGCGCGTTTGTAGTCATCGTTGGCAAACAGGGACAGGGCCCAGAAATGCGGGGGCGTCCATAAAAAGATCATGGCGAACATGATCAATGAGTACACGGAGATATCGCCGGTAATTGCGGCCCAGCCGATCATGGGTGGGAAAGCGCCGGCTGCACCACCGATCACAATGTTCTGCGGTGTACGCCGTTTCAGCCAGATGGTGTAAATAAAGACATAAAAAGCATTGGCGCCAGCCAGAAGCGCGGCGGCCGTCCAGTTCAGTGAGATGCCCATCATCATGACGGACAGGACGGACAGGATCACACCAAAGGATAAGGCTTCTTCGCCCGGTATACGGCCCAGCGGGATCGGGCGCATACGTGTACGCTTCATAATAGCGTCGATATCGCGGTCGTACCACATATTAATCGCGCCAGCGGCGCCTGCGTTTAGTGCGATACATAAAACGGCTGTCGCGATTAGCAGCGGATTTGTGTCGCCAAAGCCCGGCGCTACCCACATGCCGGCAAATGCGGAAAAGACCACGAGGCTCATAACCCGCGGTTTCAGCAGGGCTACGTAGTCGCTGACTTTCGCTTCGGGCAGTGTGTTCAATGATATATCGGACATAGCGATGTATTTACCACTTCCTGGCTGTTTGCCAAAGACCTAATGTTGCAAAATGCGCTTTGCGGCGGCTTCATCGACCGGGCGGCAGTCTACGACGCTGTCTTTAATCAGGCCGAGGAATTTTTCCTGGTCGCTTTGCGATTCAAATTCGAAGCCCATCAGGGCGCGGCCAATGGCCTCACCGGAATAGGCATAGTTGAAATAACAGACATTGGCGATCCCGGACACAGTCCGCAGGAAGTCACGCAGAGCGCCCTGACGTTCTGGGAAGTGTACGTGCATCATCAGCGGGTGTTTAAACAGGGATGCGTTGTAATTGATAATGCGGTAACGCGTGTCGGGGTCGTTGGTGACGTCCTCGAACTTCAGTCCGGCCTTTGACAGGCGCTCATCCAGTTTTTCCATTTCTTCCGGGGCTGCTTCCAGCGCGATGACCGGCCACGCGTCTGAATCATGGACTTTGCCGTACAGGAATTCGGATACGCCAATTCCTTTAAAATGGTGGTCGAGCAGGTCGAGCAGGCCGCCGCGTTCCTCGTTCAGGTGAAAACGGATATAACGGCGGCGGTGTGCGCCGATTGCGGACTGGCTTGCGATCAATGACAATTTGCCGAAATCCATGTTCGCGCCGGTGATCACAGCGAGCAGTTTTTTGCCCTTTACGGCCTGCGGATTGTCGTGCGCGAATTTGATCAGTCCGGCCAGCCCCAGTGCGCCTGATGGCTCCGGAATCACGCGGATTGTTTCCCAGTATTTTTGAATGGCCGAAGAAACTTCCGCATTTGTGACTGTGATGAATGAATCAACGTTCTTTTGGATAAATTTGAAGCATAAGTCGCCGGGTTTTTTCACGGCCGTGCCATCACAAAACGTATCGACGTAGTCGAGTTCGACAGGCTTCCCCGCTTCTATGGAGGCCTTCATGCTGGCCTGTTTTTCGGCTTCCACACCGATCATTTGCGTTTCGGGGGCGTGCAGCTTCATCCATGTGGATACGGCCGCGGCCATGCCGCCGCCGCCGATTTGCAGGAACACATAATCGAACGGACCTTGTCCGGACAGCATGATTTCATCGGCGATCGTTGCCTGCCCTGCAATGGTGTATATGTCATCGTACGGGTGTACGTATACCGCGTTATTGCCTTCCATGTAATCTTTGGCTGCCTGTGATGACACGTTGTAATCGTCACCGATCAGGATGATTTCGACATTGTCCCCGCCCAGGCGCTTGACGGATTTTTGTTTCATCATCGGGGTCGACAGCGGCATGAAGATTTTTGCCTGTATGCCCAGCTTGTTGGCGGCGAGCGCGACGCCTTGCGCATGGTTTCCGGCGGATGCGGCGACGACTGTGTCGCAGCCCGTTTCCTTGTGGTACACGCACACGGCATTGTAACCGCCACGCCATTTATAGGCGTTGATCGGGGATAAGTCCTCGCGCTTAATATAAACCTCAAACTCTCCGCCGTTCAGCTCAATGCGTTGCAGCGGCGTAGGCTCACCAATGCGGTAGACCCGCGTACGCGCCTTGAGGATTTCTTCTATCAGCTTGTCGGTTAATTCATCAGCCATGGTTGCTTTGCCTTATCAAAGACGAAAAAGAACCAGTTTTTCCGCGCCGATGCAAGGAATAAAAAAGCCCGCTGTTTTGCGGGCTTTTTGGATTTGAATGGGTCCCGGCCTTCGCCGGGACAAAGGTGAAATGAACAAGGGTTTATTTCACCTTTGGCTGTATGTCGAACTGGTGGAACGGCGGTGGTGAGGACAGCGTCCATTCCAGCGTCATTGTCTGTGGTTGTGCGTTCCAGTAGTTGGCTTCGGCGCGGCGGCCAAAGAACAACGTGTAGAAAACGATGCAGATGAAAATGATAACTGAAAAGCCGGACAGGTAAGCGCCCATCGTGGATACATAGTTCCAAAGGTGCATGCCGTAATCCTGGCTCATGATCCACTGGATCTTTTCTACCGGGTTTACAAGCGGTCCCTGCAGGTGTTCCGGCGGGATCGGTGCCGGGTAGTCCACGTAACGGCGCGGCATGCCCTGAAGGCCCAGGAAGTGCTGCGGGAAGAAGACAAGGTTCACCCCGATAAAGGTAACCCAAAAGTGCAGACAGCCCGCCCATTCCGGGTACATACGACCGGACATTTTGCCGATCCAGTAATAAAATCCTGCGAACAGTGCGAAAACAGCGCCGAGTGACAATACGTAGTGGAAGTGCGCAACCACATAATAGGTGTCGTGCAAAGACGTATCCATACCTGCGTTGGCCAAAACAACACCCGTTACACCGCCAACGGTGAACAGGAAGATAAAACCGATTGCCCAGAGCATCGGTGTTTTGAATTCAATCGAGCCGCCCCACATCGTCGCGATCCATGAGAAAATCTTGACCCCGGTCGGGACCGCGATAATCAGCGTCGCGGCGGTGAAGTAAGCCTGCGTGTCGACGTCAATACCGGTGGTATACATGTGGTGCGCCCACACGATAAAGCCAACGAAACCGATGGCCACCATGGCGTATGCCATGCCCAGATAGCCAAACACCGGTTTTTTGGAGAAGGTGGATACGATGTGTGAGACGATCCCGAACGCGGGCAAAATCATGATGTACACTTCCGGGTGTCCGAAAAACCAGAACAAATGCTGGAACAGGATCGGATCACCGCCCTTTGCCGGGTCGAAGAAAGCCGTACCGAAGTTCCGGTCAGTCAACAGCATTGTGATCGCACCACCCAGAACCGGCACAGCCAGTACCAGCAGGAATGACGTTACCAGCATGGACCATACGAACAGCGGCATTTTATGCAATGTCATGCCGGGTGCGCGCATGTTGAAGATTGTTGTAATGAAGTTGGCAGACCCAAGGATGGAAGACGCGCCCGCAAGGTGAAGCGAGAAAATCGCCATATCCACGGCCATTCCGGGATGTCCCTTATCGGAGGAAAGCGGCGGGTAAATCACCCACGAAGTACCTGCCCCGGTGCTGCCTGGCGCGCCTGGCATAAAATAAGAGGCGAGCAACAGAAGAAATGCCGGAACCAGCAACCAGAAAGAAATGTTATTCAAACGCGGAAATGCCATGTCCGGTGCGCCGATCATCAACGGCAGAAACCAGTTTCCGAATCCGCCGATCAGGCCCGGCATCACGACGAAGAACACCATGATCAGGCCGTGTGCGGTGATCCAGACGTTCCATTGCTGGCCGTCAGCCGCCAGCTGTATGCCGGGATCGCCCAGTTCGTGGCGCATCATCATGGAAAACCATCCGCCGATAATTCCGGCCAGAATGGAAAATATGATGTACAGCGTTCCGATGTCCTTATGGTTCGTGGAACAGAACCAACGGACGAAAAACCCCGGTTTATGGTCGTGATCGTGATGATCAGCAGTGGTTGCGTGTGCAGCGTTCATTACTCTTCATCTCCTGTTAAGAATGCGAGTTTGTTGTCTTTTTTCCGCGTCTGGCGGTATTTATCAAAATCGAATTTCTGGACACAGGCGCGGCCGGGGTAATCAGCATCGGCTTCTTCTCCCTTTACACATTCTGTCCAGGCGACAAATTCTTCTTCCGGTACGGCGTAGACGGAAATCGGCATGAAAGCATGATCCGTACCGCAAATTTCCGAACATTGACCGTAATAGACACCGGGCTCGGAAATGCGTGTCCATGTTTCATTCCAGCGACCGGGGACGGAGTCTTTTTTCGTGCCGAAGGCCGGAATAGTCCAGCTATGTATCACATCGGACGCCGTTGTCAGGATCTGTATGTTCTGGTTGATCGGCAGGACAACAGGGTTGTACGTTTCGAGAAGGCGGCGACCCAGCTTGTCCGGGATGTACGTGTCAAGTTCGTCCTCTGTAATCATGCGGGCTTCGTACGCTTCGATACCGTGATCCGGATAGTCGTATGTCCAGTACCACTGGTTGCCTGTGACCCTTAGTGTCATGTCCGGTTCTGCCGTACGGTCGATGTAGTACAGGAGGTTGAAGGACGGAATTGCGATAATTACCAAGATAACGACCGGAACGACGGTCCAGATAATTTCAATCGGCACATTGTGCGTGAAACTGGCCGGATTTGGGTTTGCGGCCTTGTTATAGCGGATGATGACCCATGCCAGCAGCGCGAAAACGAAAATCACAATGGCTGTGGTAATTATCAGCAGCATGTCATGGAATTCGATCAGGCGTTCCATTTTGGGGCTTGCCGCTTCCTGCAGGTTAAGGCCGGCGGGTTTTGGCTCAAAAGCCAGCGCATCGCCTGCGGTTACCGCGAGGAACGCAAAGAGCTGTAAAAACAAGAAAGAGATTTTTTTCATTGGTAATATCCTGACACCATTAAAAAAACGATCATTATTAGGGTGTTATTATAAGCAGATAGCACTTTTTCTTATAGAGAAAACTAGGCTTTGTGAAGGAAAAAATGGGTGTTTTAACCTGAATTTACGGCCCTTTTTGCCTGCAGGACGGAGAGCGCGTAAATCGCCGCAGTTTCACAGCGAAGGACATTATCACCCAGCGATACCGGGGTGATAAAGTCCATGGATGCGATGGTGTTTTTTTCTTCCTCCGTAAATCCGCCGACCGGGCCAATCAGGATGGCTGTTTCCTTATTTTCGGATTTTATTGCCGCCATTGGCGTGGCGTCATAACGTTCAAGGCAGGCCAGGAAGGGGTTGTCCGCATCCCAGCCAGCCAACGCAGCGTTTAAGGGTACAAGGGAATGTAAGAGCGGTATGCTCAGGCGTTCGGATTGTTCGGCGGCTTCCATCATCTGGGCGGTCAGGCGTTCTTCCTTGATTTTGCGTACTTCCGTATTCTGGGTCAGCACAGGGTGCATGTCGGTGATGCCCAGTTCCACCGCTTTTTCCACCAGCCAGTCCATGCGGTTTTTTGTGATGGGGGCGAAATACAGGTGGATGCGCGCAGGTTCGTCCGGCTGTTCTTTTAACTGCCGCACCAGTTCTGCCGTTCCGCTTTTTTTCTTCAAGCCGTTGAGCGACGCCAGCCATTCGCCGTCTGCCGCGTTGAACAACCTGACCTCATCCCTATCTTTGCGGCGCATAACGGTATGCAGGTAATGCGCCTGCGCGTCCGTCAGTGCGATGCCGCCGCCGTTCGAAAGTCGTTGATTAGTGAAGAGCCGTGGTAGCTTGTATGTGTCATCTGTCATACAGTGATTGTCACCATGTCTTACACGGATATCAAGAGAGAAGGTTGGATTTCGAAATTGCCGGACGGGGTGCAGCCCTATGCGGTGCTGATGCGCCTTGACCGGCCGATCGGGTGGTGGCTTTTGCTGCTTCCGGGGTGGTGGTCGATTATGCTGGCTATGTCCGGTATCGGCGGGATGTTCGGGCATGAATGGTATATTTTCGCGCTGTTCTTTTTTGGCGCTGTGATGATGCGCGGTGCGGGCTGCATCATCAACGATATCTGGGACCGTGATCTGGACCGGCAGGTGGAGCGCACAAAAACGCGTCCGCTGGCCAGCGGGGAGATCAATTTGTTTCAGGCCGGGGTGCTTTTATTTTGCCTGTTGTTCATTTCCCTGATCTGTCTTTTGCAAATGCAGCCAAAGGCCATACAACTTGGTTTCCTGTCCATCATACTTGTAGGTGTTTATCCATACATGAAGCGTATCACATGGTGGCCGCAGGCGTTTTTAGGGCTGACGTTTAATTTTGGTGCGTTAATGGGATGGGCGGCGGTGCTGGATACGATCGAATTGCCTACCTTGCTTTTATATCTCTCCTGTTTTTTCTGGACGATCGGGTATGACACGATTTATGCACATCAGGACAAGGCCGATGACGAACTGGTCGGTGTGAAATCGACTGCACTTTTGTTTGGTTCACGCAGCAAGGTTCTGGTGTTTACCGTTTATCTGCTTGCCTATTGTTTCCTGATGGCGGCGGCAAAAATGGGTGGTGGCGATGCTGTGACGTTGTCTCTTTTATCACTGGGCGGGATGCATTTGATGTGGCAAATCCACCGCTGGATTCCCGATGATGCCGACAACTCACTTCGGATTTTTAAATCCAACCGCGATTACGGCCTGCTGGTGCTGGCTGCCTTTATGTTGAATTCGATTTAGCGCCGGTTTTCAGTGTGGTATAAGGCTGCTTAAGGAGAATAACGATGACTTATGTTGACGGATTTGTATTGCCGGTTCCCGAGAAAAATATCGAGGCTTACCGGGATATGGCCGAGGCGGCTTCCAAAATATGGCTTGATCACGGGGCGCTGGCCTACAAAGAATGTGTGATGGAGGACGGCACACCTTCCATGGAGGGCGCTCCCGAAGGCATGACGTTTGTGACGTTTCCCCAACTGGCGGGAACGAAAGACGGGGAAACTGTTGTTTTTGCATTCATCGTATATGAATCACGTGAACACCGCGATGAAGTGAATGCGAAAGTTATGGCTGATCCGCGCATGAAAGACGCCTGTCCCGACCCGGATAATATGCCGATGGATTGCACGCGCATGACGTGGGGTGGTTTTAAGGCCCTTGTCGATCATTAAAAGATAATCTAATCAGCCGCCGTACAGGTTGCGCAGGCGTTGTTCCGCAATGACCAGCATCGGCAGGTCAAGGTGACTTGCACTGCGGAGTTCCTGGAACAGGGGTTCGATCTGTTCTGCCTGAATGCCGTGTTCTTTTATCCAGTTTGGCAGGATCGTGCTTTTGCCGTTTGCTTTTTTCGGCAATGCGCCGTTCATGTCTTTCAGGACGCGGACGGTGATACCGGCCTGACAGCTATATAACTGGTCGATCAGTCCTTCCAGTGCTTCCGCCGCCCAGAAGTCATCGGTCGGCATGTAACGGGCCTGCTGGCGCATCCAGTCGAGGTGGAAGTGATCGCCCAATTCGAAATAGGCGCGGGCGGTGACCGGAATGTCAGCTTTCATCTTGTCGGCGATGCGAATGATATCGCAGGCGGACGACAATAACGGCATTAATGCAATAGTGTGGGCGAGTTCAGCGGGCAGGCCGTCGCTTTCCCCGCGTGCGGCGGCCAGCTCGATGGTCGCTTTGTGCGTGTTTGTTACAACGTTGTTCAAATGCTTGTGCAGGACTTTGATGCCGTCCTGGAACGCCGCGATGTCTTTTTCGATGTTCAGGTCGCGACCCATACGGGTGAGGAACCAGGTAATGGCGCGTTCGGCCATGCGGGACACTTCATCCATGGCGCGCAATTGAACCTGCGCGGGCATTTCGTTATCCAGTCCTTCGACCTGATCCCAGATGTCCCGCAAACCAAATGCTTCACGCACAATGATGTATGCCTTGGCAACCTCGGCGCTGGAAACGCCGCATTTGTCCATGCGTCCGGCGACGAATGTCGGGCCCATGCGGTTGATCATACCATTGGCCAGCATGGTGGCAATAATTTCACGCTTCAACTGGTGGCCCAGAATTTCTTTTTTGTAGTTTTCGCGCAAGGCCTTGGGGAAGTAATGCATAACCCATTCCTCAACAGCCTTTGAATCCGGTATGTCTGTTTTGAGCAGGTCCTGCGTCAAATCAATTTTGGCATAGGAAACAAGCACACTGATTTCCGGGCGGGTCAGGCCTTTGCCGTTGCGTTTGCGTTCGGCGATTTCTTCTTCGTCCGGCAGGTATTCGATGGCACGGTTCAGGCCGACGGTTTTTTCCAGCTTGGTGATCAGATCTGCGTGTGCCGATAAGTTTTCGGCGGCGTTCAGTTCAATCAGGCTGATGCCCTGTACCTGCTGGTAGTTGTGACGCAGCACGTTTTGTGCAACTTCGTCGGTCATTTTTTCCAGCAGTTTGTTGCGCTTTTTGACGTCCATATCATATTTGGGTTTGCGCATGATGTCGGTCATCAGGATTTTGATATTGACCTCGTTGTCCGATGAATCCACACCGGCGGAGTTGTCGATGAAGTCGGCGTTCAGTTTTACGCCATGTTGCGCGGCTTCGATCCGGCCACGCTGGGTGATGGCAAGGTTTGCGCCTTCTCCCAGGACTTTTGTGCGCAGTTCTTTAGCATTGACCCGCAGGCCGTCATTGCCCTTGTCACCAACATCGGCATGTGTTTCCAGCGATGATTTCAGGTACGTGCCGATGCCGCCAAACCACAGCAGGTCGGTGCGTGCGCGCAGCATCGCAGAAATAAGCTCGTTTGGCGTTACGCGTTCGCTGCTGATATCAAAGCGCTTTTGTATTTCCGGTGTCAGTTGCAGGTTTTTGTCCTGACGGCTGAAAATTTTTCCGCCTTTGGACAGCAGCTTTGTATCGTATGCATCCCAGCCTTTTACGGCCTTGAACAGGCGCTGGCGTTCCTTGAATGTCGCAGCGACGTCCGGATCGGGATCGCAGAAAATGTGCAGGTGGTTGAACGCACCAACAAGCCGGATATGTTCGGACAGCAGCATGCCGTTGCCGAAAACGTCTCCGCCCATGTCACCGACGCCGATGACATCAAATTCCTGTGTCTGCGTGTTGTGGTTTAACTCACGGAAGTGACGTTTAACGGATTCCCACGCGCCGCGGGCGGTAATGCCCATGACTTTGTGGTCATATCCGGCGGAGCCGCCAGACGCAAAAGCATCGTCGAGCCAGAAACCGTATTCCTGCGACAGGCCGTTGGCGATGTCGGAGAATGTTGCCGTTCCCTTATCGGCGGCGACCACCAGGTACGGGTCGTCCCCGTCTCGGCGCACGACGTTTTTCGGCGGGATGATTTTATCGCCGGCGCGGTTATCGGTGATATCCAGAAGGCCGCGAATGAAAATTTTGTAACAGGCGACACCTTCATCACGGATAGCCTGCGGGCCGCCTTCGACTGGCGGGTGCTTGACCACGAAACCGCCCTTTGCGCCCATGGGCACGATCACGGCGTTTTTCACCATCTGAGCTTTCATCAGGCCCAGTACTTCGGTACGGAAATCTTCGTGACGGTCTGACCAGCGAATACCGCCGCGGGCAATCACATCGCCGCGCAGGTGGATACCTTCGACGCGCGGGGAATAGACAAAAATTTCGCGGTAGGGTTTCGGGTTCGGCAGTTCGTCGATGATACGGCTGTTCAGTTTAATGGACAGGTGTGTTTTTGGTTTTCCGTTTTCTCCGCTCTGGTAGAAATTGGTGCGCAATGTTGCGTTGACCAGTCCGGCTATGCTGCGCAAAATCCGGTCGAAGTCCAGCGATGTGACAGTTTCCAGCGAGTGGTCGATTTCCACGGCACAGCCGGCAGCGTTGACCTTGCTGTCCTTCGCGGTTTTGGGATTGTGCAGGGCTTCGAACAGGCGGATGATCGCCATGGAGATGTCCGGATAGGTGGTCAAAGCCTTTTCAATATACGAACGCGTAAAGGGTACGCCCATCTGGCGCATGTACCGTACATAAGTGCGCAGAATGACAATGTGACGCCAGTCCATTTGTGCGCTGACGACCAACTGGTTCAAACGGTCATCTTCCATTTCCCATGCAAGAATATTGTGCAGGGCTTCTTCAAAGACGGGTTTGACCTTGTCCAGTTCCAGCACGCGTGTTTTGTCATCAATGTCCATCAGGAAATCGTGGATCCAGACGGCTTCGCCATGCTTTGCCGGTTTGACTTCAAACGGAAGTTCGGCAAGAACCTTCAGTCCCATATGTTCGAGGATTGGCAAAATATCCGACAGGGTGATGGAATTCCCGACGTTGTAACATTTCAGGCGCAGTTTACTGGAATCGCAATTTTCCGGCAGGTACAGATTTAATGTGATTTCACCTGTCTTGATGGCTTCCTCGATTTTGCGGATATCCTCGATCGCCATTTCGGGTGAGTATTTTTCCTGGTAGTTGACTGGAAAGGCTGCGCCGTATTTTTGCAGGATCGCGTTGGTGTTTTCATCGCTTTCCTGTGAAGCGTCCAGCGCGCTTTTTAAGAGGTCGGCCCAGACACGGCCAGCTTCGGCCAGTTTGTTTTCAATTTCCTGTTCGTCATATTTGGGGACGCCGGGCAGGTGGTTGATATCGACAAAGAAGATGATCCGCGCCAGCGGCGAGTCATCCTGCGATACCTTGAAATTAACGCAGCGGCCACCAAGAAATTCTTCAAGAATGTTCATAAACCGCAAGCGCAGGCGTGTATCAAAGCGTTCACGCGGGACATAGACCAGGCAGGAAATATAGCGGCCAAACGGGTCCGGGCGCGTGTACAGCGCAATGCGCGGGCGTTCCTGCAGGCGCAGGATGCTGACGGAATGTTTGTACAGGGATTCATTATCAATCTGGAACAGTTCGTCACGCGGGTATTTTTCAAGGATGTGTTTCAATGCCTTGAAATCATGGCTTTGCGGAGAAAACTGTGCTTTCGCCAGTACCGCGTTTGCTTTTTGGCGCAGGAACGGGATGTCGGCAATGCTGCGGGAATAGGTTACGGAGGTGAACAGGCCGATAAACATCATTTCGCCTGTTACTTTGCTTTTCTTGTCGTAGATTTTTACTGCGATAACGTCGAGTGGCACACGGCGGTGAACGGTCGAACGCTTGTTGGCCTTTGATATGGTGAGCGGGTCTTGCTGCATGCGCATTTTTTGCTGCGTTTGTGTCAGGCTGTCGCGGGCTTCGTTGATATAAACCGGTTTGATTTCATCGCGCAGCAAGCCAAGGCTTTTGCCCTTTACTGTCTGGCTCAGTGCCTTGCCGTCCCGCTCCACGAACTTATATTCGCGGTAACCCAGTAAGGTGAAATTATTGTCATACATATATTCAAGGAAGGCCTGATATTCCTCGATCATGATGTCATTGTATTCAGCCGGGGCGTGGACCAGCGTTTTTTGCGCTTCGCGCAGCTTTTCACGCATATAGATCCAGTCGCGTGTGGCGTAATCGACATCGGCCAGAACGTTACGCAGGCCCATTTCCAGTTCCTGTACCTGCGCGTCGGTCAGCAAGCCCTGCAATCTTATGTGCATATGGCTTTCCGGTGCGCCGTCATAATCTTCCAGATTGGGGTTTGTTTTTATTGCGCCATTTTTGGCCTTTTCGATTTTTACCATCGGGTGGATCAGGAAATCGATCGTGTGTTTATGCCGTACAATTTCTGCAACGACTGAATCGACGATGAAGGCCATGTCGTCCTGCACAATATCAATGGCGGTGAAGCTGTTTGCGCCTTTTTCAGGGGTGATTTTGGAAAAACGTATTTCCGCACTCCCGTTCTTGCGTTTTTTACTCAGCTCATAATGTGTCTTGATAAGCGTTGCCGCTTCTTCCGGTGTTATTTTTTGGAATTCGTCTTCCGGAACTTTTTTGAAAAAAACGTCAAGATATTCGATCAGGTCTTTGGGGGCGTTTTTGGGCAGCGCGGAATGAATGTTTTTCAGGTATTGTTTTGTCATGTTGACGTGTCTTCTTATCTATCAAAAAATTCCACACACACTAGGCGTAAATTAGCTTGCGGGCAAGAAGGTTTCAAAGATTTCGGTGCATTTTCAATGCTTCTTAACCCGCGAGGATTTTGTAAGCTTCGAACGCGAACCACAGCCCGTAAGTTGGGACAATCAGCCAGTTCATGATCCCGTTTACCAGCAGGATTCTGTCACGGAAGAAAAAGATTACAAAGCTCATAAAGACTCCGTAACTCGCAACCGACATTCCGGTTAGGGAAAATAGCTCGCGCATTTCCACCATCTTGTCCTTATCGGTAATATCGGGCAGGAACGGGATGATAACTATAAACCCTAAACCGGCTCCCACGGCAATGGCGGCCTTTTTCAGGATTTTGTAGATTTTCTTGTCGCGTTTGCGTTCTTTATCCGCGAGTTCTTTGTTGGGATCGTAAGGCTGCATTTTTACTGTGTCGCTGCGCCGCTGTTATCCGGCGCCAGATCGATAACAATTCGTTCCTGACCAGGTTGTTTGCCGCCGATTTTGCTGGAATAGACGACAGATGCGGCTTTCTTCAGCTGCATGATCAGGCGTGTGCCGTTGTCGTTCAGGGAATCCGTGCGGTAAGAGGCAAGAACAGGGGAACTGCTAAATGTGCTTTGGGCAGAGGCCGACCACCCGGTTCCCGGCAGTTCGACGATGAATATCTTTTCGCTGTTATCCAGATCGTAACTGTAGTTTGGATTGCCGGACGCATCGAGGACGATGCGTGTTTTATCCGGATGCTCTCCTACCCGGATCGATACGATGCTCTGGCCTGCCATGGCCGGAGCAGGATCCGGTATCGGCTGCGGCCTTGCGGCCGGGGCTATGTTCGTTGGCGTCGCTGTGGCTGTTTGTACCGGCATGGCAGGGCCTTGCGGCGCAACAGGGGGCGGAGCGGGGGCGGCCATTGGGGCAGGTGCTGGGCGCTGTGGTGGTGGCGCACTTTCCTGTTCGAGCAGGGTTTCCAGCTGTCCAATCAATTCCTGCAGGTCGCCCTCAACAGAGATCAACCTGTTAATAGACGGCGAGACGGAATCAAAGTCATTGCGCAGGCTTTGTACAGCTGTCTCCAGGCGGTCGAGCCGCTTGTCCTCGTCCTTGATTTTTTCTCCAAACAGATTGGTGTTTACCCCTAGGGCAGGTTTCATCTGGGATAAATCATTTGCAGAGTTTCCGGGACGGTCGTCGGCGATAGGCGGTGTGCTCAACGCAGGATTTGAGCCACCGGCAGCCTTGGTTTCCGAAGGTTTGCTATCGCCGAAAGAAAAGCCGCAGGAAGACAGCAAAAATGCGCAGAGAATCATACAGATTCCTGCACACATTTTACTATTAATTGAGTACCTTCCGCGAGATAGCGGAGAAGGCGTCCAAGGTCTGGACATAGAAGGTTTTCCTGCGTTAGTAAGCTCGAGAGCGAACTGCCCAATTACTAGAATACGTTTGACGGAATCGGTTGTCTATACCGTTAGAGAAAGAATGTTCCTTTTTTCAACACGTTATCCCCGAAATATCCACCAAAATTAAGGGGGACAGCGGTTTTTGTAAAAAATTGATTCCTTTACATTTTTTGGCAGATTCCTGTGTTCTGTAAAATTATTTTGTGGATGATCCGGTTTTGGATAAATTTGCGGCGAATCACGCGAATCTCTGGACAACTCAAACTCTCCGTTGACATCGCACCGGGAAGTCATTTGTATAAATCCATAACTCCAATATTGAAGGCGCTTTGACGTACAAAAATGATCATAGAATCTGATAACAAAGAACTGAAAAAACATCTGGATGATCTGGAAGCTGCATTGGTCGGATACAATGCCTGGTTTCATCCGCAACTGGCCCTGATCGACAGAGGCGGCGCAATGTCCGTGCAGATTGAAGGGCCGCTGAATCCCAGCGAAGTCATTATGAAAGTACCGCAGCGGCTTTTTGTATCTGCGGACGATCTGAATGTTAGCCTAAAGGGCAATGACTTTTCAGTTGATCCGAATCCAGACAAATTGACGGCCGAACAAATCGACATCGGCAAGCGCATGATCGATATTTACAACATTACGGACAAGGCAACGCTGCACCGTGGTGAGTGCCCGTGGATTCTTTACCGTGAGTGTCCGGAGCTTCTGGACAAGCTGACCCATGCGCGCACACCGAACAAGTTTTTGCAGGAAAAGCAGACGTACCTGCACAATCTTCCGGGTGCGAAAGACGAAGAGGACTTTACGTGCTGGAGCTTCCTGCAAACACGCGTGCTTGGCCAGAAATCTGAAGACACGCATGCGAAGCAGCAGGTGATGATGCCGGTTATTGATTATCTCAACCATGATGGGGAGGGATGCCCGTTCATTATGCGAAAAACCGACGACCACGGGAATATCATGGACATTCAAAACCGTCAGCCTTATTTCGATCGGCGTGAATGTTGTGTGTCATACGGGACGTACGACACACTGGATACGTTTTTAAGTTACGGATTTCCGGATATCAGCGCGCCGTTCGTGCGGTCTATTCCTGTCGATGTGGAAATTGAGGGATTTGGCACAATGCATATCGGTGGCATGCTGGGTGCGAAAAACGATTCGGAATTGCCGAAGGAAATTCATGACCTGCGGCGGTATATGCCAGTCCCGACCAGACGGCAGGACGGCAGTTTATCCGTATCGCATATCATTATTACCATTGGTAAATCGCCGCATGCATTGCGCCGTGTGTTACAGGTAATGATCCGTTCCTTTATCGGACAGGACGCCGCGCGTGAAGTCGTTATCGACAATGTCTATGCGGCTGAAGATAAAATCATCAAGGAGAATATCGCGTTTTATGAATCCATGCTGAAGTCCGTACAAACGACTCCCGCACCGGACCATCTGAAAGACCCGATTGCGTTGATCGCACAGGTGCAGTTGAACAAGCTTTACAAGTACATGTATGATTTCAATTTCTTTAACGTGGGCAAAGTGCAACAGCCACAACCGGCCGTGGCCGCTGCTGCCGCTGCAGGATCATAAAAAATTTAAAGTGTTTGGCTGCTGCGTTTTTCGAACAGGTTTATGATTTTTTCCAGGCGTGATTTGATCGGGCCTTTTGCTTTCGCCTGCGGATTCAGACCTGCAATTTTCAAATCAATACCAAAGACGAACGGATCGTCCTGTGTGACGTTGACAGGTTCGGATGACGCGACAAGGTTGTGTGTCGGGTCTGCCTGAATGGTGTAATTGCCTGGACGGATATATTCAAAGCTATAATAGCCGTTGAAGTCTGTTGTCGTTTGTTCCAGTATTTTTCCTTCCGTGTCGATCAACTGCACACGCAGTGTGGGTGCGGGTTTTCCGTCAGAGAAATAGACGTTTCCATCCAGAGAACCACTGACAACGAGCGGGATGTCGACAAACGGTTTCGTTACCGGCCGCAGTACGGTGTAGTAGCCGTCTTCGCGTGTTACCAGCAAGTCGTCTTCGATGGTTTTGTCGTCAACCATGACGGTCGTCAGTCCCTGTGATGTCGGGTGAATGGCATCGATCACGCCACCTTCATCTGCTTTGTCCGTACGGACACCGTTTACGCGCAGGCGGGCGTTCGGCATCGGCTCGTCCGCTTCAGTAAAGACGCCGTCATTGTCCTTATCCTTAAATATGCGGCCCAGCAGTGCGGTTTTACCGGTCAGGCTGTCGCTGGATGCGATGTATGATCCGTTTTTGCCAAACGGGCCCAATGACATGCTGGTACGCAGGATTGCATCAAATCCTTCACCAATGTCCCAGTTGAGACCGATACCGCCCAGGAATTTTCTGAAGTCGTATGATGCATCTACGCCCAGGCTGGTGTTGTCATTTTTCAAGTCGTGGCGAACGTCGCCGGATGCGGTGAAACGGTCGCGGTCATTGTAACGGATTTCGGCCAGGGTCGCGTCGATTTGTGCATCGGGGGATACTTCATAGTTCAGGGACGAACGGAAATTCCAGTAATCGGATATACGGGCGTCCGCACTTAAACGGCCTGTTGTGCGGTCGTGCTGGCGGTCTTCAAGCCGTGTGACGGTGCGGTTGCTGAACCGGCGGCCTGCCTGTCCCAATGATTGCGTGGTGACAAAGGCTGTGCGGTCTTTTCCGCTGTCGAATTTTGTGTGCGAGGTGTTGGCACCAAGGCGCAGGCTTCCCAGGTCTGTGTTAAAGGATGTGGCGGCGCGGATTTCCCCTTCGAAATCTTTTGCGGCTGTGCCGAAATTCGCTTCGTCACTTTCAAAATCGTTATAGAACGATGTCCGGCCGGTCAGTTTTAATCCTGCAAAGTTTTTGGAATAGCGCGCATCAAATGCCGAGC
>JAUHXT010000052.1 GCA_030426925.1 Alphaproteobacteria bacterium | reverse complement strand
GTCGGCTGCAAGGTGGCATCCAAGAAGCAGGGCGGAGGTGGACTAAACCTCGGTAAAAGTGTCAAGGTGCGCGAGCTGATCCAGCTCTTCATCCATTTTGACCAGATGCAAAGCGCGGGTATTTCGCTGCTCGACGCGCTGGCCGATATCCGTGATACCAGTGATAATAATTACCTGCGCGACATTATGTCCGAAATTTACCGGGACGTGTCGGAAGGAAGTTCGCTATCTGAAGCGATGGAAAAGCATCCGAAAGTCTTTAACGGACTTTACATCTCGCTCATCGGGGCAGGGGAAGAAACCGGGGACATGCCCGCCGCCTACCGTCAGTTGGTGAAATACCTGAAATGGGTCGACGAAATGCAGACCAAGGTCAGGAAAGCCACCCGTTATCCGATTATTCTGTTGATTGCTGTGGTTGCTGTTCTGGTTGTAATGATGGCATTTGTTGTGCCGGATATCGTCGGGTTTATCCGTAATATCGGGCAGGACCTGCCGTGGCCGACCACGACCCTGATCGCGACATCCGATTTCTTTGTCGATTACTGGTGGACGATTCCGTCTGTCTTGGTCGGTATATTCGCATTGCTGTTTGGTTTGCGTAAACTGTCCGACGACTTTGCTTACCGCATTGATATGATGCTCCTTACCCTGCCGATCGCAGGCCCGCTGATCCGGAAAATTAATATTGCCCGTTTTTCCCAGACATTCGCATCACTATTTGCCAGTGGTATGGACGTGTTAAGCGGGCTGAAGGCCGCGCAGAAAACCGTGCAGAACCGCGCGCTTGCGGCGTCTTTGGAAGGCGTTTTACAAAGCGTTCAGGCCGGTAGCCCGTTATCCGAAGCATTAAATTCCACAGGGGAATTCCCCAGTATGGTTGTTCGTATGGTTAAGGTTGGCGAGGAATCGGGTAACCTGACTGTTGTGCTGGAGCAGGTGTCCGATTTCTATACGCAGGATGTGGACGAAGCTGTTCAGGCGCTGATTACAATGATTGAACCGATGCTTACTGCAATCATGGGGATTGTGATATTATGGATTGCTGTTGGAGTCTTCGGGCCGATTTATGATAGTTTTGAAGACATTGATTTCTAGGTAGTATTTTTCACACAAGGGGTTTGTACCATTTCTATAGGATTAACATCAAAGACCGCGCTGATACTTTCCGATGAGGCACTGAATATCTACAGTGTCGCGGGCAAGAAAGTCAGCTTTGTTGCGTCCGTGGCATGGGATGAAAATCTTTTCCAGGACATCGTCCGCGATATCCTGGTCAGGGATTGCGGGAAAAAGCCTGTTGTGATTCTGAACGACATGGTGGAGCAGCACTACCGTAAGGAACGATTGCCCAAAGTTAGCGTGATGGACAAGGCATCTGTCCTGCAGCGCCGCCTGCAAATCGCATTCCCGAGCTACCCGATCCGCGCAGCCCTTGAATCCAAACAAAAGACAGTCACATCCGTTGATAAAGTGGCTGGCGCACAGAATAAAGGCGGACTGTACCTGTTTGCCGCGATTGCCGCTTCCGAACAGTTTAACAAAACGATGGCGGCTGTCCGTAATTCCCATGTGTCCATCGCAGGCTTCGGCTTGCTGCCGATTGAATCCAGCGCCATGGTTTCCACGCTTGCTAAAAAGCTTGGTGGAGAAGAACGTGGTAAGACGCACTGGACTGTTTTTGTGGGCCAACACCAGAACGGCGGCCTGCGCCAGGTGATTACACGCAACGGTGAACTGGCCCTGACCCGTATGACGGCCATTACCAATCAGGATGGTGACGCCGGTGTCTGGGCGCGCGATGTTGTCGGCGAACTGAAATCCACGATGAGCTACCTGTCCCGTTTTGGCTATGGTGCCAACGACGTGCTGGACATTATCATTGTGTCCGAAGCCGATGCCGCCAAACACCTGAAGGCCATGATTGAGATTCCATGTCGCCTTCACCTCGTACTGGCGCAGGAAGCCGCACATAGTCTGGGAATCAAGTTGGGCAATCAGGAGAACCAGCGCTATGCCGATGCTATTCACGCTGCGTGGTCTGCTTCCAAGCCGAAATTAATCTTGCCGATGAAGGCAACCCAGATCGAGGACATTGAAAAACCCCAGAAAGTCGCGATGGTGGCGATGCTGGCATTACTGGCCGGGTTCGGGTTTATCGGTTACCAGATTTTTGTGAGTTCGCAGACGGTTTTAAAAACCAAGAGCGAAATCGCCCAAAAGCAAAAAACATTCGAAGTGGTCGAGCGCGAATACAATCAGGAAGTGGCGCGTAAAGAAGCTTTGGGGCTTGATGTTCGCTTAATTCAAAACTCGCTCGCCGTATATGACGGCTTGCGGAAAAATTCCATGCGTCCGTTACCATTGGTCAATGGCGTATCCGAAGCGCTGGGCCGTACATTAAAGCTGGATGCGTTCCGTATGGTTGAAAATACCCGGCGAAGCATATTCAATCCGAATACGGGCATTGAAGAAGAGGGTGAAAAAACATATGACGCGTTTTTAAAATTGTCATTCGACCCGAACGTCCAGCCGGAAATCGCGGTGGGTGAAGTGGAAAAGCTGAGAATGAGGCTGGAGCGCGCCTTCCCGCAAAACGAAGTGGTGATAACCAAGCAGGCATTCAATGCGGAAGTTAGTACAACATTTATGGGCGGTACGGAAAAGGTGACGGCTGAAACAGCAGAGAAAAGCGATACAACGGCCGAACTGGCTATACGCGGGGTAAAAACGCAATGATAGATGTTCTGGGCGCAAAAAGATTGTTGGGATTGCTGGTTATGGCCGGCCTTGTGGTCGCACTGGCGCTTGCCCACTACATGGTATTGATGCCGCACAAGGAAAAAGTGGAGCGTGAGCTGCGCTCTCTGGAAGGGCAGATTTCATCCCGCCAGGCAGAAACCCAGCAGCTGCGCGATGAGTTCGCCGCGCTGGACAGCATCAAGTTCCGGTATAATCAGTTGCAAAGCTATGGCTTTGTGAATGAACAGGACCGTATTTTCGCCCGCTCCAAAATAAACGAGTTGCGTGACAAATCCGGCATACTTGGCGTGCGCTATGAAATTAAGCCGCTGCGCGAAGAAGAAAGCCCGAAAATGCAGGAAGCCGGTTACAAACTTCTGAAAAGTGAAATTGATTTCACGATTGATGCGTTTGATGACGTTGAAATTTATAAATTTATTTATTTGCTGAATCATGGTTTTCCGGGCGAAGTGAATATTCGCGCCATTGACATCGCACGTATCCGCGATGTGTCTGTGCCGTTGTTGAAAAGTATCGGTAGCGGAGCACGCACACCACTTGCCAGCGGGCACATCATTGCCGACTGGTACACGATTTCAGAAAATACGGAGGTCGAAGACAATGGCCAGTAATTTGCTGAAAACAGTGTTGGTGGCAGGCGCGGTGGTTATTCCGTTCATCGCAATGATGACAGCGCACGCGCAGGACGTTCCCAACCCGACACCGATTTTGAATACGCAGGAAATGTCTTTGGACATTGATGGCCAGCCAGCCGTTGTTGATGAGCCGCCAGTAACCGAAGAAGAGGCTGCGCCTGCGGTTGTGGCTGATCCGGCCCTGCAGATACAGCGCAACCGTTCGATCCCGATTGAAGTGAAGGCGCAGCAGCAATCTCCTAATCCGGGGCTGAATGATTTGCTGCCGTTGATTTTCCTGAAAGACGAATACGACCTGCTGCAGGAAGCAAAGGCGATTTTGTATACGCGCCCACCGCTGCCTGGCGAAATCGACCGCGTTGGAAGCGGCGAGGAAATTATTGATCCCGGTATCCGCGAATTGTCACTGGCCGGTATTGTTTATCGTTCCGGCAGGGACTGGACGATCTGGTTCAATGAGCAGCGCGTAACACCCAAAGCCATTCCGGAAGAAGTTCTGGATCTGCGCGTTCACAAAGACTACATCGAGATTAAATGGTTTGACGCTTACACAAACCAGATTTTCCCGATCCGTCTGCGCCCGCATCAGCGCTTTAACCTGGACAGCAGGATCTTCCTGCCCGGCTGATAAACGCGCGATGAGTAGTCCAATTCTTTCCATACAAAAAGCAAACGTGTATTACGGCGCTTTTCAGGCGTTAAACGAAATCTCTCTGGAGATTGGAAAAGGCGAGACATTCGGCCTCATCGGCCTGAACGGCGCGGGCAAAACAACCATGATCAAATCCATACTGGGGCTGCGCGATATCCAGTCCGGTGAGATTTTGATGGACGGCATGCCGACGTTCAAACATGCGGCAAAAAAACAGTTTGCCTATTTACCGGAAAGATTTAATCCTCCGGCCTTTTTGAAAGGCATGGAATTTCTGCGCTTTTCCCTCAAACTCTACGGCAAGAGCATGAGCCGCGACGAATTCAGGCAGCAGGCGGAAAAGCTGGCTCTTAATCCTGATGTCCTGGACAAACCCGTTCATACCTATTCCAAGGGGATGCGGCAGAAACTGGGGCTTTTGGGTACTTTGCTGACAGGCTGTTCGCTCATGATACTGGATGAACCGATGAGCGGGCTCGACCCGCGCGCCCGCGCTTACGTGAAAGACATGCTTCGTGATGCCAAGGCACAGGGGCGCACGGTGTTTTTAAGCTCGCACATTCTCGCCGACATGGCGGAAATCTGCGATCACATCGCCGTTCTGCACGATACGGTTATCCAGTATGACGGAACACCGGACGCATTGATGAAAAAGACAGGGAAGAAAGACCTTGAACACGCCTTTTTGGACGTTATAGAAAACACGGGGCGGAAGGCGGCCTGATCCCGTAAAACCATTTACGCGTTTTCTTTCCCTAAAAACTCTGATATTCTTATTACAGTTCTTTTGCGCGTCCTGCGCTTGTTATGATTCATAGGGTTAAAGTCATGAACATCTTCTATCGATACGGGCATACTTTGGGGTTGGCGATGGTAGCTGCCATACCGCTTGTAGTGCTGTCGCCATACGTTCAGGCGCAGGATGAAGAAAAACCGCAGGCCCAGGCACAGGAAAACACTGAAACGGCTGCACCGGCGCCTTCAGAATCCGGGCTTGATGAGCCGGAAGTGTTTTATGATTCATCAAACGTAGCGCCGGGCACAACGCCGACGCAATCTACGGCCCCACGCAAGGTTGATCCGCGCGAAGAGCCGGGGCAAAGTTTTATCATCGTTAAGAAAACACAGGCGGCCGGCAGCTATGAATCACAGATTGTAGCCGCGAACCGCGCCCTGAAACTTGGCCGCAATGCTGCCGCGCTCGAAATGTTCGAAGGACTGTATCAACGTAACCCGCGCGATGTGCGCGTCCTGATGGGACTTGCCGTCGCCCAGCAAAAAGCAGGCTTTTCTGCAAGTGCAATCCAGTCATACGAAGATGTGTTGAAACGTGACCCGGGCAACCAGGAAGCGATCGTCAATATGCTGGGCCTGATGAAAAACCAGTATCCTGAAGTTGCGCTGCGCCGCCTGTCGGATTTGCGCAAGAAATACCCGAACAATCCCGGCATTGCCGCACAGATCGGCATGACGCAAGCCGACCTTGGTCATTATGACGATGCGCTGCGCTACCTTGAAATCGCATCATCACTGGAACCGAACAACGCCGTGCATGTGTTTAACATCGCCATCCTGCATGACCGCAAAGGCGATAAGAGCGGCGCAATCTCTTTGTACGAAGAAGCGTTAAAACTCGACGCCGTTCATGGCGCAAGCCGTTCCATCCCCCGCGAAAGCGTGTATGACAGGCTGGCATCGCTACGCCGCATGTAGGCGGGCGGTATGCCGGATACGCTCCCAGTATTCATTGAAATCATCTGTATCGCATATTTGGGATTAATCCTCGGCAGCTTCGCGACGGCTATAGCGTATCGTGAAGCAAATGGCGAAAGCTGGTTTTCCCTGAAAGGTTCAAAAAGCAACGCCTGGTCGAAATGCCCGCAATGCGGCCACCGTTTGGGCTTTGTCGATTTAATCCCGGTTGTTTCGTGGGTACTGTCGCGCGGCAAGTGCCGCCATTGCTCCAAACCGATACCCGTGCGTTACCCCGTCATTGAGATCATGTCTATGATCGGCTGCCTTGGCTTGTACGCGACCTATGATTTTGAATTTTATCTTGTCCCGCTATTGTTTCTTGTCCCGTTTCTGGTCGCGCTGTTCTGGGTGGATGTTGATCTGATGATATTGCCCGACCGGCTGGTCGCGATTTGTGGTGGGATCGCGGCCTTTTTTGTGCTGTACGTGTTCTTCACCACGGATGATACGCGCGTTCTCATCGACAGTCTGTTGGGCATGGTGGCGTATCCGGCGGTGTTCGGCGCGGCGGCCTTTATCATGACCAAAATCCTCAAAAAATCGGCTTTGGGCATGGGCGATATCAAGTTTTTAGCGCCGGCAGGGCTTCTGGCCGGGATGGATATTCTGTCAGTCTACCTGATTTTGGCCGGAATTCTGGGTGTTTTAACGGCCATTCCTATCCGTAAATATAAAGATTCTGTAATATTCCCGTTCGGGCCGTCCCTCATTCTTTCTTTATACATAATAATGGTCTGTAAAGGCTTTTATTTACAATGACTTAGGCCTGCCGTTTGACGGGCATTATGCAATGCCGCAAACTGGAAATAAAGATTTTGAAAAAACCGAAATCTTTACCTTTCCTTTGCTTTCTTAGGCTAAAAACAAAAGGATAGTTGGTTAACACCTTTATAACATCTCGAAAAAGAGAGGGGCATCGTGGACTTAACTCAGTTACTTGCTTTTACTATGCAAAACGAAGCGTCGGACTTGCATTTAAGTGCGACCAATCCGCCGATCATACGTGCGCACGGCACGATGAAGCGGATCAAGGCCGATCCCTTAACCAGCGACGATATTCGCGCCATGCTGTATTCCGTGATGTCGGAAGACCAGCGCGCCGTCTATGAAAAAGACATGGAAATCGACCTTGCCATCTCCTTCGGTGAAAAGGCCCGTTTCCGTGTGAACGCATTTACGACACGCACAGGCGCCGCCGCCGTGTTCCGGACAATCCCGAGTTCAGTGCCGACCATGGCCGAACTGGACCTGCCGCCGGTCATGCGCCGTTTTGCGGAATTGGAAAAAGGCATCGTCCTGGTAACCGGTCCGACAGGTTCCGGTAAATCGACGACGCTGGCCTCCATGATCAATCACATCAACATTAATTTCGCCAAGCACATCATTACGATTGAAGATCCGGTGGAATTCTTTCACTCATCCAAACAAAGCCTGATCAACCACCGCGAAGTCGGACGCGATACGCATGATTTCCGTGCGGCGCTGCGAAGCGCACTGCGTGAAGACCCGGACGTGATCCTGGTGGGGGAGATGCGTGACTACGAAACAATCTCGCTGGCACTGACAGCTGCTGAAACCGGTCACCTTGTGTTTGCAACACTGCACGCCAACTCGGCCTCCAAAACAATCGACCGTATTATCGACGTGTTTCCGACAGGCGATAAGGAAATGGTGCGCGCAATGCTATCCAGCTCTTTGCAGGGCGTTGTCGCACAGACATTGTTGAAACGTACCGAAGGTGGACGGGTCGGTGCATTTGAAATTCTGGTGGGTACCAACGCGGTACGAAACCTGATCCGTGAAAACCAGATCCCGCAAATGTATTCCATGATCCAGACAGGTTCCCGTTACGGAATGATCACCATGGAAGAAGCGGTGAACAACCTGATGGAACAAGGCATAGTTGATAAGGACGAAGCCCGCCGCGCCTTGCTGCGTACGTCCGAAGAAATTGAAGAGCGCGATGACGAAGTTGCCGCTGCGGCCCTTGGTGGCGGTAAAATCGGCACGGCTGCGGAAAAACCGGCCAAGACACCGGCCAATTCCAGCGATAGTGACCCCGAGGAAGGATATTCATTCTAATGAGTGTACCGGCGGCGTTTAATTATCTGACGAAAATGAACGAGAGAGGGGCAAGCGACCTCTATCTTACTGTTGGATATCCGCCGACCTTGCGCATTGAAAACGACCTGGAGCATTTACGCTCCGAGCCGTTAACACCGGATGAAATCAACGAAATCCTGAGTGAAATTCTGACCAGCCGCCAGATGCGTGATTTTGAATCGCATATGGAGCTGAACTCCGCCATTGATATGGGCCAGCATGGACGTTTTCGTGTGAACGCGATGCGCCAGCGTCAGATGCCGGGACTTGTGATCCGCCGGATCATTTCAAAGATTCCGAGCTTCACCGAACTGAAACTGCCGCAGGTTCTGGAACAATTATCCATGGAACGCCGCGGTCTGATCCTTGTCACAGGGATGACCGGCTCCGGTAAATCTACGACACTGGCCTGTATGTTGAACGCCCGTAACCAGAATGAAGAAGGGCACATTATTACGATCGAAGATCCAATCGAATATTACCACGAACACAAGAAGTGCGTTGTCACGCAGCGTGAAGTAGGCGTGGACACTGAAAGCTTTTCCATTGCCATGAAAAACGCCCTGCGTCAGCGCCCGGACGTGATCCTGGTGGGGGAAATCCGTGACCGTGACGTGATGGAACAGGCATTGACCACGGCTGAAACCGGTCACCTGTGTCTTGCCACGTTGCACACCAATAACGCCTATCAGGCGATTGAGCGTATCGTGAACTTCTTCCCTGAAGAGTTTCACAATCAGGTGCGCCTGAACCTGTCCATGAACCTGAAGGCCATTATTTCACAGCGTCTTCTGCCGTGCCTGACCGGCGGTATGGTCCCGGCATTGGAAATTATGCTGAATCAGGGCCTGATTCGCGACCTGATTCACGAAGGGAAATACGACAAGATTTCAGAAGTTATGGAGCAGAACCGTCCGAGCGGCATGTGCTCCTTCGACCAGTCTTTGCTGGAACTGTTCCACCACGGGCATATCAGCGAGGAAACGGCGATTTCCCAATCCGACAAGCCAAGTGATATGAAAATTAAGATCCAGCAGGCCAAGCTGTCCGGAACAGGTGATGACGCCTTTGATCAGCTAGATACGTCGGTCTTGTCTGTCGATTATTAAAAAATCGCCAGCTTTCTCTAGCAATCCACCCTAAAGTCAGGTATTTTTATATGTGAACCGTTCTTCGCGCCGTTCTGGTGTGATACCTTTTAACATAGTGATTCTTATTCTTTGATCTCTAATCTTTCCGCGGATTTATGCCATGCTGAAAACGTCTTTCCAGAATTTTATACCAAAAGCTGCATTATTGTTGTGCCTCACGGCGTTGCCTTTAACGGGCTGTGATTTGGCCAACAACCAATTGAAGATCGACCGGTCTACCAATATGGAGATGCAGGATTACCGGGATGCCATGGCGCCCCGTATACCGGACGTGCATGACGATCTGGCCAGCAACGATCCGGGCATTCCGGATATGGAACCTTACATTGCCGACCCGTCGGACAAGCTGAAGGCTATGCCGCTGGTATCCATTTCCGTGAACCAGACCATTCCTCTGCGCGATGCTTTGTTTGAGCTGGCTGAGCAAGCCGACTATGATATGGAGCTTGATCCGCGTATCCGTGGTTCCATTATCTTTACTGCGCGTAACAAGCCGTTTGATGTTGTTGTCGACCGTATCGCCGACATCGCCGGGCTGCGTTATAAGTTCGAAGACGACATGCTGCGTGTCGAACTGGATACGCCGTATCACGAAGTCTACAAAATCACATATCTGAGTTATATCCGTTCAAACTCCGGTGCTATCAGCAACAACATCTCTGTTGTCTCCGGTGATGGCGCGGATACAGGCTCACGTTATCAGGTAACGTCTGAAAGTGAAGCTGACTTCTGGGGTGAACTGGAAGCGAACCTGACGCAAATTCTTGGAGCGGAAGCCGCATCTACGACATTGAGAACGCAAAACGACCCGCGTATTACGGCTGTTGCCGAAAACCCGGCTCCGGTAGAACCATTAATCTTGAACGAAGATGGCGAGATTACTGTCCCGCAAGGATCACAACAGCCACCGAACGCTGTCCTGCGCGTTGATTCATTGCCAACGGATGACGTAACGCCTGTTTCCTCAGGCGGCGGTGAGGATGGCAGCAATCCGAATCCGTTTAACCCGCAATTCTCCGTCAACAGACAGGCAGGCATCATTTCAGTCTTTGCCAGCGAACGCTTGCATGAGAAAATCGGTGAGTATCTGACTCTTCTTGAAAAATCAGTCACCTCTCAGGTGCTGATTGAAGCAAAAGTTCTGGAAGTGTCACTGGGTGACGAATTTGGTGCTGGTATCGACTGGCGCGCTCTGGCTGACGGTCTGACCGGCCTTGAATTCGGTTTCCAGTCAGTCAACACAAACAATGGCGTTCGTCCTCTCTTCACGCAGCCGATCACACCAACGTCCGATATGTTCCTGCGTTATAACGGGGACGACTTCTCCACGGCGATCGACGCGATTTCACGTTTCGGTACGGTACACGCGCTGGCCAGCCCGCGTATGACGGTGCTGAACAACCAGTCAGCTGTTTTGAACGTTGCGACAAACCGTGTCTATTTCGAACTGGATGTTGAAACGACCTTTAATGATACGGGAGCGATTTCTAACCGTGAAATCGACGGTGAAATCCGTAACGTTCCCGAAGGTGTGTTGATTAACGTTCAACCGGCCATTGATCTGACGGAAAAGTCTGTTGCTATGGCTGTGCGCCCGACAGTGACACGCATTGTGTCGACAGTGCCGGATCCGGTTGCCGCATTTAACGGCGTGACCAACAACATTCCGGTCGTAAGCGTTCAGGAAGTGGACACAGTGATTAAGGTTGGATCCGGCGAAGCCGTTGTGATCGGCGGCCTGATGCAAGACCGCACGGAATCCGGTCAAAACGCTGTTCCGGTTCTGGGTGAGCTGCCGCTTGTCGGCGCTGCGTTCCGCAACCATCAGGACAACGTGTCCAAGACAGAGCTTGTGATCTTCCTGCGCGCAACGATTGTTGACGGCCATGATACGATAGATGATGCGGATAAAGATCTGTATAGAACATTCTCTCAGGACCGCCGTCCGCTAAGGTTCTAAATACGCCTATGATTGTTACACTAAGCCAATACGCCTTTATGGCAGCTTTAAGGGACAAGATTATCTTGTCCTTTTTAGTTTTGGCGGCACTGGGCATCAGCCTGTCTATTTTTCTCGGCAGCGCGGCCGTCATTGAACGTGAACAATTCTCCGTCGTCTATGCTGCCGGTGGCTTGCGTATACTGGGTGTCCTCGGCCTTATCCTTTTTATCGTTTTTTATATCCGTCGTTCCTTCGAAGATAAGGACATCGAGTTCCTGCTATCACGTCCGGTGAGCCGTCCGGCATTTATACTGGCGCACAGCCTGGCGTTTTCACTCATCGCCCTGTTTTTTGGCATGGTAGTGGCCGCCTGCGTCTTTTTCATGCTTCCGCAGGACATAACGACCGGACACTTGCTCTGGGGCTTTAGCATATTGTGTGAATACGTGATTGTTGCGAATGCGGCACTATTCTTTTCCATGGTGTTGCCCAGCGCAACCATGGCATCGCTTGCGGTCTTCGGTTTTTACATTTTCTGCCGCATCATCGGCCAGATATTCGGAATCGTTGACACGGGCACGGAAAGCGAGTCCGTCGCGTTCATGGCGCAAATCGTGGAGGTCATATCGATTTTTGTTCCCCGGCTGGACTTGATGGGCCAGACATCATGGCTGATTTATGGCGCGCAGGGCGTTGGTTTCACATTCCTGTTTTTTCAGGCGCTGGTGTTTAGCGCGGTACTGTTGGTGGCGTCCATGATTGACCTTGTCCGCAGGCAGTTTTGATGATGACGGGCTTGAGGCGTCATACCTGGCTTTATGGAGTGTTCGCACTGGTCCTTGTGCTGAATTTTCTTTTCTGGACGCAATCCAGACCGGTCAAGGCGCGTTGGCTGAACGTTCCGCCAACACCGGGATATCATCAGGTCATACTCTCTTCTCTGGGCGATAAGCAGCTGGCATACCGTTCCATCAGCATGATGCTGCAAAATCTGGGCAGCATCGGCGGTGATGTCCGCCCCCTGGGCGAATATAATTACGACGAGTTGACGCAGTGGTTTTTCCTGAGCGCTGCACTGGATGAACGCTCTGACTTTGTTCCCTATCTCGCCGCATATTACTACGGGGCAGGGCAGGACACGGAAAAACTGCGCTACATGATGCCTTATTTGTACGACGTGGGGACATTGCCGTACCCGAACAAATGGATGTGGCTGGCGCAAGGGGCATTTCTTGCGCGGCACAGGGTAGGGGATTTAGACCTTGCTCTCGAATTTGCGAATACGCTGGCCAATCTTGAGAATCCGGGGCTACCGGTATGGACCAGACAAATGCCGGCTTTCATCCGCTATGCTCAGGGCGAAAAGGAAGCCGCCTACGATATTATGAAGCAGATCATGGTCTCCGGAGCGGACACACTGCCACCGCAGGAAATATTTGTGATGAAAGAGTATATATGCACAAAAATTCTGGACGAGGCCGCTGCTGCGCTCGATCCACTCTGTCAAAAATAATTTTTTATGGTATTGCTTAAACGTTATGAGTGAATTTCAAACCTTTACATCAGCGGAATTACTCTCACTTCTGGGGGCCGCTCAATGTATCTATGTACTGGTTTATATGATTTTTCGCTCCGGCCGCCTGTCACGCGGGACATTACCGGCCATATATTTTCTGGTCCTGTCTGTAGCCTTTATCCTGGACGCCGCCGCGCGTTCATGGGGCCCCTTTGTTGAATATTACACACATTATCAATGGCTGTTCTGGTTTGCCGGTATGCCGCTAAGCATGCTGCTGGTGACGCAGATTGCCAGAATTACGGAACTGCCGAAATTTGAAAACTACCTGATATTGCTGTTAATTCCCGTCGCGTATTTCGGTGCCTTGTTACTTTCGTCTCTGGATCAGGAATGTACTAACTTCGCCCGTTGCGAAAGCACACAGGAATGGCTGTTGATTTCCGGGATGTGCATGGGCGGAATCAGCCTGCTCGCCATCTGGCTCAAACGCGACCTGATGGAAGACATGGACAAGAAGGTCGGCGGCAAGGAGCGTTTCTGGCTGATCATGGCGCTGGTTATGCTGAATGTGGCGTTTCTGGGCTGTACCTTGTTGCTGGCATGGAACGTAATATCGCCGGACGATGCACAACTGGTTCGCAGCATGCTGGGAATTGCGTTTGTTTATACGGCCTCCACCAGCTTGCTGCGTATTTACCCGCAGGCCATGCGCGTAGATAGCAGGGACGGGGACAACAATGAAGTCCTGAACGATGACGAAATCACGATCGCCCTGAAGGTTGAAAAACTGATTTACATGGATAAGGTCTATCAGGAGCCGTCCTATGGGCGCGCGGAGCTGGCAAAAGAACTGGAAATATCGGAATCTGTCTTGTCGCGGATCGTGAATATGCACTTCGGTAAAAGTGTTCCGTTGTTACTGAACGACGAGCGTGTGAAAGATGCACAGCTTCTGCTTGTGGAAACGGAAGCAGCGATCAAGGTGATTGCGCAGGAGTCCGGTTTTAACTCTATCGCTTCCTTCAACAGGGTGTTTAAAGAGACCACCGGGCACTCCCCATCGGAATATCGCAGGAAAAATACGGCTTAAACTGCTTATTTTGTCAATCTGAGTACTTATTATATCTTCTGATCCCTTGCTGAGTGCCGCTTTCATTTACTGTTAAGCAAATTTCGGTCAAACTCGTTTTATTGGGGTATTCCACCGTTAAACGGGCGTGTATACTTCTTTAAGCGAGTGAATCGAATATCTATGAAGGAGATGACACTATGGTACAGATTAAACAATCCAGCAGAACCGGAGAGCAGGGTTTTACCCTTGTCGAACTGGCTGTTGTGATGATTATTATCGGTCTTTTGATCGGTGGGATCCTGAAAGGTCAGGAACTGATTGCAAACGCTGAAATCGCTTCAACGGTTTCTCAAATCAAAGGCATTGACGCCGCAACCTCAACATTTAGAGACAAGTACGACAACCTGCCGGGCGATATGCCGAACGCAGGGAACCGTCTGGCTAACTGTGGAGCAAACTGTAACACAGGTAACCCGAGTGCTACACAGGGTAACGGCCGTCTGACGGGCGCTGCTCCTCTTGCAGCACCGACTGGTGAAAATGTATTCTTTTTCACGCATCTGTCTGCGGCTGACTTGTTGAGCGGTATTAGCCCGAACGGCCCTGGCGGCTGGGGGCAGCTTTATCCGGAAGCCAATATTGAAGGCGGTTTCCATGCAGCATACCACGGTGGTGGTGGACTGGGACAGGGTAACCCTCCCGCTGGACACTATCTTTCATTGGTATTGAACGCTGGTGGTGCTTCTGCAAACAACGCGCTGACACCGAACGAAGCGCAGCGTATTGACACAAAACTGGATGACGGCATGCCGTTGACTGGTGATGTTGTTGGCTCTGCTGCCGGTTGCGGTAACGGAAACGGCTATGACGAGGACACACAGGCTAAAAACTGTGACCTTGCGATCCGCTTCCAGAACTAATCGTTACACTTAAAAGAACAAAGAAAACCCGGCGATCAGCGCCGGGTTTTTTTATCTGTGTTTTCTCTTATCAGGCTGCTTTTTGAAGGGCGCTGGACAGTTCGTCAATAAGCGCATCACCCATGGCGCCTGTCGATACTTCCGTGCAGCCCTCCGCCATAATATCCGGTGTGCGGATACCTTTTTCAAGAACGGACTTCACAGCGGCTTCCAAAAGGTCGGCCTGCGCGCTTGCATTGAGGGAATAGCGCAGCGCCATGGAAAAGCTCAGGATCGTCGCCAGCGGGTTTGCCTTGCCTTGCCCGGCAATATCAGGGGCGGAGCCGTGAACGGGTTCGTACAGCCCCGGAATACCTGGCGCACCTAGGGACGCAGACGGCAGCATGCCCAGTGACCCGGTCAGCATGGATGCTTCATCGGACAAAATATCACCGAACAGGTTATCGGTGACAATCACATCGAACTGCGCCGGATTGCGTAAAAGCTGCATCGCGCAGTTATCGGCATACATGTGGTGCAGTTCAACATCTGGGTAATATGCCGCGTGCAATTCGGTAATGACTTCGCGCCATAACTTGCCGCTTTCCATCACGTTGGCTTTTTCGCAGGAATGAACCTTGTTACCGCGCTTACGCGCCAGCTCGAACGCGACCTTGCCGACGCGCCGGATTTCTTCGGTCGTGTAGCTTTGCGTATTAATCCCGCGCTTTTGACCGTTGCCCAGATCCTCGATGCCGCGCGGTTCACCAAAGTAAACGCCGCTGGTGAGCTCGCGCACGATCAGGATATCGAGCCCCTTGACGATTTCCGGCTTTAACGTGGAGGCTTCCACCAGCGCATCAAAGACAAGGGCAGGGCGCAGGTTCGCGAACAAATCCAGCTCTTTACGCAGCCTCAACAATCCGGCCTCCGGGCGCTTGTCATAGTCAACGCTATCCCATTGCGGCCCGCCGACGGAGCCCATGATAATTGCGTCGCTGTTACGGCAGGCCTCCAGCGTTTCATCGGCCAGCGGCACGCCGTAACGCTCATAAGCCGTTCCGCCGATATCATCGTCGGTAAGGTCGAAGGCAAGGTCGGTATTGCTTTCCAGCCATGCGATAACTTTTTTCACCTCGACCATGGCCTCGGGGCCGATCCCGTCGCCCGGTAACAATGTCAGCTTGTGTGTCGTGCTCATAATGCCAGTTCCATATTCGTAAAGTAGTGGTCTTTCGCAATTTGTTTGATGGAGGTATAGCCCGCTTCCGCCAATAAGGGAAGGACGGGATTGTTGTCCTCTTCCAGTATCTCCATCTGGATCAGGCAGCGGTTGTTCCTCAATGTATCGGCCATCCCCTTGATCACGGCTGTTTCATATCCTTCAACGTCAATCTTGATCATCAGGGTTTTGCCGGATAGTGGCAGAGTGTTGTCGATCGTGTCCTGCCGGACCGTAATCGTCTGCCCGCTTTCTTCGGACACATCCGAAACGCCGGATTTACCGGAATTGTTATCGGGGGCAAGGGTAAAGGAAACATCTTTGGCTTCATCGCCAACGGCCATGGCATGGACAGTGACGGTATTCAGCAGCTTGTTCATCGCGATATGGCCGTACAGCTGGTACAGGTTGCGCGGATCACATTCAAAGGCGTGGATGTGTGGAACGATGTTGTCCGTTCCGAAAATGCAGCTATACAGCCCCATATTTGCCCCGATATCGAGGAAGGCATCAAAAGAAACCTGAGAGGCTGCCTGGCGCATGGTTTCCATCTGGCGCTTTTCAAAGCCGCCATGCACCCACAGGTTACGGTCGACATAATTGTCGGGGCGCACGCAGAATTCCGTATCGCCGATCCGCACGATTTTGTGTCGTGTCGGGCTGAAATTATTATAGTAAAAGCGCGCGGCGCTGGTTTTCAGGCGTAAAGTCATATCACACTCAAAACAGGGCTAATCGAGCTTGCCCCTCAAAAAGCTGGCCATCACGGCCCACGCCAGAAAAGCATAAACGGCAAAGCCACTCAAGATCACTTTCATCCCGATGTCATGGTCAAGGCATATACCGGCAATCAGCGGCCCAACGGCGGAACTCATGATAAAGATCGACCCGAGCGCGGATTTGATGCTGCCGAGGTTTTTTGTGCCGTAAAGCTTGGCAAGAATAGGCCCGCCAAGAACCGACATACAGCCCGCCGCCAGCCCCTGGACGATCAATCCGGTATAAAGCGTTGGGATACCGCCCGGCGATGCCAAAATCAGCAGCGCGGCAATGTAAATGAGCGGATAGGCGAACAG
>JAUHXT010000051.1 GCA_030426925.1 Alphaproteobacteria bacterium | reverse complement strand
TTCCAACACATTCCGCATGCAGCATAAATCAGGCCGCTGGGTTTGGATCAATGCACGGGGGCAGATGATCCGCGACCGGTATGGAAAGCCTGCACGTATGGTCGGCGCGCATACAGATATTAGTGCCACAAAAGATTACGAGCAAAAGCTGCAGGAAGCCAAAAACAAGGCAGAAGAAGCCAACCGGGCCAAGAGTGATTTTCTTGCGCATATGAGCCACGAGATACGTACGCCGCTGACGACGATCAGCGGAGCGGCAGAGATATTGCAGCAGGGTAAAGAGGAGCTGGACGAGAAAAAGCAGAGCCTGGTCAATGTGCTGAATACCAGTTCTACGGTTTTAAAAGACCTGATATCGGATGTGCTCGATTTTTCAAAAATCGAAAGTGCGGAGCTGGAACTGGAGGAAAGCATTTTTGATTTGCAGGACACGTTCGAGCACATCATCAGCATCATCGCCGTGAAAGCCAACGAAAAGAAACTGGATTTCACATTCGATTTTGACGGGGTAAAGGGGGTTCGTTTTTATGGCGACCCGGTGCGATTGCGCCAGATTCTTATCAATTTAATTGCCAATGCCGTAAAATTTACGGACGAGGGGCATGTACACGTCAGAGCCACGCAACGCACGATTGAAGGCGCCGGGATTTTGAGTGTCGATGTGGAAGATACGGGCATCGGCATCAAAGAAGAAATGTTTGACCTGATTTTCGAGCGTTTTAAGCAGGCCGATTCATCCGTATCAAGAAAATTTGGCGGTACCGGGCTAGGCCTGCCGATTTCGAAAAAACTGGCAGGTCTTATGGGTGGGGACATCCATGTGAAAAGTGAGCCGGGAAAGGGATCGACCTTTTCGCTGATCCTGCCTTTGCGCACACATGAAAGCGGCAAAGACGGTCATATGGACGATGAGATTAAAAAAGACAAGCTGAATGACAAGTTAAAAGCCGTGATTAGCGATGTCGATAAAATCCTGCTGGTGGAAGACTATGACGGGAATATCGTTGTGCTGAGTTATATACTGGAATCCATGGACATTGAATTCGATGTTGCCAGAACGGGCCTGGAAGCCGTGAATATGTGGAACGGCAGTTATTATGATTTGATCCTGATGGACATACAGATGCCGGAAATGGACGGGTTTACGGCCACCAGACAGATTCGCAAGATTGAAGAAGAGAAAAACCTGGATCCCACGCCTATTGTCGGAATGACGGCCCATGCGCTGGTCGGGGACAAAGACAAATGTATTGAATGCGGTATGAATGCGTATTTGCCCAAGCCTATTGTCGAAGACGACCTGAAGACAACTATCTATAAATTCCTCAGAAAAAAACAGAAAGCGGCGTAACTTAAAAACCCGGCTTTTTGTAAAGCCGGGTTTTGCCGCAGGAAAAAGTTACCTTTCTATGCCGCCATGTGGTGCGCAGATGTGTGCGGCAACCGGGTATGGGGATATGTATGTGTGGCTTTCGGTGTGTCCATAACGGCCTGCAGGTTTTCGCGGGCGCGGGACAAGCGGGAACGCACTGTTCCGACAGGGATTTGCAATATTTCAGATACTTCCGCATATTGCATTCCTTTCACGCAGATCATCATCAGTATCTCGCGATGGTCGTTCGACAATTCCCGCATAGCGGTGCGGATATCTTCAAGCTCCATTTTTGTTTCCTGATCCGCGTCCACACTTTCCCGTTCGATATAGCTTTCGGGATCGTACTGGGTTTCGAATTTTGTTTTGCGACGATAGTCAGACACAAAAAGGTTAAACATGATTTTTGAGGTCCAACCACACAAATTGCTGTCTTCCTTAAACAGGTGCTTTTTTTCCAAGGCTCTTAGAATTGTTGACTGGACCAAGTCTTCGGCATCACAGCGGTTGCCTGTGAGACGGCAAGCAAATTTACGTAAAGTTTCGGTTTGCTCTATAAGGTCTGAATTCTTAAACATGGTTAAGCTCCTTTCTATTGGCTTACAATGAAGACCTTAGACCCCTTTCGTAGCCTCATTTTGTCCTTTTCGTTTCAGGTTTGAAAAACTTTGTTTCAATTTTGTAACAAAGCGCGTACTGTTCAAAATATGCAAAAAGGCACTGTTCTTAGTATTGATGACGATGAAAACCTGCAGGTTGTTATCGGCCAGTTTCTGGAAGATGAAGGCTATAGGGTTATTACGGCATCGAATGTTAAAGCGGCGCTGGAGAAAGCCGATTCTACGCCGCTGGATGCTATTTTGCTGGACCTGATCCTTCCCGACGGAGAGGGCATGAGCCTGATCCCGCAGTTCCAGAACAAAACCAATGCCGCCATTATCGTGGTGTCCGGTAAAAGCGATACCACGGAAAAAATTGTCTGCCTGGAGATGGGGGCGGATGATTATATGACCAAGCCATTCGAGATGCGTGAACTTTCTGCGCGGATCAAGGCGGTGATACGGCGCATGGATTCGGGCAATGAAGGGGAGCAGGTCAAATCATCCCAAAAACCGGACAAAATTGAATTCGGCGATGGCTGGCGTCTGGACAGGGCACAGTATCAACTGTTTAACAGCGCAAATGAATCAGCGGATTTAACGACAGGAGAATTCAAGCTACTGGAAGCACTCGTCTTATCCGTCAACAGGGCATTGAGCCGTGAACACCTGTTCGAACTGACCCGTGAAGGTGAATACGATGTTTATGACCGGGCAATCGATATCCAGATTGCACGGCTTCGAAAAAAACTGGGGGACGACCCCAAATCCCCGAAAATCATAAAAACCGTGCGTGGTGTCGGTTATATGTTCTGCGGTGACCAGGACAGCGCCGCCTAGTTTTTCCGGAACTTTTTGTTGTGAAAGACCGTTTGAATTTCAAAACAAGGAAGGGAAACTCAGCATGTTTGACAGACTTACTTTTTTCACACTGATGTGCCTGACTGTTTCGGGTCTTGGGTTGAGCGCCTGCGAAACGATGGAAGGCGCGGGACGCGATATCGAAAACGCCGGTGAATCCGTTCAGGACGCCGCCCAATAATGGAGGGCGCGATGAATAACAAAGCCTTATTGAAAGTCATTACCGTCATTCTTTTGGGGATTATCGCTGTTCTGGCGGTTGATAGCATCAACAAATCGTCCGGCGAAGAGATTGCAGACGATTTTGGCACATTTACAAAACACGTTCGTAATGATACGGAAGGATAAGTTATGAGAGGTATATTATTGTGGCTTCTGGGGGTTCCGATCCCTGTTATCATTCTGATCTATTTCTTATTTTAAAAGAGGGCCCGTGGATAGCGGGCCTTCTTTCTTTTTTTTTGCGTTAAAAAAAACCGCCTGTTTTCACAGGCGGCCTTTTTAGCGGGGGCACGAATGATTATGCGGCCTTCATGGCTTCTTTCATATTCCTCATATAGTCGTGGCTTTTTTGAAGTTTTGAAAGCTCGGCATACAAAACATCCTTTACTTCAGGACTGATCGTATCCTTTTCGATCGCGTCCTGAATGGAATGCAAGCAACGATCTTCCGCTTCCTCCAGATTTTTAACCAGCGTTTCATCAATATCATTGCTGATTTCACCCATGAGGTTGGTCCAGAATTGCTGGGCCTGGCCGATGAATGTTTCGCCGGCTGCCGGGTCTCCACCGTTCCGGCGCACACAGTTTTGCAATGTAATCACAACACCTCTGTGCAGGTTTTCAAGGTCACTGAAAGTATTTCTCAGTGATATATTTTCCGCTTTTTCCTGTGCGGATTCATAAAACTCACCTGCATCTTCGTTGATGTTTATCAGCTTACACAGTTCTTTGTTTTCTTGATCTGACATTAGATTTCCTCCTTTTGTTTTGTGGAATCATATGTACCAACAACTGTGCCTTTCTTATGTTCCATTATGATTTTTTGAGGTGTTACAAAACCGATACAAATTTTTTCAAAACGGATACAGGAAGAACATTTTTTGGTTACAGACTCTGTCTAGCGTGAGAAGCGTACCAACAAAAAAGGATGATGAACCATGCTTAATAACACTGTACCGGAACGTATTACATCTCTGTCCCACCCGCTTGTGCGTGAGGCATATTTAAAGAAGGATCTTGGGACAGGACACAAAGACAAGGACGTCCTGGTTATTGAAACCCTTGATCCCGACTTCGACGATATTGACCATGAATTGTTTGATTCGTACCTGATTGATTTGCTTGTCGATCTTGGTGATTTAAAAAATCAGGCGGAGCAGAAGGTCGGATCTTTCGACCGGGTCGATATTCGTTATTAACCATCATCAAACCGGCCTTGAAAGGGGCCGGTTTCTTTTATGGAACAAGTCGAGTTTTAAAACGTTTGAATAGTTACAAATTTGAAAATGAAAGGAGAATTTGTCATGAACAAGACGTTATTAACCGCTGTATCTACATTCGCTATTATGGCCGCCGGCCCAGCGATGGCAGATACACAGACAAAGGCCGGAGCGTCTGTTGATACAAAAGTCGAGGCAGAGCGCACCAAAGGCCAAAATGACATGCCGGAAGTTACCGGCGAAGAAATCGAGCAAGGCTGGGAAGACACAAAAGATGCCGTGTCTGATACAGCCAAGGATATTTCAGATGCCACAGAAAAGGCATATGAAGATATCAAGGCCGCGTTTATCAGCGATGACAAAAATGCTGATATCTCAACCGTTACCATTAACGAGAGAATGACTGCCGAGGCCATGATCGGCCAGCCGGTGTATAATGCTAACGGCGAACGCGTTGCCAAGGTCAAGGACATCGTTCTGAACCGTAATGGTGAAGCGATGATGGTTGTTCTGGCCGATGGTGATTTTACCGGTTTGGGCAAGAATGTCGCGTATGACTATAACATCATTACGCGCCGCAGTCCGGATGGTGATGTTATCGCGCCCTTAACAGAGGCGATGATCGATAATGCAGCGTCATTTTCCTATGATCGCGATGACTATAGCGAAACGGTAAAAGTTATTCCAAGTAACGGATATAGCATGACCGAACTGCTGGACGGCACGTTGATCGACGCAAGCGGTGAAAAGGTTGGAGATGTCGAAAACATTTCCATTCGTAACGGCAAGGCCGAACGCATTATCGTCGGGTTTGACAAGGTGCTTGGCCTTGGCGGCGAGAAGGCCGCTCTGGACTATAGTGCCCTTCAAGTCATTCGCCAGGACAATGAACTGAATTTCAAATTAAGCGCCAACCAGGCCGCAAAGTTTGAAACATTTAAAAGCCAAATGTAACCAGGAGGATGATATGAATAAAGATATTTTCGAAGGAAACTGGAAACAGTTTAAAGGAGAAGTCCAAAGGCAGTGGGGCGAACTGACAGACGACCAGTTCGACCAGATTGCCGGAAGCCGGGACAAGTTGATTGGCATTATCCAGGAAAATCGCGGTATTGCCCGTGATGAGGCAGAGGAGCAGGTTAAGGCTTGGGAAGATTCCATCGCTGCTTAACCGATGCATACTGTCTTATTGACGAAAGCGCATCCCTTTACGGGGTGCGCTTTCTTTTAAGGGCAGGGCGCGTATTGTTAGAACTTATTTGTATTTCGAAATTTTGAAGGCTTTGACGGCCGGTTGTTTGCCCTTGTTTGCGTCTTCCTCGTACTCATCGGAAGTCAGGCCGGATAGCGGGTTCGGACCAGCCTGAACCTCAGAAATGGTTTTCATTGCATCTTTAAAATTCAGTTTTTGCAGCGTTATCATCATCGTCTGGAGAATTTTATCCAGTTTAATCAGGCGCTCAAAATGCTCACGGATGCTTTCGGGCAGCGTATCAAGGATTTTTTCGATTTCGAACAGTTCTTCCTGCGTGATACCGCAAGTCTGGAACATCTGGATAATCTCTTTCCACGCGGAATCATACTGGCCGATCACTTTCATATCCCAGTCATTGGCGGCTTCCATGCTTATGTTTGTCGCTGTCTGGGCGTGATCCAGTTTTTTCAGGATAACGTCGTAGTGAACGGTGTAATGTTCCATCACACGCTGGAGGACATCCTGACGCTGTGTCTCTGTGAGCTGCGGGGTCTTACGGGAAGATTCGTCAGCCATCGCTCTCCTCCCCTTGTCTTCGTTCCGGACCTTCGTATTCGCCGGAAGTGCGGCGGCGCCTGTCAGGGCCGAAATAGTTTTCGATTTTGATGAATTTGCGCGGGCGGTTCAGGACGTAAACAACGCGCTTGATCAAATCATCCGCGGAATAGGGTTTAACCAACAGCTCGTTCACGCCGCTTGCCCGTATTTCCTCAATGGCATCGTCGCTGCAATAGCCCGAAGACAGGATCACCGGCACCTGGGCATTTGGTGAGCCGTTGTCTTGCCGTCTGATCATTCTGATGAGTTCCAGGCCATCTATTGGCTCCATTTGCCAGTCCGTAATGATCAGGCTGTGATTGTGTTTTTTAAATAATTCAAACGCTTCTTCGCCACTCGACGCGGTATCAATGCGGCCGAGTTCCAGTTTTCTCAACACAGCCGCCGTTATCTCCCGAATAGAGGGATCATCATCGACAATCAGTATCGACAGATCACTAAACTGAAACGCCATTGTGTTTTCCGCTATTTAGCCGACGGGCGCCGACCGGAGAATATTTATAAAGATAATGCAAATCGTTATGGTTGTAAAAGTAAAACATGAACAAATACTATTGCAATCATAAGCTTAGACAAAGGCCACGTCAATGAATTCGCGTGTTTCACTTTCCAGCAATGCCTTATTTGTTCTTTGCAGGCGTTCTATCAACATCTGGATAATGGCGCGCATCATGGGATCGCAGTTCTGAATTTTGATTTTCAGGATTTCCGGGGTGATCAGGGTCACTTCCGTTTCCTCTATTGCCTCGACGTTGGCGCCGTAGGCTGCACCGGTGAAAAGGGCCGTTTCGCCAAAAATCTCGTCCTCACTCAATTCCGCGAGGTCAACGATTTTGCCGTTTTCTTCCAGGAATACACGCACCCGCCCGCTGTCTATCAGATAGGCGGTTTGCGCCTCAGCTCCCTGCTGAACTATTCGTTCCCCCGGCTTAAAGGTTTGTGTGGTCAGTGTAGCGTTTGACATAAAAATACCAGCCTGTTGACGTTTGCGAGGGCGCTCGCTATGTTCACGTCATGAACATGAGTGAGCCTGATACTGCTATATTGGCGTCTGAACAAGAAGATAGCAAGGATGAGATCGTACATCAGATTCTTTGCAGTGTGGAAAAGAACGCCGGCTTATCCCAAAGGCAATTAGCCAAAGATTTGGATATTGCTCTCGGATCCGTTAACTGGTGCCTGAAACGATGTATCAGCAAAGGGCTCATCAAGATCCAGCAGGCACCTTTAAAGCGGTATATGTATTATCTTACTCCCAAGGGGTTTGAGGAAAAGAGTCGGCTTACGACGCAATATCTTAAACATTCTTTTCAGCTTTTTCGGCTGGGGCGTGAAGAGGCTGCCAATATCCTTAGCGAATGTTACAGCAAAAAAATCAAGACCGTTTACCTGTTCGGTGACGGCGACCTGGCGGAGATTTTTATTCTCAGTGCTTATGAAACATCAATGGGGATTACGGCCATTGTGGATCCGTACGCAAAGGTAAAAAAGCGTATTAATGTTCCTGTGTTCGTGTCGCCCGACACAATGCCAGAACAGGATGCTGAAAAAACAGGTTGTATCATAACAGATTTGACGACCCCGGTGGAAGCGTACCGCGGTGCAGCGGCATTTTGTGACAGCACCGGTATTTTAAAGGAGCGGATTTTTATACCTAAGCTTTTACATTTTAGTCCCGAGAGTATTGCGGGGGAGAACAGTCAATGACATGGGTTGCCGTACGAATTCAGCCGAATAAAGAGAACTTGGCGCAACATAATCTGGAGAAGCAAGGGTATAAAACCTATTGTCCGCGTATTATGCGGCGGTGTCGGCATGCGCGGAAGGTTAAGGATGTTCTGCGTCCCTTGTTCCCCGGTTATTTGTTTGTATGGCTGGGTTCGATGCAGGCATGGAGGCCAATTTCATCAACGTTTGGTGTCAGTCACCTTGTACAGTTCGGGAGCAGGCCGGCGGAGGTGCCGCAGAAAATAATCGATACGTTTCAGCATCGCGAGGTAGATGGATGTATACCGCTTGCACCGGTGCATGAGAGGTATAAGGGAGGCCAGGACGTAAAGATAGTTGAAGGCCCGTTTGAGAATTTTATTGCCAGAGTTGAGCAGTGTGATGCCAAAGAACGGATTATATTGCTGCTGGATTTTATGAACAGAAGTATCAAGCTGACTATGCCGGAAGAGAAAATCGAGCAACTTGCCTGATGCTATTGAGATGATGTTTTTTGCGGACTGGGATTCACCCGGTCTGCGGTAGCGTGGAAAAATTAAACGTAAGCACAAGGAAGAAAATTATGAGCGTACAGGAAATGATTAAAGGGAAGACTATCCTGGTAACCGGAGGGACTGGTTCTTTCGGGAAGAAGTTTGTCAGGCATATTCTTGATAATTATGAACCGAAGAAAATTATCATTTATTCCCGTGACGAGTTGAAGCAATTCGAAATGGGGCAGGATTACAAAACGGAAGAGCGTATCCGCTTTTTTATCGGGGATGTACGTGATTATGACCGTTTGAAACGCGCTTTTTCGGATGTCGACATCGTTGTGCATGCGGCGGCGCTTAAACAGGTTCCGGCAGCGGAATATAACCCGATTGAATGTATTAAAACGAATGTTTACGGTGCAGAGAATATTATCAATGCGGCCATTGATTGCGGCGTGGAGCGTGTGATTGCGCTGTCTACTGACAAGGCCGTCAACCCGATTAACCTTTACGGTGCGACAAAGCTTTGTTCCGACAAGCTGTTTGTTGCCGCCAATAACTACACCGGTGCAATGAAGACCAAGTTTTCTGTTGTACGTTACGGGAATGTTATCGGTTCACGCGGAAGCGTTATTCCGTTTTTCCGTGAGCAAAAAGAGAAAGGTGTTATTCCGATCACCGATGAACGTATGACCAGATTCTGGATCACCCTGGACCAAGGTGTGGATTTTGTTGTGAAGTGCTTGAACCGCATGCGCGGCGGAGAGGTGTTCATTTCAAAAATACCGTCCATGAAAATTACCGATCTGGCTAAGGCGATCGCGCCAAATTGTGAAATCAAGTATATCGGTATCCGTCCGGGTGAAAAGCTGCATGAAATTATGGTGCCGATGGATGAGGCACGAAATACGCTCGAGTTTTCGGACTTTTTCATTATTAAGCCAAGTGCGCCGTGGGGCGGTATTGATTATGAAGTCCCTTATGACGGCGAAACAGGAAAACCTGTTTCAGCGGAGTTCTATTACGCCAGCGATAACAATCCTAACTGGATGGATATTGAGGAGTTGAAAAAAGTCGCCTAAATGACCTCATCTTTAAACAGTTATGGCCGACCGCTCGTTGATGACGATGACATCGACGCGGTTAAACATGTGCTGACCGGAGATTACTTAACCTGCGGAGACGCCATTCCCACTTTTGAGAAAAAGATCGCGGAAGTCGGTGGCAGTGCTTATGCCCTGTGTTGCGCGAACGGTACGGCGGCATTGCATATGGCGGCCTATGCGGTTGGTATCGGTCCGGGCAAATCCGTTATTGTTCCCTCTGTTACTTTTCTCGCTACAGCCAATGTCGTGAGAATGATGGGTGGTGACGTTGTATTCTGTGACGTGCATCCAGAAACAGGATTGATGGAAGCCTATCATATTGAGGAGGCGATTAGCCGGTGTCATACTGATCCATATGCCGTTATCCCTGTGCATCTGGCCGGGCAGGTATGCGATATGCCATCCATCGCCGAAACGGCGAACAAGCATGGTTTGAAAATTATTGAAGATGCATCGCATGCTTTTGGATCAAACTTTATCGTCGATGAAAAAAAACATTCCGTTGGTGATTGCGCGTTTTCGGAAATCGCGACTTTTTCTTTTCACGCCGTAAAGAATATTACGACAGGCGAAGGTGGCGCGGTCGTTACCAACAACGCATCTTACCAAGAAGCAATGCAGCGGTTTCGTTCGCACGGCATGGTTCGTGAAGCGGAAAATTTTGAACAAAAGGAAATGGCATTTTATGGCGAGGGAAAACCCAATCCATGGTATTACGAGATGCCGGATTTTGGATTTAATTACCGCCTGACGGATATTCAGGCGGCGCTGGGTTCAAGCCAGATTGGAAAGCTTCAGGCGTTTAAAGAGAAGCGCAAAGAACTGAAGAATGTTTACGACCAGTGCCTGCGAAAATTCAGCAACCTGATCCGTCCGATCAGCAATGTGCCGCAGTGTGATCCGTTCTGGCATGTGTATCCTGTGCTGATTGATTTTGAAGCGGCGAAGATATCACGCGGCGAAGTGATGGATACACTGAAGTCCAAGGAGATCGCATCGCAGGTTCATTACATTCCCGTGCATCTTCAGCCTTATTACAGGAACAGGAACGAGGAGCTGCACCTGCCGGGAGCGGAAGGGTATTACGCAAGAACACTGACGTTGCCGCTGCACCCGGGACTGGCAGAGCAGGATATACAGTATGCGGTAGAAACGCTGGCGGATATCGTGGGGGCATCATCATGATTTTCGACAAGTCATACGAAAGTCTGGAACGCGCGCTGACGGTTATTCCGACAGGGTCGCAGACATTCAGTAAAAGTCATTTGCAATATCCGAAAGGGTGTTCACCACAATTTATCGAGCGCGGCAACGGTTCGCGTGTGTGGGATGTTGATGGCAATGAGTATATCGACATGGTCAACAGCCTGATGGCTATATCCCTTGGATATAATGATCCGGATGTTAATGAAGCGGTGATTGCGCAGTTGTCTAAAGGCGTGAGTTTTTCCTTGCCGACCGAACTGGAGTACGAACTGGCGCAGCGCCTTGTCGATTTAATTCCCTGTGCGGAAAAAGTACGGTTCGGGAAGAATGGTACAGATGCGACTTCTGCTGCTGTTCGGCTGGCGCGGGCATATACGGGGCGCGATAAGATTGCCGTTTGCGGTTACCACGGATGGCAGGACTGGTATATCGGTACGACGGCACGGCATCTTGGCGTACCGGAAGATGTTCGTAACCTTACGGACAGCGTTCCATACAACGATCTTTATGCGCTGGAAGAATTGCTGTCCGGAGAAAAGTATGCGGCGTTCATCATGGAGCTTACCAATGTCAGTGCGCCGGAGCCGGGATACTTAGAAGGTGTAAGGGAGGTCACAGAACGCACAGGAACAGTCCTTGTTTTCGATGAAATTGTTACGGGCTTTCATTTTGCCCTTGGTGGTGCACAGGAATATTTTGGTGTGACCCCAGACCTTTCCACATTCGGGAAGGGTATGGCCAACGGTATGCCGATTTCCGCGATTGTCGGCAAAGATCATATTATGAAGATGATGGATGACATTTTCTTTTCTGGGACGTTTGGCGGCGAGGCACTGTCCATTGCAGCTTCTATTGCAACGATCGACAAGATGAAGCGGGAGCCGGTTATCGAGCATCTGTGGAGTTCCGGCAAGGCATTGTATGATGACGTTTTCCGGATTGTTAATGATAACGGTCTGCAACAGCAAATAGGCATAGTGGGTTACGATCCGTGGAAAATTATGACGTTCAAGGATTATAAGGATGTCAGCGGTATGGCCATCCGTACTTTCGTACAAAAGGAAATGATTGCGCAGGGCGTTTTGTTCCTGGTGAGCCATAATATGTCCTACGCATTTACGGATGAAGACCATAAGCAGGTTGTAGAAGCATACAAGAATACTTTTGAAAAGCTTGCCGATTACCTGAAGGCCGGAACACTGATCCAAAATCTGAATTGCCCGGTTATAGAGCCGATTTTTAACGTCCGAAAAACATAATTATGAATGATTTGAAGGCAGTATTCCGTTTTGATGCGAACCCGGCTCTTGGCGCGGGTCACGCTATGCGATGTCTTGTTCTTGCCAACTACATGCAGGAACAAGGATGGCAGTGCTATTTTGCAACGGCACAGGAAGCCTATGATTTTGTTCCGGCGTTAAAGGCATATTCACGGATTAACCCTGACAGTTTTTTAAAGGAGCCAATGCAATCGGCGCTTCTGATTGTCGATCATTATGATCTGGACGAAAAGTATGAAGGCGCTTTCCGGGACGTCGCGGACAATATCTTTGTCATTGATGACCTTGCCAACCGTAAACATGATTGCGATTTTTTGCTGGACCAAACTTATGGACGTAAAGAAGAACACTATGAATCTCTGGTTCCTGCCGATTGCACTATTCTAACAGGCCCGGCATATGCCTTGTTGCGTCCTGTTTTTTCGGAGATGCGAGACGATGCAATCAGGCGGAGGGAAAATATTCGCTCTATCGAGCGCGTGCTTCTGAATTTCGGCGGATGCGATCAGAAGAACATGACGCTAGAATCTTTGCGCAAGCTTCAGGCCACCGGTTATAGCGGGAAAATTGATATTGTACTTGGCTTTCACGCGCCGCACCGGGATGCGGTAGAAGAGTTTGCCGACATCATGATGAATAGCGTCGAATTTCATGCACCGGACACATTGCCGCAATTAATGCTGGAAACGGATTTTGCAATCGGCACACCGTCGGTAACAACATGGGAGCGTGCATGTCTGGGGCTTCCCAGTCTTCTGCTCTTAACGGCGGAGATACAATCGTTTTGCCTTTCACAGCTTAAACAAGACGGGTTGATCGTAGGCGACAGTCTTGATGGCATCGATGATGCCGGAATGTTCCCGGCTTTCGATGCGGCAATATATGCGCAGTATGTCGACAAGAATTTGAATATGTCCGATGGCATGGGGGTTAGCCGTGTCTATCAGAAAATAGAAGAGAAAGTGAACAGCCATGAGTTATTCCAAGAAGCTGCTGGCGCATAATATCGTACAGGTAGAGCCTTTGCCCAATGAGCAGGAGCTTGCCGATTACTATGCGAACGCATACTACCAGGAAAGCGATGGAAAGAAATCGACGTATGATGTGGTGTATACGGACAAGGAGCTGGCCTATAAAAAACTTGAAGCGGATTTAATACTGGAAGGCATTAAAGATAATACGAACAAACCTTTCAGTGATTTATCCATTCTTGACCTGGGGTGTGGCGAGGGGTTCTTTGTAAAGGAAGCTGCCCGGACAGGCGCGCGTGTCAAAGGTGTCGATTTCAGCAGTTTTGGCGTTGAAAAATGGAATCCGGAAGTCTTTGATATCTGTGCTTTTGGAAATGTATACAGCCATCTGGATCAGGAAAGCGAACGATATGACGTATGTGTCCTGAGAAATGTATTGGAGCATGTTATTGATCCGGACGCTTTGCTTGCGCAAATAAAGGCAGTTCTGAAAGATAACGGTCTGGCTTTTGTCACCGTTCCCAACGATTATTCCGCCCTGCAGAGACGTGCGAGTGATCTGAAATATATTGATCGCGAATTCTGGTTCGCTCCACCGGATCATTTACATTATTTCAATACAAAAAATATTGGTCCGTATATGAACGAAAACAATTTTGATGTTATTGATATGTTTTCTTCGTTTCCGGTTGATTTCTTCCTTTACCATGATGGCAGCAACTATATTGCGCACCCGGAGAACGGTAAGGGCGCACATTTTGCCAGAATTGAAATCGATCTTCTTATGGCGGAAGAGGGCATGGACAAGCTTCTGCGTTTATACAGGTCCATGGCGGATTGCGGCGTTGGACGGGACTTTACGGTGGTTTTGAAACCTGTTTGCTAGCATGAAAATCGCGTTGATATCAGACATACACGGAAATATGGATGCTTTAGAAAAGGTCCTGGCGGATGCGGATGCCGCCGATATTCAGGCAATTATTTTTAGCGGTGATATTGCAGGATATTATTATCAGGCACAGGAAGTTCTGGATGTTCTTAGGCAGCGCAATGCGGTGATGTGCCGGGGCAATCATGAAGATATATTGTGTGCGTATTTTGACGAGGGCGCTCAGGGCAGGGAAGCCATTCGCGTACGCTATGGATCGTCTTATGCGATGATCGAAGATGGTATGAGCGACTCCGACAAGCAGTTTTTATCCGGTCTTTCCCATCCCGTAGAGGCAGACTATGACGGTTTACGGTTTCTTGTCTGCCATGGCGCGCCATGGGGTGTTGATGATTATATTTACCCGGATGCCAGCGAGGACGTTTTGAAGAAACTGGAAAGCTATAGCGACCGGTATGATGTGATTGTAACCGGTCATACGCATTACCAGGCTTCGTGGCGCATCGGCGATATGGTCGTTATTAATCCGGGATCTGTCGGACAACCACGATCCGGAAAGGTTGATGACAGTGCCAGTCAGGCGCGTGCGCACTGGGCCATATTCGATACAGACGATCGGAGTTTTATTCATTGTGAAAGCCTGTATGAATGCAACGGATTGTTCAAACAGGTGGACGAGTTTGATCCGGATTTGCCGCATTTGAAAAATGTTCTGAAACGGCGGGAGGCGGCCGCATGAGCATTCTGATTTCAGCCGCCAATGCCGATGTGTGCCAGTCTATGGCGCGTATCCTGCGAATGGAACCGTCTTATAAGGGTGTTCCGTTGATTGGGCTGGCTCCCGACGGGGAGTGGCCGTCCAAAGCATATTTCGATGATGTGCTTCCTGTCCCTATGGTCAGCGACAAGAGCTACTTTGATGTTCTGTCCTCACATATTCTTAAGATTAAGCCCGATGTATTTATTCCGTTTTCGGAAGCAGAGCTGGGGTATTTTTCTGACAATCCCGACAAGATTTCAGAACTGGCTACAAAGGTGATTATCAATTCACCTAAGCACCTGAAAATTTTTCTGGATAAGGCCGCAACGAACGATTTTCTGCGTGAGAACGGCTTGCCTGCATTAAGAACCTTTTCTTTGACGGACGTTAAGCCAGATGATCTTCCCGTTATTGTTAAGCCGCGTAAAAGCGCCGGATCCAAGAACATGGCGATCATCCGTTATCCCAAAATGCTGGAAGGAGTGACTGATACACACCAGCAGGACGGCACGCTGGATTCTTATATCGCGCAGGAATGGATTGATGAGCCGGATGAGGAATATACATGCGCTGTGTGGCGGTTTGCAGGAGAGAAACGTACCTGTATCATGCGCCGGAAGCTACAGGGCGGGATGACCGGACAGGCCGTTATTGAGAACAGGGCAGAGATTGAAGACGTCCTTGAACAGTTTTTAAATGCGCTGGAGGGGGATGTTTTCCTGAATGTGCAGCTTCGCATGAACGCTGATGTCCCGTATATTTTTGAAGTGAACCCGCGGTTTTCCAGCACATTAATGATGCGGCATAAAGTCGGGTTTAAAGATTTTATCTGGACGCTGGATTACTATTCCAAAAAGGTAATTCCGGCTGAGTATGTCCCCACTGCCGGTGTGACGATGTATAGAGTATCTGAAGAGATTGTGAGAGGGGAGTAGAGCTTTGAGTTTTTCCTATCCAGAGCATCCTTTTATTATCGCCGAAATGTCCGGCAATCATAACCAGGATATTGAGCGAGCCCTGAGCCTGATCGAAGCGGCCAAAGAGGCAGGTGCGGACGCTGTAAAACTTCAGACATATACGGCCGATACCATTACGCTGGATCATGACGGGCCGGAGTTCCTTGTCGATCTTCCGCTTTGGAAGGGGCGGAAGCTGTATGACCTTTACGAAGAAGCACATACGCCATGGGACTGGCATCCCGCTCTGTTCGAGAAAGCCAGAGAGCTAGATATCGTTTTATTTTCCAGCCCGTTTGATGAAACTGCCGTAGATATGCTGGAAAGCCTCGGCGCGCCGATATACAAAATTGCGTCCTTTGAGCTCGTGGATTTGCCCCTTATACGATATGTCGCGCAAACCGGGAAACCTGTGATTATGTCGACCGGCATGGCGACGCTCGAGGAAATCAAGGAAGCCGTTAATGCTGCGCTGACGGCGGGATGCACTGACCTAACACTACTGCATTGTATCAGTGAATATCCAGCCCCTGTTGAGCAATGCAATCTTATGACCATGGTTGGGCTCGGCAAGATTTTTCCGGATGTAAAAATCGGACTGTCCGATCATACGATGGGGACAGATGTCTCGGAACTGGCTGTTAGCCTAGGCGCATGCGTTATAGAGAAGCACTTTACGTTGCGCCGTGCCGACGGAGGCGTTGACAGTGCGTTTTCACTCGAGCCGCAAGAACTGAAGGAACTGTGCGAACGTACAAAAAATTGCAGGGATTTTGAAGGCACGGATTTTTATCATAAAGCCTGTGGCACAGTTAATTTCACAAAAGAAGACCAGGCTGCCGGGCGTAAATACAGGCCCAGCATTTATGTGTCCAGCCCTATCAAGGCAGGAGAGATATTCACAAGAGAGAATATCCGGACTGTTCGTCCGGCCAATGGATTGGCCCCGAAATACTGGGACGAAATTATAGGTAAAGAAGCAAATCAGGATTTGTCTTTTGGCACACCGTTATCAAAGGAGCATGTAAAATATGAATAAGCTTTATATTATAGCAGAAGCAGCGCAAGGTTATGAGGGGAGCAAGGAAGTATCGAAGCTTCTGGTGCGCTCAGCCGCCAAAGCAGGTGCGGATGCGATCAAGTTTCAGGTTGTCTATGCCGATGACCTGGCAGAGAAGGGCTATGAATATTATGAGTTATTCCAGAGCCTTGAGATGCCTTCCGGCGAGTGGCAGGAAATCCGCGATTATGCCAGAGAACAGAAGATCGATTTTGTGATTGATATTTTTGGCCCGCAATCTGTTGAGCTGGCGAAGACGTTAAAGGCGGACGGGGTAAAAATTCATTCCACGTGTTTTTTCGACGATGGTTTTATCGATCAGGTCATGGAACTGAATTTCACTATTTATCTTTCAACGGGCGGTATTCATCCGGAAGAAGTGGAAGAGCACATTCAGAAATTCTCGTTGCGTGAACGGGGTAATGTTGTGCTTATGTACGGGTTCCAGGCAGAGCCTACGCCGATTGAATCAAATCATCTGGCCCGTATTCCTTCTATTATTGAACGTTATGGTCTTCCGGCGGTTGGGTTCATGGATCATAGTGATGGGGACGGCCCTTATACACAAACGCTTTCAGCTGTTGCCATGGGGATGGGCGTACGGGTGTTTGAAAAGCATATTACTTTGGAC
>JAUHXT010000050.1 GCA_030426925.1 Alphaproteobacteria bacterium | reverse complement strand
GAAATTGATATGGTGGTACGCGGCATCTGTACATTGCGCCCCGGTATAGCAGGACTGTCCGACAATATACGGGTTAAAAGTATTGTCGGGCGTTTCCTTGAGCATTCGCGCATTTATTGTTTTGCCAACGGCACTGAAATGCCCTCACGGAAAGCGAAGGTCTTTATCTCCTCCGCCGACCTGATGCCGCGTAACCTTGATTACCGGATCGAAGCGCTTGTCCCCATCGAAAACCAGACAGTGCACAAACAGATACTGGATCAGATTATGGCCGCGAATTTAAAAGACCGGAAACAAAGCTGGATCATGCAGCCGGACGGTACCTATGAACGTATGGACGCAACAGACGATGATTTCTGCGCCCATGATTATTTCATGACCAATCCAAGCCTTTCAGGGCGCGGAAAGGCCCTTGATCTGGCCCCAATGCCGCCGCGCCTTAAAGTCAAAAAACGCAAGAACAAGAAAAAGCCGGGCTGATCGCTCAAACCCGGCAACGTATAGAAAAGCATCCACAAATTGTTATTGGATGCGACAGGATGACATCATCTGATCAATATCATCATTATTATCGTTATGTTGTGCAAACGGATCGTATTCCTCCATCACATCAATCAAAACACCATTTGGATCCTGGATCATAAAATGCCTTCTTCCGCAGGGTGCCAGAGACAATTCTGTTTCAATCTCCAGCCCTTCCAGATACAAGGCCCTGTACGCTTCATTCACATTCTCTACCGGAAAGTTCAGAATCAAGCCCTGAACCGCTTTTTGATGCGTTTCCGGCAGACTGTGATGATTTTGCACAATCAGGCCTATGCGGATATCTTTATGCTTTGTATGTTTGAGCACCGCGAAACAGTCCATTTCAATTTCGGGTACAAAATCCAAGTAGTCTTCGTAAAAATTGATACTTTTGTTTAAATTGTCGGTCATGACAATCGGATAGTATTTACCAGACATTTCTGCCTCCTTTTCCTACCGACAAGCATACATTGATTTTTTCTAATATACTGACAGCCTGTCAATAAGAATATAATTGACTCCTCCGATCCATGTCAAATAACATACTGACAACCTGTCAATTCTTTTTTTGCATAGCTAAGGTTAACTATTTGAAATATGAGCAAAAATCCCGGACCCAATAAGAAAAATCTAGATCATACAAACAAGCTTTTTTTATCAAAAGCCAAGGCGGAGTTTGTTAAATACGGGTATGGCGAAGCCTCCACAAACAGAATCGTCGAGCAAACAGGCATGGCACGCGGGTCGCTATATTATCATTTTGGTGACAAAAAAGGTCTTTTCACCGCCGTCTACAAAAACCTTTTGAATGACATCGGGCAGAAAGTTCAAACACGCATGGATGCACAGAACGATCACTGGCAAGCCCTGTTGGCCGGTATAGAATGTTACCTGGGACAGTGCCTGAACAGAAGCAACCGGCGTATCATCCTGGAAGCGTACAAAGCCCTGAGCTACAGGGAACGGGTAGGTATTCAGCGGCAAACCCTGCTGGGCAAAATGGAAGAACTGATCACGACCCTGATAGAAGAAGGATACTTCAAGGGACATGACCCGCAAGTCGTGTCTGTCTTCATTTACGGGATGATTACAGAAACAGGCCGTAGCTTTGAAATCCTTCCGGACGCGAAGGCAGCGCTGCCGCATATCGTAAAAAGCGCGCACGCCATGCTGACGAAAATGGCGCAATAAAATATTGCTATCAGCGGACTTAGCCGTTAAGCCTCAAACGCATGGAAACCTATTCCGACATTCAGTCTATTCCAGCCGAACAGCAGGCTTGCGTCCTTGTTATCGGGAATTTTGATGCCGTTCACCGCGGCCACCAGAAGCTGCTGGCGCAGGCATCGGCGATTGCCAAAGACAAGGGACATGCGCTTGGCCTGCTGACGTTCGAGCCGCACCCGCGCAGGCTGTTCCGCCCGGATGACCCACCCTTCCGCATCACGCCGCCGGCGATGAAGGCGCGGCTGCTGGAACAAAACGGTATTGACGTCCTGTTTTCCCTCACCTTTGACTGGGACTTCGCATCCCAAAGCCCGCAGGCGTTCATTGATGCGGTTTTAAAGAGCGGTATCAAGCCGTCGCACATCGTCGTGGGATATGATTTCTGTTTCGGGCAGTTGCGCAAGGGCACGCCGCAGACGCTTATGGATGCCGGGTATGAGGTCAGCGTCATAGACAAGATTACGGACGAGGAAGATGACGTGATTTCTTCCAGCCGTATCCGCCAGCTTTTGCGCTCCGGCAAAATTCACGAAGCCAATGCATTGCTGGGATGGGAATGGGAAATCGAAGGAACAGTCGTGCATGGAGACAAGCGCGGACGGGAGCTCGGCTACCCCACCGCCAACGTATTGTTCGGCGATACGGTACACCCGGCCTATGGCGTTTATGCCACGCGCGTATTGATCGAAGGTGAAACCGAGTGGCGCGGCGGGGCAACCAATATCGGCATCCGCCCCATGTTCGAAACCGAGACCGGATTGGTGGAAACCTATATATTCGACTTCGATGGGGACCTGTACGGCAAGACCTTGAGAATCCGGCCTGTCCAGCGCCTGCGCGGGGAAGCCAAGTTCGACAGCCTTCAGGCGCTTACCGACCAGATTGCGCTGGACTGTGAACAAGCGCGGAATATCCTGAAATAATTCAATTATAACAGCTAGTTATTATCCCACCCACTCCTGTGTGCAAAAAAGTTTGACAGATTCCGTCAAATCAGGCATTTTCCGCCCCAGAACAATAAATAAGCGATTGATAATAGAGGAAAAAATTATGCCAGCATCAGCATTAGCAAAAGCAGCCCGCCAACCTGCCGCTGCAAACAAAAATGTAACAGGCAGGCCAGCCCTTCGGATCATCCAAGACGAAGGTCATGCCATTGCAGCACCGGGAACACGTGAATTGCAGCACCAACCGGAAACCGAGATTTCTGGCGCGCAGGTCGCACAGGCCGAACAACAAGATGGCCGCGGCGTTGAAGGAATATTTGCAAGCAGCCACGCATACGCTTGTTTTCTGGCAGGTCCAAGCGTTAAATAATTTTGGTGTGCACACGCATACCAAATTCTGACAGAATGACCGCATGGACATCATCGGACTCATCGTCGCCAATATCATCCCGCTTTATATCCTGATCGCCATTGGTTTCGTGGTCGGGAAATGGATGGACGTCAACCTGCCGTCCATGGCGACCATTGCCATATACGTGCTGTCCCCTATCGTGAATTTCGGGGCGATGGCGAATATGAAATTCGAAATGGAATTCATCGCGCTGCCGCTTGTCGTGTTCGTTATTTCCGCGACCATCGGAACCATCGCCTATCAATCCGCCAAGATGCTGTTGAAGGACAACACGGCGAACCTGATCGGTATGTCGAGCGTCACGGGCAACACCATGTATTTCGGGATGCCGGTTGTGCTGGCCCTAACCGGTGAGCAATGGCTGGGGGTTTATGCGCTTTTAAACCTTGGCACGTTTTTGAATGAAGTCGGCCTTGGCTATTATTTTGGCGCGCGCGGGCAGGCGGATTTGAAAGGCGCGGTGATGAAGGTCATCAAGCTTCCCGTTATTCACGGCATCTGGCTTGGGCTGCTTTGGAACCTTGCAGGTTGGGAAACGCCGGAGGTGTTCGATACGTACTGGACCTATGCGATCGGAGCGTGGGTGTTGATCGGCATGATGCTAATCGGCGTAGCGCTTAGCAAGCAAACGAAGCTGGAAGTTGACTGGAAGCTGTTCGCGTGGATGTTCGGGTTTAAATTCCTGGCGTGGCCACTGGCGACTTTCGGGGTGATCCTCAGCGACCTTATGATTTTCCATGCCTTTACCTACGAAGTGCATATCATGCTAGCCATTATGGGCACCGTGCCGCTGGCCGGTAACCTTGTCGCCTATGCCGCGACGCTGAACCTACACCCCGAACGGGCGGCGACGGTGGTGCTGGCCAGTACGGTGTTTGCTATCTTTACCGTCCCTGCGGCCGTGGCGGTTTTGAACCTGATCCTTGATTTATAGTTGCAAGATGTGCTTAAGTAGAAATATGCAAAACGCCTTTGCCATCATTATTCGAATTACTGTCCCGGCTCTTTCCTAAGACAAGAGGCCGGGTACTCCCATTTTTCCCTTTTAGAACAACAACGAATTGACTAGTGTAAGCCACACTAAAGGTGACGAATAATGAGCGACGATACAAAAGATCTCTATAAAGATACGGTGTTCCTGCCGAAAACCGATTTCCCGATGCGCGGCGATTTGCCATCCAAGGAACCTGGTATTGTGAAAAAATGGCAGGATATGGACCTGTACGGCAAAGTACGCGAGGCATCCAAGGGCAAGCCGAAATGGATTTTGCACGATGGCCCGCCATACGCCAACGGCAATATCCACATGGGGCATGCGCTCAATAAAATCCTGAAAGACGTCATCAATAAAAGCTGGCAGATGATGGGTTATGACGCGCCTTATGTGCCGGGCTGGGATTGTCACGGCCTGCCGATCGAATGGAAGGTCGAAGAACAGTACCGTGCCGACGGCAAAGACAAGGACCAGGTAAACCCGATCGATTTCCGCGGGGAATGCCGCGACTTCGCCCAAAAGTGGGTCGATATCCAAAGCGACCAGTTCCAGCGCCTTGGCGTGATCGGGGACTGGAAAGACCCATACCTTACCATGACCAAGCATGGTGAAGCGCAAATCGTGCGGGAAATTCATAAATTCCTGAACAATGGCGGGCTTTATAAAGGCCTGAAGCCCGTTATGTGGTCGACGGTTGAAAAAACCGCGCTGGCCGAAGCGGAGGTGGAATATCACGAACATAAATCCGTGACCATCTGGGTGAAGTTTCCGGTTGTGAAAGCCACGAACGATGCCTTAAACGGTGCGTCTGTCGTTATCTGGACCACCACGCCGTGGACGATGCCGTCCAACCGCGGGATCGCGTGCGGTGAAGATATTGATTACGGCGTGTATTCCGTCGATAGCGTATTGGAAGATTCCCGCGCCAAAACCGGTGACAAGCTGGTATTGGCCGACAGCCTGATCGACGACGTCAAAGAAAAGGCGAAGATTGAAACCCTGACCAAAATGGCGAGCCTGAAAGGCTCCGACATTGCCGGAACAATCTGCGCGCATCCGCTGCGCGGGCAGGGATACGAGTTTGATGTTCCTGTGCTTCTGGCCGATTTCGTGGAGGAAACAGCCGGTACGGGGTTCGTGCATATTGCGCCGAGCCATGGGGCGGACGACTTTTTCTTGGGCCAGAAAGCCGGGCTGGAAATCACGGACAATGTTACCGATGACGGGAAATTCCGCGATCATGTCCCGCTGTTTGCAGGACTGGAAATCTATGACGCCGACGGCAAAATGGGGCCGGGGAATTTTGCCCCGCTCAAGGCGATTGACGAAGCAGGGATGCTAGTCGCCAAAGGCTCACTGAAACACGACTACCCACACAGCTGGCGGTCGAAAGCGCCGGTGATTTTCCGCGCGACACCGCAATGGTTTATCGCGATGGACAATGAAATCAAACTGCGTGAGACGGCATTGCAGGCAATCAAGGACACGCGCTGGGTCCCGGCGAAGGGCGAAGCGCGGATCACGGCGATGATTGAAGGGCGTCCGGACTGGTGTATTTCGCGCCAGCGGGCGTGGGGCGTTCCCATCGCGCTGTTCCTGTCACGCAAGGACGGTAGTATTTTGAAAGATGAAGCGGTGCTGAACCGTATATCCGAAGCCTTTGAAGTCGAAGGCGCCGATGCGTGGTGGTCACGCAATCCGCAGGACTTTCTGGGCAATGATTACAGCGCCGATGACTACGAACAGGTCTTTGACATCGTTGACGTGTGGTTTGAATCCGGTTCAACGCATACGTTCGTTGTCGATGACCGTGAAGAGCTGGGCGTTGAGCAATCCGATTTATACCTGGAAGGATCGGACCAGCACAGGGGATGGTTCCATTCATCCCTGCTGGAAGGATGCGGCACGAAAGGCAAAGCGCCTTATAAAACCGTTCTGACGCATGGATTTGTGCTGGACGAAAAAGGTTACAAAATGTCCAAGTCGCTGGGCAATGTTGTCGACCCGTTAAAAGTCATGGAAGAAAGCGGCGCGGACATTTTACGCCTTTGGACCATGACATCCGATTACGCCGAAGACATCCGCATCGGGAAAGACACGCTGAAAAACACCGGTGATTTGTACCGGCGTATCCGCAATACGCTGCGCTTCCTGCTTGGGGCCATCGACGGGTATTCGGATGCCGAACAGGTTGATTGCAAAAAGCCGGAAGAGATGCCGGAGCTGGAGCAGCTTATGCTCCACCGCCTGTATGAAATGGAGCAGCTGGTACGCGGTTCCATCGAGAATTACGAGTACGGCAAGCTGGCTAAAACGCTTTACAATTTCTGCAACGACGATTTGTCGGCGTTCTATTTCGATATCCGCAAAGACCGTTTGTATTGTGATGCGCCGGACAGTTTCGAGCGCAAGGCAACGCGCACCGTCATGAGCATCATCTTTTACAATTTGAGCGCATGGCTGGCCCCTATCCTGTCGTTCACGGCGGAGGAAGCGTGGTCACACCGCCCACAAGGCGTGTTCGATGATGTAGAAAGCGTGCATTTGCGCACCTTCCCCGAACTGCCCGAAAGCTGGAAGAATGAAGCGCTTGCAGAGAAGTGGTGGGAAGTACAAGTTATACGCAATATGGTATCGTCATATTTAGAACCATATAGAAAAGATAAAACCATTGGCTCTTCGCTGGAAGCTTGCCCTGCAATAATGGTTACAAAAGACTTCGAGAATGTCGATTTTGCCGAAGTTTGTATAACTTCTGATGCCAAGGTTACCATTGGGAAACTAGCCGGAGTAACGTTCCAGAAAGCCGAGGGCGAGAAGTGTGCGCGGTGCTGGAAAGTGCTGCCGGAAGTCAGCGCAGAAACAGGCCACCTGTGCAACCGCTGCGCCGATGCTGTAAAAAATAAAAAAGCCGCTTAAAAAAAACAGCAAAGTATGTAACGCTTCGTTGCCTGCTATCGAATTGGTAAGCAGCAAAGGGACACAAAATGGTTTTGTGCATTCCATAATATTAACTCTCTACGGAGGAAATTACCTATGAGCGTATCGAAACAAGCTTTGAACTCAATTATTGCCGGTGCTTTTGTTGTGACAATGGCTGGCGCAGCAGCCCTGCCGGGCTCCGCCAATGCCGCTGAAACAGAAAAATGTTACGGCGTTGTGAAAGCCGGTAAAAACGGCTGTGCTTCTGCTGACGGCAAGCATTCCTGTGAAGGCCAGGCCGCTGAAGACGGTTCAGGTCAGGAATGGGTTTCCGTTCCACAAGGACTGTGCGACAAGCTGGTTGGCGGTTCTTTGACACCCGTTGCAGCTTCGCATGCTGATGGTGAAAAGAACGGCTGTTCCGAGAAAAACGGCTGTGACCACGAGTAATGAAAATAAGAAACCTTTTCCCGCGGAGCCTGCAAGCAGCGCTCCCGCGGGGATCGGTCTTCGTTTCCGCCATCATAACGCCCTGGTGGAAGACAAGCCGGATATCGGCTGGATTGAAGTTCATCCTGAAAATTATTTTTCCGGCGGCAAGCCCCGCCATTACCTGACCAAGGCGCGTGAGCTTTACCCGCTTAGCCTGCACGCTGTCGGGCTTTCGCTTGGTTCCATTGAACGGGTCAGCAAAGACCATCTCGCAGATATGAAAGAGCTTATTGATATTTATGAGCCTTTTCACATCTCCGACCATGCGTCGTGGAGTATGAGCGGCAACGCGCATTTAAACGACCTGATGCCTCTGCCCTATACGCAGGAAACGCTGGAAACCCTGTGCCGCAACATCAATGAAACGCAGGAATATTTCGGCCGCCAGATCCTGGTCGAAAACCCGTCGTCCTATATCGCCTTTTCCTATAACGAGATGAGCGAATACGAATTTATGAACGAAGCGGCGAAGGCTACGGGCTGTAAAGTCCTGCTGGACGTCAATAATATCTATGTTCAGGCGCATAATCACGGGTTCGACCCGTACCAATATATTGACGGTATCGACGGTCGTTATGTCGGTGAAATGCATCTGGCCGGACATAGCGAACGCGAATACGACCACACGGATAAAACCCTTTTAATCGACACGCACAGCAAGCCGGTGCGCGATGAAGTATGGGATTTGTACACCCATGCCGTGCGGCGTTTTGGCAGCATCCCGACCCTGATTGAATGGGATGCGGACATACCGCCGCTGGACGTTCTGGTGGCCGAAGCGCACAAGGCGCGCGATATTATTTTTGAGAATGAAAGTCTGGCCGATGCAGCTGAATGATATGCAGCGGCAGTTTACCGCGCTCCTTTTCTCTACGCCCGATGCGATTGAAAACCCGCCAGAAGAGTTTGCAAAATTATTTGCCGCCAACGATATCCCATTAACCGAACAGTTGAAGGTCTACCGCAATCACGTCGTTATTTCGTTAAGCGAAGCGGTTGCCGTGACATTCCCACTTGTTGAAAAACTGGCAGGGAAAGAGTTCCTTATGGATGCGGCGAAAGTATATTTGCGCGAACACCCGCCGGTGGAAGCCTGCCTTGACCGGTATGGCGGAACCTTCGCAGAGTTTTTGCGCAGCGCGCCGCAGGCCAATGCGTATCCTTACCTTGCCGATGCCGCGCGGCTCGACTGGGCCATTAATGACTGTAAATGCGCGAAGGATGACAAGCCGCTTAAGCCCGAAGACCTTGCGGCCATACCGCAGGATAGTTTCGCCGATACGGTGTTTGGTTTGCGGGATTGCGTGAAGCTGATCCAGTCGCCTTACCCGCTGCACGATATCTATAATTACAGCGCGGAAACAGATGAACTTCCCGATATGAACCGGGAAGGCGCTACGTATCTTCTGGTTATGCGTGTCGGGCTGGAGGTCAAGATTTTCAACCTGAACGGTGACGAATTCCTGATGTTTTCAGAAATGCAGGAGAAAAGACCGCTTGGTGAGTGCCTGAACAGCGTTCTGGAACGCTTTCCTGACTTTGATTTTGCGAATTTCCTGCAAAATTACATGGCGCTTGAAACTTTTTTGGCCATGGGCACGAATTAGTAAGGAATTTGAATTATTTAAAGGAATTACACCATGAAAAACTTTACACAAACTATTGATAGCGCACTAAACCCGCTGCGATCATTTTCAGAGAACTGGGCGTCACCCGCCCTTGATCTTGGTATCCGCCTGTATATGGCCAATATATTTTTCAATTCAGGCTGGCTGAAATTTCAAAAACTATTAAACGAAGGTTGGGATGCGTTCCTTGTACCATTCCAGGAATATCACCCGATACCGGGATTTCCGGCGGAATTCGCCGCCCCCATGGCTACGGGCGCGGAAATCGTTTTATCCGTCCTTCTGGCCTTTGGATTGTTCGGGCGACTTGCGGCCGGGGGGCTTCTGGCCATGACAATCGTGATCCAATACCTTGTCCCTGCTGAATACGGAATCATGAACCAAATCCATTATTTCTGGATGTTCCTGTTCATGGTGATCCTGTTTAAGGGGCCGGGCAGATTTTCGCTGGATGCGCTGCTTGTAAAGTGCGCGCGTTCCTAAGGAAATTAATTTTGAACAATTTCATATCCCGGCTTTTGCCGGGATATTTTTGAAGGTATAGTTGCTTCCAATGCAAAACAGCAATGTCAAACGTATCATCGGGTTCGGTCTTATCCTGGACATCATTATTCTCGACCAGCTTACCAAATGGTGGGTTCTGGAATATGTCCTGAAACCCGTTGCGGCACCGGGCGCACAATCGCTTGGCCCGATTGAGTGGATTACGACCATGCCGCTGCGTCTGCCCAATGTCAGTGTCGAAGTCCTGCCGTTTTTCAACATGACCATGGTGTGGAACCAGGGGGTCAGTTTCGGACTGTTCCAGTCCGGCGACCCGATGCCGCTTATTGTCATGGCCTGCATTATTTCTATATTCTTCGGGGTATGGCTTGCGCGCACCGATACATGGGCGCAGGCAATACCGCTGGGTATGATTATCGGCGGGGCACTGGGAAACGTTGTGGACCGCTTGAGATTTGGCGCTGTGGCCGATTTTCTTGATTTTCATATTGCAGGATGGCACTACCCGGCCTTTAACATTGCCGATAGCTGTATTACGCTGGGGATTGCTTTTTTAATCTTTGATGGCATAGTCTTGGAACCGAAACGAAAGCGGATTAATATAACGGTATGAAAAAAGCGTTATTCATAGCTGCGGGGCTGCTGGCACTCAGCGCCTGCGAAAATACAAAAGAGCAGTTGGGGCTTGAAACAAAGTCTCCGGATGAGTTCGCCGTTGTGAAACGTGCGCCGCTGGAGATGCCGCCTGATTATTACCTGCGCCCCCCCAGACCGGGAGCGCAACGTCCGCAGGAATTAAAAACAGACGAACAGGCCAAGCAAACAGTTTTTGGCGCAGATCAGGCGCAACAGCAAAACGGGCCGAGACAAATCACGTCCGGTGAGGCGATCCTGCTGGATCGCACCAATGCTGCCAATATCGATCCGAATATCCGGACCAAGGTGGATGCGGAAACGGCGGAGATCGCCAAGGACAGCCAACCAACGATTGATAAAATCCGCGGACTGGTCGGGCAAAAGATTGATGCCCCGGCCGAAGTTGTCGACCCGAAGGCCGAAACCGAGCGTTTAAGGCAAAACGAAGAAAAAGGCGTGCCCGTCAACGAAGGTAACGTCCCGACAATCAAGCAGTAATCTATCTAAATAGGTTGAAGGCTCAATTCAGGCAAAAGTGCAATCTTGCCTTTTTGTTCCATGTTCTTAATTCTGATTTGTAGCGCTTGTGTTATTTTCAACATATTTCGAGCACGAGCCACTACATGTTCGTGGAATTTTTCATGTGACAGCTGTTCATTTACCATGCGTCTTTGATATAAGGCTATTTCGGATTCCAATCTGTGGCGCTCCATGAAAATCTGATACTGAATGGATAATCGAACAGCATCAATAGCCTGACGTATGTATTCCAGAGAAGCGTCGACGGCCTCCTTGGAATTTTCGAGTATCCGTTCTTTGACGGCGTTATCTATTTCTTCAATCGGTGTGACTTCTCTTGGACTAATTATAGTTTCTATATGTTCTTGAGCGTCATATGTAACCCTAGGCTCTCTTTCTACAACGTAATTACGCACATCACCACGTACATGCCCGACTATACTAGGCACCACTTTTGAAGACGTATAATAATCCTTAAAAAAGGCATCATTCTTACCCAGGCGAGCGAGTCCCAGCATTAGAGCACAGCGCTCGTTAAAAATGCGCGCTACTTCTCCGGCCGCGCCGGTTAATGATGTAGCACTGTCCAGGAACATGAGTTGTACAGGTGTCCAACCATATTCATTGCGGCTGGTATCATCCATCAGATCGTCAGATACATTCCAGTCGGACAATAAGCGCTGAGAACCTTCCGTATTCTCGACGTGAAAGCTAAAAGCCTCTTCTTTCAGGGCTTTTAATTCTTTTTTTAGCTCTTCTATTTCCATGATTTTTATTATGTATAATATTGTGGAGATTTCGTCAAGGTTTGTCTTGTCTTCCGGACGGACGGGCATTACATGTATCAGCATGCTTCGAATCTTACTTTTTCTCTTACTTTTTGGTTTTCCCCTGACCGCAGGGGCAGAGCCGGGAAAAACCTTTAACGCCCAAAGCTTTACACTGGATAACGGCATGGAAGTTGTGGTTATTCCCAATCACCGGGCCCCGGTTGTAACGCACATGATCTGGTACAAAGTCGGCGCGGCGGACGAGCCGTTCGGGCAGTCTGGCATGGCGCATTATTTCGAACATTTAATGTTCAAGGGTACGAAGAAATTGCAGCCCGGCGAATTTTCGACGACGGTGCGCAAGCTTGGCGGGAATGATAATGCCTTTACTTCACAAGACTACACGGCATATTTCGAATCTATCGCCGTAGAGCATCTTGAAAAAGTGATGAAAATGGAAGCGGACCGGATGCAAAATCTGAACCCTCCGCCGGACCATTACGCATCGGAAAAGAAAGTCGTTCTGGAAGAGCGCAGACAGCGTACTGAAAACGATCCGCGCGGTTTGTTTTATGAACAAATGCGTAATGCGCTTTTTGTTAATCATCCGTACGGTATTCCCGTCATTGGCTGGATGAACGAAATTGAAAAGTACGAATGGGAAGACGTTAAAACATTTTATGACACCTGGTATGCACCGAATAACGCCATACTGGTTGTCAGTGGCGATATCACGGCCGAAGAACTGGAACCACTGGCGAAACGGATATACGGGTCTATCCCGCCAAAAGAACTGCCCGAACGTATCCGTCCGCAAATACCGCCGGCCAACGCGAAAGCGGTTTTGACGCTGCGTGATTCATCCATCCATCAACCGGCGTTCACTAAAATTTACCTTGCCCCCAGCGAAGCGCAGAACCCGCAACATTCCCATGCCCTGCAGGTATTGAACGAGATAATGGACGGCGGGGCAACAACGCGACTTTACAAATCACTGGTGGTAGACCAGAAAAAAGCGACGTCTGTATCGTTTGATTACACATCTAACGCCCTGAATTATTCCAGCATTTCCATCGGTGCGACGCCCGCGGAAGGTGTCAGCCTGGATGAACTGGAATCCCTGATAGATGTAGAAATACAAAAAGTCATTGATGAGGGTGTGACACAGGAAGAATCAGACGAAGCCATCAAACGCCTGCAGGACGAAGCGGTTTTTGCGCGTGACAGCGTGGCAGGCCCGGCGATGATTTTCGGACGCATCCTGTCAACGGGCGGCAGTATTGACGATGTTGAATACTGGACAGAAAATATCGGCCTCGTCAGTCCTACGCTGGTGCAGGAAGTCGCCCGCATATATGTGAACCCGGCAGGATACTGGCTACGCCCACCTGTCACAGGGCATTTGCTACCGGAGGCCACGCAATGAAAGTGATTGTATTTATTCTAAGCGCACTTGTTTTCAGCGTGCCTGCCTACGCAGCCGATGACCGTTTTCTGGACGTGCAGGTTGTAAAAAGCCCGGGAGATATCACGGCATGGCTGGTGGAAGACCATAGCCTGCCTGTCATTGCCATAAAATTTTCTTTCCGTGATGCGGGGGCGGCCAACGATCCGGCAAACAAACAAGGCCTGACGCAGCTGCTATCCAATACAATGGATGAAGGCGCGGGAGAGCTGGACTCGCAAACCTTCCAGAAAGAATTGAGTGATAATTCCATTACCCTGACCTTTTCCAGCAGCCGCGATTCCTTTGGCGGCAATATAAAAACACTCAGCCGCACCAAGGATAAGGCGTTTAACCTGCTAAAACTGGCGCTGACCCAGCCGCGTTTTGATGCCGAACCGGTCGAGCGTATGAAGCAGGCAAACTTAACACGTATACGCAGTTCCTTATCCAACCCGGACTGGATCGCGGCGCGTATTGCCAATGACGTTGTTTATGAAGGGCATCCTTACGCCATGAACAGCGGTGGAACGCTTTCCTCTATTCCCGCAATCACGCCATCTGATTTGCGCCAAGCCGTAAAAACCCGTTTGGGCAAAGACCGTTTATTTATCGCCGTAGCCGGAGACATCGGACCGGGCGAACTAACAGCCATGCTGGATGACGTTTTTGGCGGACTACCGGCTACATCGAGTGTGAAAGATGTATCGGAAGACGTCATCAAAAATACCGGTCAGGTGGTTTTGTACCAGCAGGACATTCCGCAAAGCATCGTTGAAATACAGATGCCGGCCTTTGGACGTGAAGACCCGGATTATTACGCACTGCAGGTTATGAACTATGTTTTCGGCGGCGGTGGGTTCGGTTCGCGCCTGATGGAAGAGGTGCGTGAAAAACGGGGTTTAACATACGGCATTTATTCCAGCGTTTCCGATACCCGGAAAATAGATGCCTACAGTATTTCCACGTCGTTATTCACAGTGAAATCGACCGTATCAAAGCCGAAGGCGTCAGTGTTGGTGAATTGAAAGACGCCAAGGATTATCTGACCGGATCCATGCCGTTGGCCCTGACGTCCACCGACAGGATTGCGGGGATTTTACTGTCTTTGCAAATTCAGGACTTGCCACAGGATTACCTTGACCATTACAAGGAAAAGATCGACGAGGTGTCGAAAAAGGATATACAGCGCGTTGCACAGCGCGTACTGGATACAAATAATGCAACGATTATCGTTGGAAAACCGGAAAATATTGAAGTAACGAAAACTATCACAGAATTGCCTAATGTCCAATAACAACCCTACTCAGAAACCTGAATGGCAGGCCCTTTTAGATCATAAAAATGCCCACGCCGATTTAAACATCAACACGCTTTTTAAAGAGGACTCCAAGCGATTTTCGGAGTTTTCGACTTCTATCGACGGCTTGTTGTGTGATTATTCCAAAAACCTCGTTACGTTTGAGACGATAGATTTGCTTTTTAAGCTTGCTTCCGCAAGCGATCTGGAAGCACGCCGCACCGCCATGTTTGCGGGTGAGAGCATCAACGAAACGGAAAACCGCGCCGTTCTTCATACTGCTTTGCGTGACCCTGACACCCGCGACCTAGAAGTGGAAGGGGAGAATATTTTCCCGTTTATCCATACGGTTTTGCAGCGGCTGCTGGCGCTTAAAAAAGACCTGCAGACAGGCGCCTTTACAGGTCATACAGGCAAAAAAATCGATACGATTGTGAATATTGGGATCGGCGGTTCGCATCTTGGCCCGAACCTGGCCGTTGAAGCACTGCACCCGTTTGACCAAGGGTATTTCGATTTCCATTTTGTTTCGAATATTGACGGCGCGGACCTTACCAAGACGCTGACGCGCATTAATCCGGAAACCACCTTGTTCATCGTGGCATCGAAATCGTTTTCAACGCTGGAAACCATGCAGAACGCGATTTCCGCCAAGGAGTGGATGATTGGTAAACTGGGTGATGAATCATGTATCGCCCGGCACTTCGTGGCCGTATCCACCAATGAACAGGCCGTAAAAAATTTCGGGATCGATACTGAATATATGTTCCCTTTTAAAAACTGGGTCGGGGGGCGTTATTCGCTGTGGTCACCGATTGGGCTGCCGATCCTGCTGTCCATCGGACATGATAATTTCAGGCGCTTCCTTGATGGCGCCTATGCCATGGATACGCACTTTAAAACGGCGCCTTTGCGTAAAAACATACCGGTTATCCTCGGCCTGCTTGGCGTTTGGTACCGGAATTTCTGGAACGCGCAGGGCCATGCCATCCTGCCCTATTCCCAGGATCTCGACCAGTTGCCGAACTACCTTCAGCAACTGGACATGGAATCCAATGGTAAAAGCGTCGACCGTGACGGCAACCTGATTACCGATTACGAAACCGCACCGATTATTTTCGGGCAGCCGGGCACCAATTCCCAGCATGCGTTCATGCAGATGATGCATCAGGGCACCACATTGATCCCCAGCGATTTTATCGGATTCGTTAAACCACAAAACAATTACCAGAATCACCAGACCATCCTGCTCAATAATATGCTGGCACAAACGCAGGCATTGATGCAGGGACGGACACCGGAAGAAACTTCAGCCCCCGAACGCACCTATCAGGGCAATCACCCGTCCACAACGCTGCTGTTTGACACGCTGGATCCGTTCAGCCTTGGTATGCTGCTCGCTCTTTATGAACATAAAATCTTCGTTCAGGGCGTGATATGGAATATCAACAGCTTTGATCAATTCGGCGTGGAACTGGGCAAGGAAATGGCCCATATGATCGAAAGAGGGGAAAATCCCAACATGGACGGCTCGACAGATGGACTCTTGCAGGCAATCCATGCAAAATCCAAGGTATGAGCAAGAAACATACGCCCGGCCCTGATGACCTGAAGAAGGTCACACAAAGTGAACTGGACTATGCCATTGAATTGCACGAGTTTTACCTGCTCGGCAAAAAGGGCGGCGCGCGTGCCAATTTAAAATTTGTCGATCTATCCAATCTTAATTTCAAAAAAGCCGATTTATCACAGGCCGATTTCACAGGATCAAAAATGAACGGCGCGAACCTGTCTGGGGGGAAATTCATCGGCGCGTGTTTCTTTGCCTGTGACATGCGCACGGCCAATCTGGAACGCGCGATATTCAAGCGGGCAGATTTTCGCGGAGCGCAGGTGTCCGGAGCAAACCTCACCGGGGCAGATCTTGATCAGGCTGATTTACGCGAAGGGCGTATCATGGAAAGCGGCGAGCATGGACAGCTTGTCAGCCGGAAGCGCAGCGGCGATACCGAAGAACGGCAAAGCTGGGGCACTATTTTCACCGGAGCAAAGCTCTCCGATACGAACCTGTCCGGCGTAAAAGCCAGCGCCGCCGATTTTTCCGATGCCGATTTATCCGGTGTTATCATCAATGATGCGGAACTGGAAGGCGTCAATTTCGAAGGCGCGAACCTGACTGATACCGATTTTTCCGGTTCAAACATGAAAAACGCCAACCTGCAGAATTCCGTTCTAACCGGGATTAATATGGATGGTGCCATTCAAGACGGCATAAAACGAGAAGGCTCGCTGGACGAAGAAAATATGGGCGAAACGCTTGAATATTTAAGCGAAAACCTCGGCGAGCTACTGGATTCCCATAAATTGTGGGTGTCCACTGCAGGACGGGACGGCGATCAGCTGGATTTAAGTGGGATCGATATGCGCGATGTGTTGAACCTGCGCAAATACCCTTTAATTGCCATCAAGGCCGTGGGCGGGAACTTCCTGCGACAGGATTTACGGGAAGTGAATATGCAAAGCGCGCTGCTGGACCGCTCGGATTTCCGGGACTGTAATATGGAGAAAGCGGATTTGCGCGGATCTTCGTTCAAGAATTGCTTTTTTTCACGCGCCAATATGTCCGGAAGCGTGCTATCCCCCCTTGAATTCGGCAAGGGGGAAAGCAAGCGCCTGAAACGTGTTGATTTCAGCGGATCACAGATGAGGTACGTGAATTTACGTGGTGCAGATTTGCGTGACTGCATCCTGTCTAACGTCGATTTGTCCAACGCCATACTGGCCGAAGCCAATTTAAGCCGGGCCGACCTGACCGGGGCCATTCTGGACGGGGCTAACCTGACGGACGCCATTCTGGAAGATGCGGTGAAAGTCGGCAACGCCACCGCACGCGCTCGCCAGTAGCTAAGGAGACGACTGCCTCCTCAGAGTGGCTACTCCAAGTAGTCTTCGATGACCGGATCGTTGAGGAAGGCGAGCAGCATCTGGTCGCGTTCTTCGGTCGTGAGCTTCGCCTTCGCCTCTGCGCTGGGTGACGGCTCGGCGCGGCGGGTGGGAGGTCGCAGGGGCCCCCTGGGTAGCTCCCGAGTCGGCGCTTCTTCGGCCGGCGGTGCTCCTTCAGCCGGCGGTGCTCCCAGTCCGATCAACGCTCCGGCCCCGAGCAGGACCGCCCACCACAAGGTGGTTGCCCGA
>JAUHXT010000049.1 GCA_030426925.1 Alphaproteobacteria bacterium | reverse complement strand
AAGGAAGCTGGCCTGGAAGCATTCCTGAATGAAGAGAACGGCATCACGAAAGAACTGATCGGCGCCGAGTTCAAGCACCTCGAAGCTGACGTGGTGCGTGGAAACATCCTGAAAACAGGTTCCCGTATTGACGGACGTGACACAAAAACAGTCCGCCCGATCGTGGCTGAAGTCGGTGTCCTGCCCCGTGCGCACGGTTCCGCCCTGTTCACACGCGGTGAAACACAGGCACTGGTCGTGACAACACTGGGAACAGGTCAGGATGAGCAAATCATTGACGCGCTGGAAGGTGAATACCGCTCCCGCTTCATGCTGCACTACAACTTCCCGCCCTACTCTGTTGGTGAATGTGGCCGTATGGGTTCACCGGGCCGTCGTGAAATCGGCCATGGTAAGCTTGCATGGCGTGCGATCAACCCGATGCTGCCAACGGCTGAGGAGTTCCCGTACACAATGCGCACGGTTTCTGAAATCACAGAATCCAACGGTTCGTCCTCTATGGCAACCGTTTGCGGAACGTCCTTGTCGATGATGGATGCGGGTGTACCGCTGGCGAAGCCGATTGCCGGTATCGCCATGGGTTTGATCAAGGAAAATGACGACTTTGCGGTCCTGTCCGACATTCTGGGTGATGAAGATCACCTTGGTGACATGGACTTCAAAGTGGCCGGAACGAAAGACGGTATCACGTCCTTGCAGATGGACATCAAGATTACCTCCATTACTGAGGAAATTATGAAAATCGCACTGGGGCAGGCAAAAGACGGCCGTATTCACATTCTTGGCGAAATGGCCAAGGCGATTGACGCAGCCCGTGAAGACATGTCTGAATTCGCTCCGCAAATCCAGACCATCAAGATCAATCCGGACAAAATCCGCGATGTGATCGGTACGGGCGGTAAGGTCATCCGTGAAATTACGGAAACAACCGGCGCGAAAATCGACATTGACGATGACGGCACGATCAAAGTTGCTGCCCCGAACCAGGAAGTCATCGATGCCGCCGTTAAGTGGATCAAGGACATCACAGACGAACCGGAAGTCGGTAAAGTCTATGAAGGTAAAGTCGTGAAAGTTGTTGATTTTGGCGCTTTCGTCAACTTTATGGGCAACAATGACGGCCTTGTACACATTTCCGAGCTGCAGGACGCCCGCACCGCCAAGACAACGGACGTTGTCAATGAAGGCGATATGGTGAAGGTGCTTTTGGTCGGTATCGACGACCGCGGCAAAGTGAAACTGTCCATGAAACGTGTGGATCAGGAAACGGGCGACGTCATCGAAAAAGACGACGCACCGGAAGCCAAGGAAGCGTAAGCAGCCGGAACAACCGAATAATAGAAAGCCCGCAACACCAGCGGGCTTTTTTATTATATCGGGGACACTAAAACTTGTCGTGATTTATGCGTTAACTGATTTCTTGGCCCACTTGTAACGTTCCAGCACAGCGATCGCTGACGGAGAGTTCGGCGCTTGCCCCATACCGCTGTAAACACGACGGCTTGGCAGACGGTCATCAAAGATATCCTGCTCGTCGGCGACGGCGTTCTTATCAAACCATTTCTTGATGCTTTGTGGTTTATCCGGTACGGCCTCATGCGCTTCCATGGCTTGTGCGTCCATATTGCACGGAGAGTCATATTCAACGGCCTTTAATTGCGCGTAACGACGCGGCGCGGATATTATCGCTGTCCCCATGCCTTCGTTTTCCGCAGCCTCTATCTGCATGCGGTCGGTGATAATATTCATGCTAACGGCATTGCCGCGGAACATTTCCATGCCACTGCGGCGCATGAATCCCATTGGCATTGACGCGGGTACAGTCATCTTTGCGATCTGCTCCTGCGGTATGGTCATGAAGGTCTGCATGCATTGCAGTTGCGTGCGCCGCAAACTGGCACAGGACAGCATAAATTCAGACATGTATGCGACTGATTGAGCCTGTAGCTCCAGCGCACGAAGAAAAGGATTGAACAGCATTAATTAAGAACTCCAGAGCAGGAAAAGCTGTTAAGTCAATATACAACCATAAGAATCCGTGATTCCCGTCTTTCAATCAAGTGATTTCTATGCCGCGGGCTTTCCGGCGTACGGCTGTATCCACTTCGCGGGCAATGTCCTCCATTTCACACCGTATGACAAAATATGCCTGTTCGCCGTAAGCAAACCCTTCTTGGAACATACCTTTTGCAGCTTTCAAAAATGCTTCATTTACCCCCTTGCCATCTATGACCGCTGCAACATAGGGGATAAGGTTGCTGCGGATGACTTCGCCCCCCACCAAATTTCTGAATGCGGAAGAGATTTTGATTGAGCTAGCGATTTCAGATGCTAGTGTGTCGGACATTCCGTAACCTGAATTTTTAAAAAATAAAGTCGGCAGTATGTCATTAAAAATACCAAAAGTCATCGGCCACCGCGGGGCGGCCGCTTATGCCCCGGAAAACACGCTGGAAGGCATTCATACGGCTGCAGATATGGGCGTGGAGTGGGTGGAACTGGACGTGAAGCTGACACGCGATCAGGTTCCCGTGATTTTTCACGATGAAACGCTGGAACGTACTACCAACGGTTCCGGTAAGCTCGCCGAGACGGATTATGAAGATTTGAAACAGCTGGAAGCCGGAAGCTGGTACGGCGACAGTTTTAGCGGCATTAAAATTCCGACGCTGGAAGAAGCCATCGATGTTTTGCTGGAACGCGGGCTTGGCCTGAACCTCGAAATCAAGCCCTGTCCCGGACGGGAAATGGAAACAGCAGAAGCGGCGCTCGACGTACTGTCCCAGATCTGGGACGACCATGACAGCCTGCTGATTTCATCGTTCCAGCATGTCAGTCTGGAAGCTGCGCGGGATGTCGCCGGGGACTGGAAGCGCGGGTTACTGATGCCTGAAGAGTGGCCGGAAAACTGGAAGGAACTTGCGGACTATCTTGGAATCTCCACTATGAACCTGAACAATACGGGGCTGGAGCGCGAGATGATCGAGCAGGTCATTGATGACCTTGATATGCCTGTGCTGGTTTATACGGTCAACGACCCTGACCGCGCACGCCAGTTACAAGGATGGGGCGCCGATGGTTTTTTCACCGACACCCCTGATGTCATCTTGGAAAATTTACTTAGCGTACACTAGCGACAGCTTGGACTGCTGTTTCGCTTGACCCATAACATGTTTGCATTGCCGGCCGGGGACCAGTTGCTAACCCGCTGTTGTTGTCTCGAATATGAACTCCATGACATTTTGCTTCTCCCTTTTTTCTTACCTTTATTATAGGTGAAAACGGCAGGAGATTGCAAAAAGCGACAGCGGGAAAGCGATCTAACCCGCTGTTTTTACTGTATTATGTAGGATTTCTGCGCCACCATGGCACATTACCGCGCCAACGCATCGGGTCATAAACCCTTGATAACGCTGCGCTCCAGCGTCCTATTGCACTGTTGATCTGGTCGTAGAAGGCGGCCCTGTTTGCGAATGCATCACCGGTACGCCTGTTGGCTGCCAATCCATTATTGGCCATTTTCGTTCTCCCTGTTGTTGTCGTCTTTTTATTTACTTTTGATTTACTATAGCAGAAATCGCCGGATTTTTGAAGCAAAACCGGATATGAGAAGTGCCTGAAAGCGTTGATAGAAAGGCTATTCGCCCAGCTCCTTCATCATCCCGAACGTATGTGAGGGATCTTATTCGCCGTTGGAAGAGAAGGTTTTGAGCTTGTCCGGCTGCGGCATGCCGACGGCGTTAAAGCCGCAATCGACGTAATGGATTTCACCAGTGACTGCTTTGGACAGATCGGACAGCAAATACAGCGCGGCGCCGCCCAGCTCCTCAAGTTCAACCGATCGTTGAAGAGGTGACGTTACGACGTTGTATTTAAACGTGGTTCTTGCGCCGCCGATAGCCGATCCGGCAAGCGTACGCATGGGCCCTGCTGAAATTGCGTTCACGCGCACGCCATCCGGGCCGAGGTCGGCCGCAAGGTAACGCACGGATGATTCCAGGGCGGCCTTGGCCACGCCCATGACGTTGTAATTGGGCATTGCCTTTTCCGCGCCGTAATAAGATAGCGTAATGGCGGCACCGCCGTCCTTCATCAGCTTGTGCGCGCGGCGCATGACGGATGTGAAGGAGTAGCAGGAAATATGCATGGAATGCAGGAAGTTGTTCAGGGACGTATCGACGTAACGGCCTTTCAGTTCTTCCTTGTCTGAAAAGGCAACGGCATGAACGATGAAATCGAGGCTGCCCCATTCCTTTTCCAGCGCTGCGAAAACCGTATCGAGATCATCTTCTTTCGACACATCGCAATCAAGGATGAATTTGGAACCGACGCTTTCCGCCAGCGGCTTGACGCGTTTGCCGAACGCTTCGCCCTGATAGGTAAAAGCCAGGTCAGCGCCGTGTTCCGCCAAAGATTTTGCAATCCCCCAGGCAATCGACTTTTCATTGGCCACGCCCATAATCAGGCCGCGCTTTCCATCCATCAACTTAGTCATTATAGGTACTCAACGCTAAAGTGCAGTTCGTGCCGCCAAAGCCGAAGGAATTGGAAATCACGGTCTGGTGTTTGACATCGTCCACACGTTTTAATGCTATGGGCAGGCCGTTTGCGCCTTCGTCCAGTGTTTCGATATTGATGCTCGGCGCAACGAAATTGTTCTGCATCATCAGCAGACAGTAAATCGTTTCCTGCACGCCGGTCGCACCCAAAGAGTGCCCGGTCATGGATTTGGTGGAACCGATATGCGGCATGTCCTGATCCAGCGGCTCAAAGACTTCCTTAATCGCACCGATTTCCGTGATATCCCCTACAGGCGTGGATGTGCCATGCGTGTTAATATAGGTAATGGGTGTCTGGACAGTGCCTAAGGCCTGCCTCATGCAGCGCACGGCCCCTTCCCCGCTTGGGGCCACCATGTCGTGCCCGTCGGACGTTGCGCCGTATCCGGTGACTTCAGCGTAAATTTTCGCGCCGCGTGCTTTGGCGTGTTCCAGTTCTTCGAGAACCACCACACCGCCGCCGCCGGCGATGACAAAGCCGTCACGGTCGGCATCATAAGCGCGGGATGCTTTTTCCGGCGTATCGTTATATTTGCTGCTCATCGCGCCCATGGCGTCGAACAGGACGGACAAGGTCCAGTCCAGCTCTTCTGCACCGCCGGCGAACATCACGTCCTGCTTACCCATCTGGATCTGTTCCACCGCGTTGCCGATACAATGTGCTGATGTCGAACAGGCGGATGATATTGAGTAGTTGATACCCTTAATCTTGAAATTCGTGGCAATCGTGGCCGAACAGGTCGAGCTCATGCATTTCGGCACGGCGAACGGGCCGACGCGCTTGGGGCCTTTTTCACGGGTAATATCGGCCGCTTCCACCTGCGATCTGGTAGACGGTCCGCCGGAGCCCATGATGATACCCGTGCGCTCATTGGAAACGTCACTTTCCTCCAACCCGGAATCGGAAATCGCCTGCTCCATGGCCAGGTGATTATAAGCCGCCGTATCCCCCATAAAGCGGAACAGGCGTTTATCAATATGGTCGGCCAGCACTATGTCGGGCTTGCCGTGAACCTGTGACCGGAAGCCAAGCTCGGCATATTCGGGGGCGAAGCTGATGCCTGATTTTCCATCTTTTAAGGAAACCAGCACTTCGTCCTTGTTTAAACCGATGCAGGAGATAATCCCGATCCCTGTGATTACGACGCGTTTAGTCATGGGTGATGTTTTAAAGGTTTAAGGGCAGCGTTTCAAAGAAATTATAGCCCGATCAGGATATTTTTGGATCGTAACAAAAAAAGTGATTATTACTTATGGAACGCGTAGGCCCTAAATCCAGCTCAAACCAAAACCAGATAAAATCGCCTTCCTGCTCCCTTTCTTCTGTCAGCTCACTAAATCCGGCCCTTTTTATAACATTTATTGATTCTTGATTTTCTGAAGAAATCTGGGCTCTCAAACTCGGATAGTTGTGGTCGATTGCGTAACGTTCAGCAAGATGTAACAGCAGCGGCATTAGAAATTTTTTTTGACCTTGCTCTTTTAACGCATATGAAATCCCTTCTTCGGTTATGGATAAGTGCCCAATAGCTGTCTCTTTTGAAGGCCCTTCTTTTTTAAAAAGAAAAAAAACAGGCTCATTAGGAATGTTAAGAATATTAAGGATGTTTTCAATAGGAGTTCCTTCTAGCTCGTCGAAATAATCAATATAGTTTTGTGCATCCTCTGCGCTTAAGCGCCTGGCTACATAATGAGTGCCTTGTTCACCATTCCCTGAAACTCTAAAATGCTCGATGATATACGTCATTGCATATATCTAGAACAAGTGCTTTTTTATGTAAACATTTTAATTGGCATTTAAGGATAGTGGCCGAAATGTTCCTTGCCTTCATGCTCCAGCTCATCCAGCCAGTCATTCTTGTTGCGTTTGCATAAATCACTGCAGTCGTCGCCGTAATACCGGGCCTGCGCTATCATAATGTCGCGAAAATGTTCCCAGTCGGCAGATTTAAGATTACGAACAAGAAAGCGGCCCGTGACAGGGCCTTTTTCTCTGTAATGATAGAATGGCGGGAGCGTTCTAGCGAGCCGCAGGAACAGCGACGGCAGGAGCAACGGGGAAGCTGCGGTCCGGGTGAATACTTATTCCGGCTTCTTTTATCTCTTTGGCAAAGTCATACTCATTGGCACCCGCATAGATACCCGATGCCATTGCAAATGAGCCTGCCGTCAGAGCGCCGAGCTGCGCTGCTCCCGGCTTGCGCCCCTCTCTTTCCATTACCATTTGCCGCAACTTCAGGGCGCGTCTTTGGCACATATCTTCCGCATCATTCAAAAGATCGCGATCGCGTGACATGTCAGCCAGCCATTCCTTTAATTCATTGTAATAACTGGGCTCGATAATATTTAAGATGAACGTTTCAAATTGCCTTCCCGCACCTTTACCAAACTCATTCAAAAGCCTTACTTCCAGGACATCAGAACAGGCAGACTGGCCATGAAGAGCCGCAAACGCTGCTCCCAGTTTAAAATGAAGGTCGAATTTTTCATTGATACCCTGAACATCTGGCGCGTGCGGAAACCTCTTGATTGTATCCGCCATTTTCTGAAGCGCCCTGTCAACAATACCTACAGTCGCATTTATTTCATCGACAGAACGTACACCGACAGTTCTCTGGACAAGAGAAAACACTGTTTCTGAGTATAAAACACCGATCGGCTTTTTGTCTGAAAACACCATAGCGCGCATTATGCAAAAAAGCGCGACAATATCAACTGTTTTATAGAAAATGCCCTAGGCGGTTTGTGTGGCCGTATTATCGAACAGGCCGACTTTCATGTCCTTGGCTTCGTAAATCACCTTGCCGTCGGCTTCCAGCTTGCCGTCGGCCACGCCCAGAACCAGCTTGCGGTTAATCACGCGCTTGAAATCAATGATGTATTTCACCAGTTTGGTGCTCGGCAGGACCTGGTCGGTGAATTTCAGTTCACCCAGCCCCAATGCACGGCCAGAGCCGGAAGCACCCGTCCAGCCAAGGAAAAAGCCTGTGAGCTGCCACATTGCATCAAGGCCAAGACAGCCCGGCATCACCGGATCACCCTTGAAATGGCACTCGAAAAACCACAGGTCCGGTTTCACATCCAGTTCGGCGATAATCTGGCCTTTGCCATGCTCACCGCCGTCTTCCGAAATATGCGTAATCCGGTCAAACATCAGCATGGGCGGTAACGGTAATTGCGCGTTGCCGGAGCCGAATAATTTGCCTTCTCCGCACTGAATTAATTCTTCGTAGGAGTAACTGGATTGCTGTTCAAAAGTCATAGCGTCTTTAACGGCTGTGGTTGTGGACATAGCCCTATATAGGACGGAAAAAACCTATAGATCAAGCATAGATCGTAAAGAGTCCTGAACTATCTGGCGACCGCGTAATCCATACAGATGCTGCGGTAGCTTTCGGTTATTGCGGCCATGGCCAGCGGCTTCACAATATTGGGTTCTATTTCCGGGCGCTCACCGCCTGCGGCGACCGCGATCATACGCCCCGCAGCCTTGGCGCAGGACACCGCCTGGTCGTTCAGGTCATGCATCTGCAGCGCTTCGAAAAACGCGCGGCAGACCGGCTCCACCTTGCTGATTAACAGCGATGGCGGGTTTGCGGGAACATCGTTGGCCGGCAGGCCAAAGCGCCAGTCCGGGCCGATCGGCAGGCCAAGGCGTACGGCTTCCTGCGTCATTACATACGTGGTCTGGTCGAGCAGGTCCGGAAGTTCGGGGCCATAGAACCAGCAACATTCATTCATACCGTCCTGTGACAGCGCCAGACGGTGACCAGCGGAACCGGACAATGCGGCGATACTGTCCGCCAGCGACCAGCCGTCACGGCCGATCTTTTGTTCAATCACAACGTCGCACAGTTCCTGCGCGGCGAGTTCATAGCTCATGGCCTTATGCGTACATTCGACCAGCAGGCGGAAACTTTCCGCGCGCGGCTGCCCCATGGCTTCCCAGTGCATAAAGTACTGTTGCACGAGGCCGATCAGCATATTGTGAAATTCGTAGGCGCAGTCGAGCCATTCTTCAAAAAACTCGCGGGCCATGGCACGGCCTGACTCGGTGTCAAAATCCATAACAGTCGCAGGCGGCAGGACATCGCGGTCAAATGCGCCTTCCGACGGCTCGCAGCCCAGCATATCGGCCAGGCGGTCAAAGGAGCAGTCCAGCCCCTCTTCACAATTCTCAAACAAAAACACCGTTTCCACCAACATGCCGGAGAGCAGCATCATGGATTTCATGCCGTCAGTTCCCTGGTCCGGCTCGCTCGAGAGCGTCTGGATCGCGGAATGAATCCGGGAGGCCACATCGGCTTTATGATAGAAGTCCAACATGATTAAAATCTCTGATCTTGTGTGGATAACCCTGTTGATAAAGGCGGGATACCCTGTGGATGGATGCAGCAAATCACTGCGAATAAGTAGATTCTATAACGGACGATTCGCGGGTGCAACACCCTAGGGCGATTTTTTTTATTCTGTGTCGTAAAGACCCCAGAGACTGGTGCGCGGCGCCCAGCCGGCATAGCCTTCGGCCGTGACTTTGCACCAGACCGCGTTACATTCCTGAACGTAGGCCACGACGGACGGCTCCAGCCTGGCCATTTCCTTACCCTCGATTTCAGGCTCACTCAGCAGGCTGACAGGTTCGTCGCCCTGAACGACCACGGAGCGCTTGCCTTTCAGCAGGGACTGGTGGATCCAGCCCTCCGCCCCTTCGATATCGCGGACTTTGCGCCAGGTATCAAATTCCTGTACAACCTCAACCGGCATTCCCTCTTTCTGGTATATCCACTTGATGGGATAGCGCAGCGCGGGGCCGGAACGCACGAAAACCTTCTCTGACGCCAGCGATACAAAGCGCGGCACAGGCAGGCCACTGCCTTCGAGCGGATCTTTTTCCTGCGCCATGGCTGGAAATGAGATAAAAATAAGGATAAATAAAAACCTCAACATAGCGACCTATAAACCACAACGGATTTGCCTTTTCAATAGTTTGCGTTATAAATAGTTATGAATAATAAACCTGACATATCCGTCGCACCGATGATGGACTGGACGGACCGGCATTGCCGGGTCTTTCACCGGCTGATCGCGCCGCATGTACGCCTGTATACCGAAATGGTGACGACAGGCGCGCTGATCCATGGCGATGCACACCGGCATCTTGATTATTCCGCGGACGAACACCCGGTCGCCCTGCAACTGGGCGGATCCGATCCTGCCGACCTCGCCACTTCCGCCAAAATGGGCGAAGAATACGGCTATGATGAAATCAACTTCAATTGCGGCTGCCCGTCCGATCGCGTCCAGCGCGGAAAGATCGGGGCGTGCCTGATGGCCGAACCGGAACTTGTGGCGGACTGTATCAAAGCCATGAACACGGCAGTTTCCGTACCCGTAACCGTCAAATGCCGGATCGGGATTGACGATGTCGATGACGAACCGTTCCTGCGTACCTTTATTCAGCAAGTGTCCGATGCGGGCTGCGATACCTTTATCCTGCATGCGCGCAAGGCGATCCTTCAGGGGCTGTCACCCAAGGAAAACCGCAGCGTGCCGCCGCTTCGCTATGATTTATGTGAACAAATGGCCTCCGAATTCCCGCGCCTCACTTTTATCGTGAACGGTGAAATCGCCAGCCTTGAGGACATTCAGACAAAGGCCGCCCTCTTTCGAGGCGCGATGATCGGGCGCAAAGCGTATCACGACCCCTATTTTCTTGCGGACATTGAGCAGACCATCTTCGGTAACCGCAGTATACTGTCTCGTGAAACCGTGGCACGTGCAATGATTCCTTATGCGGAAAAGCAGCAGAAAGACCGCGGTGTGCCGCTAAAGTCCGTCACGCGTCATATGCTTGGGTTGTTCAATGGACAGACCGGGGCGAAGGCCTGGAAACGGCATATTTCAGAAAACGCACACAGGACTGAAAATGCTCACGACCTTCTAAATACGGCTCTGGACAAGGCTTTTAGCGCGAAGGAATTGCTTGATGCTGCGTAAATTTGCATCGGGGTTTGAAAATTTGATATCATGCGCATTAAGATTTTGTTAACAAAATAAGACCTGCAAAATTCACAAGCAGGCCACACAAAAGGTCGTTTAAAACAATGCATTGGCGCCGCCTAGATCGGGAGCACACACAGGCCGTACTTGATAGCGTAAAATCCGCTGCCGAGCCGGGGCTGTTCTCCTCCACAACATCTGAAGTTCAAAGCTCCATCCTTCCGTTCTATAAGGAATACAGGGCTTTTAAGGTTACAAACTATGCCTCCCTCCCCTCTTTTACTTTCACGTACCTTGGGGACGGATCGTTCTTTCACTTCCTTGACGGCACAAACGAGCCGATTTTCGCAGTCAATGACAAGGGACAACTTAATTTAACTGAAGGCAATATTGCCGATTACCTTGCCTTTTACTTTGAAAATGTGGGCGTGGACGACGGTGAAGAGTGTTATTTTATCAAAAACCCCCACGATATGCCGCTTCTGGATTCGCTGGACGATGATAGCGTTTACGCAATCACACAGAATCACGAAGCGCCGATCATCTCGTTTGATGCCGGACAGGGCATTTTTACTGTAACGGCTGAATTATATGTCGAAGGGCAGGTCAACCGCGCGACAATCGAGGTAAAAAAATCCTCGGGACGCGTCACTATCAAGGATCAGGCAATGATCTGGAACGAGTTATTTGAAGAAAACCAAGAAGAATCAGTGCTTTAAGCGTAAAAAAGGAAAACAATGAGCGAAAAAGATAACGAATCGGGTCTCCAGGGCGCCTTTGGCGAGAAAGGAACAAAAGCCAGCGCCATGAATTACGAACATCCCAATAGTGATGAGTTAAAAAAGAAGGCGCGGGAAATGATGAAACCGTCCCTGACGGGATTGTCCCTGTGGAAGGTCTCAGAGCTATACAATGTCCCCCTTAAGATATTGAAAGGAAAGGGAAATGCTACTTATGTTGCTGAGGAAAATGTGGTTTTGGTATATGTGCCAACACAGGCAACCCAAGTAACACCCAAGTTAATACTTGATTTATGTCAAGGATTTCGCCTTGCGGAGCAACATTTACTTGGATTTACTACCCCTAAAAAGGAAGATGATGTATTCACTTACGCCTCTATTATGCATGCCAAAACTATAGACGCAATTACGTTCATGTGTAAAACAGTAGAAGAACTTAAAGATACCGATTATTATTCGATTTTACTTGACGAAGTGAAGAAATTGGGGCATGGTATGGTGTATAAAGCATATGTTGAAGACGCATCTTCAGAAGATATGGCCAAGGCATATGCAGGTAGGCAATAACGATAATACCGAGGGAGCTAAAAATGGTAGATAATAGTCCTAGATATAATGAAGTTGTTACAGATGCAACCGCTGGTTTCGGCATTGTTGCAGCAAGCGATCAGGCCTTAGCCTATGCTGGCGATCTGGCAGCGAAAATGGGCGGACAAAGACTTGCTGGTGTTGTTCCGGCAGCCGAGCATGAGCTTGGTATCGGCGGTGCTAAACCGGCCGCTGGATTGCACGTTTAATTATAGCAGTTTATAGATTTTTCAAGTGGGCCTCAGATTTTTCGAGGCCCTTTGTGTATCCGGGGCGGTAAAAAACGAACTGATAGAATTTCCTTTAAAATCAAAGGCCGGTACGCGAAAACATCCCTTCTTTTGCAACGAACTGAAAGCTCTCATTTGTCGTCATTGCGAGCGTCAGCGAAGCAATCCATAGATTGCCGCGTCGGCTTGAAGGCCTTCTCGCAATGACGGTTAATCTTGCTGGTGGTCAACGGAAAAGCTTTCACCGCAGCCGCAGCGTCCCGCTTCATTCGGATTGGTAAACGTAAAACCGGATTGCATATCCGAAACCGCGTAATCGATTTCCGTGCCAAACAGCATCCAGCTATGGATTTTGGGAATATACAGTACCGCATCACCGTTCTGGAACTTGTCATCGGCTGTCAAATCCTCTTCCAGCACATGCTCCATGACGTATGAATGGCCGGAACAGCCGGTAGAATCAACCTTGAGGCGCAGGCCTACGGCGTCCGGGTTCAGGGCCGTTTTCTCGATAATCGCCGCTTTTGCGGGCTCTGTGATTTTGACGGGTTCGTCCATGGGTTCCTCACGTAAACATATTCAACTGTAACTTCGCGGTTTCGGCCATCATGGACGGGTCCCAAGGCGGGTCCCAGACAATGTCCACTTCCACGCCGCCTACCCCGTCGATGGGCAGGATCGCGCCCTGCACCCACCCCGGCATTTCCTGGGCGACCGGGCACCCCGGCGATGTCAGCGTCATTTCGACGTACACATCGCTTACGCCGTCCTTATCGGTGACATCGACCTTATAAATCAGGCCCAGCTCGTAAATATTCACCGGGATTTCGGGATCGTAAATTTCGCGTAAAGCCGCCACGATAAGGGGGGTCAGCTTGTGATCGCTCAGCTCGATATTAGCCGGTTCGGCAAGCTCGTCATATTGCTCGCCAACCGCGTTCTGTACCATTTGCTTGTCTGCTACGTGATCCATCAGCCCAGCATCTCCTTTGCCTTGGTCAGAGCATCCACGAACGCCTCAATATCCGCACGGTTGGTATAGAGGCCGAACGAGGCGCGGGCGGTGGCGTCCACGCCAAAGCGTTCCATCAGCGGCATACAGCAATGATGGCCGGTGCGGATGGCAACGCCCTGCTGGTCCAAAATCATGGCGATATCGCTGGGGTGCGCCCAGTCGGCCGTAAACGATATGATTCCCGCCTTTTGCTGGCTTTGGCCATAGAATGTCAGGCCGTCGACAGCGTTCAGCGCGGTCATGGCGTAATCCAGCAGCTCCTTTTCGTAAGCGGCGATGTTGTGCATGCCAATCGCCTGCACGTAGTCTATGGCTGCTCCCAGCCCTATCACCTCGACAATCGCGGGGGTTCCGGCTTCGAACCTTGCCGGCGGGGCCTTGAACGTCGTGCCGCTAAAGCTGACGGTTTCTATCATATCGCCGCCGCCCTGATACGGGGGCATGGTGTCCAGGATATCGTACCGCCCCCACAGGACGCCGACACCGTTCGGGCCGTACAGCTTATGCCCCGTAAAGGCGAAGAAGTCGCAACCCAGTTCGCGTACATCGACCGGGCCATGCACGACGCCTTGCGAGCCGTCGACCAGCGTGAGGATATCGGGGTTATAAGCCTTCACCGTTGCAATCACCTGCTGCACCGGGTTAATAGTGCCCAGCGCGTTGGAGGTGTGAACGAAGGCGACCATTTTGGTTTTATCGCCCAGCAGCGCTTCAAAGCCCTGCAAGTCCAGTTCACCGTTATCCAGAACCGGAATGACCTTCAGCTTCACGCCGATACGGGTTTCCAGAAGCTGCCACGGGACGATATTGGCGTGGTGTTCCATGCCAGTGATGATGATTTCATCGCCCTCTTTCAGGAACGTACGCCCCCAGCTTTCGGCCACAAGGTTGATGGCCTCCGTCGTGTTTTTGGTGAAGACGATTTCGTTTTCACTGGCGGCGCTGATAAAGGCCGCTATCTTGCCGCGTACGGCTTCGTATTGTTCAGTATTTACCTGAGAAAAGTTATATAACCCTCTGTGAATATTTGAATAATGGTTATTCAGTACATTCGTCATAGCGTCAATGACGGCCTGCGGCTTTTGCGCGCTGGCGCCGGAATCGAGGTAAATGACGGGCTTGCCGTTCATCTCTTTTGAAAGAACGGGGAAATCACGGCGATACACAGAAACATCCACCATTTTATCCTCTTTACGCGCCGGCATGGTCATGTAGCCACTCCTCTATTGCTTGCTCCGCTTCGGGTTTCACCGTTTGGTCCCCAATTTTATCCACAAGCTCCGCCAGGAAGGCCTGGATGAGCAGCATGCGGGCCTGGGGGCGCGGAATCCCGCGGGATTGCATGTAAAACAGCGGTTCTTCGTCGAGCTGCCCGGTCGTTGCGCCGTGGGAACATTTCACGTCATCGGCGTAGATTTCCAGCTCCGGCTTGGTATCCATTTCCGCCAGCGGTGATAACAGCAGCGCATTGGACAGCTGATAGCCGTCTGTTTTCTGCGCGATGCGGTGCACATGCACCTTGCCCTGAAATACGCCACGCGATTCACCAGCAAGGACGGAGCGGATAAACTGGTTGGATGTGCAATTCGGCGCCTGATGCTCCACAGTTATGGTCGTATCTGCGTGCTGCTTGCCGAACAGAAGGTTCACGCCATAAATCGTGGCATCCGCGCCCGGCCCCTGCAATTCCACGTGTATCTGGTTGCGGGACAGCCCATCACCGCGTGTCAGGGTAAAGGCGTTGTAGCGCGCGTCTTTCGCGCAGGTTACATGGGTGAAGTTGGTGAATATGCCATCCGTTGCTTCATCCTGAAAGCGTATGTGATTGAGGATTGCGCCTTCCTCCAGCACGATATCGACCACCTGGTTTTTCCAGTAGCTTTTATCGCCTGATTGCTTTTCTATTACAGTAGCTTGCTGTCCTTTTTTAATGTTTACTCTTAAGTATGGAGAATACCATTTTCCGGCCTGCGCGTGTACGTCTATGGCCGCGTCACCGTCGATGAAACGGCAATCCTTGGTGTTTTGCAGGTTCAAATCCCACAGCGCAGTATCGGCGTATTTATCAGCGCCCGGCGCGGTTTTATTGAGGATATCGACATTACCGGACCAGCCGAGAGTCCCCTGCTCCAGCGTCAGTTTTTTGAGGCGTGCGGGCAGGTTCGTGAACTTCCAGCGTTCGCTCTTCCTTGTGGGAATCCGGTCCAGTATGTCGGCAAGGGCGGTCATGGTTTTACGCGGCCTCGCTCAGAAACTCGGCGTAGCCTTTTTCCTCCAGCTCTTTGGCCAGTTCTGGGCCGCCGGTTTTCATGATTTTGCCGCGCGCCAGTACATGCACGGTATCGGGTTCGATATAATCCAGCAGGCGCTGATAGTGCGTTATCACGAGGAAGGAGCGTTCAGGGGCGCGCATGGCGTTGACGCCGTTCGCCACGACCTTCAGCGCATCAATATCAAGGCCGGAATCGGTTTCATCCAGTACGGCGAATGAGGGGGCCAGCATCGCCATTTGCAGGGCTTCGTTGCGCTTCTTCTCCCCGCCGGAAAAACCGACATTGACGGGGCGTTTCATCATGTCCTCGCCAATGCCCAGCTTGTCACAGGTGGATTTCATCAGTTTTAAAAAGCCTATTGCGTCGAGTTCTTCTTCACCGCGTTTCTTGCGGATGGCGTTGAGCGCGGTTTTGAGGAAGGTCGTCATCTGTACGCCCGGGATTTCGACCGGATACTGGAAGGCCAGGAACAGGCCTGCGGCAGCGCGTTCTTCCGGTGCAAGCTCCAGGATGCTTTTGCCGCCGAAGAGGATATCGCCGTCCGTGATCTCGTAATCCTCACGCCCAGCCAGCACGTACGCCAGCGTGGATTTGCCGGAGCCGTTCGGCCCCATAATGGCATGCACCGTGCCCGGCTCTATTACCAGGTCGATGCCTTTCAGGATTTCCGTGCCGTCTACGGATGCGTGCAGATTTTTAATTTCTATCATTTTACTTCCCTCTGTCGTCATGCCCGCTTTATGCGGGCATCTGGATCCCCGCACAAGGCGGGGATGACGTCTGAACTACCCTTCTTTCTTCAGGCCTTCGATTTGTTCGAGCTGTACGTTGTTGCGCTCCGCCTGTTCCTGCAATTCCAGCTGGATGCGCTGCAATTCGGTAATCAGGGTCGGGTTGACCTTGCCCTGCAGCTCGTCCATACGCTCGCGGAACTCACCAGCGGCGCGGGTGTAGAAATCAAAGGCCTTGCCCTTGTGGGATTCATTGACCGCGAACATGGCGAGGTTGTTTTTATCAATGGCCAGCGTTTCGGCCTTCACCAGGTTCAGGCATTCCTGCGCCAGGCTCATCATTTTCTCTACGGCCGCATTCGGCTCTTCGGGTAAAATTTTGTCAGTCATGTGTTTTTTCCTCATCAATGGATATATAAGTGTTTGGCTCTTTAATCGAACCTATCTCCCAACCTTCCTTTTGTAAAAAAATGATTTCCTCATCAAAAGTATCTTTAAAAAAGTTTCCTTCACTTTTTGTATTGCATCGAAAGATACCGTCGTCATTGTCCCAAACGACTTTTTTGACAGTGAACGAATTTAGGCCAATATTAATAATCAATCCAACATACGGCACAAAAGGAACTTCTATTTTTTTGTAAGCATTGCAGCCTAACTCGAATGTCTCAAAGTTACGGTATATATGCTGTTTAATTAAAACCCCATATATCATCCCACTGACCCTTCAAGAGATATGCCAACGAGCTTTTGGGCTTCGACGGCGAATTCCATGGGCAGGTTCTGCATCACTTCGCGGCAGAAACCGTTGACGATCAGCGCCAATGCCTCTTCTTCCCCAATCCCGCGCTGCTGGCAGTAGAAGAGCTGGTCTTCGGAGATTTTGGAAGTTGTGGCCTCGTGTTCCAGTTTCGCGCCCATGTTTTTGCTTTCGATGTAGGGAACCGTATGTGCGCCGCACTGGTCGCCGATGAGCAGGGAGTCACACTGCGTGAAGTTGCGCGCACCGTCGGCGCCGGCCATGATTTTGACCTGCCCGCGATAGGTCTGGTCGCTTTTTCCGGCACTGATCCCCTTCGCAATGATGCGCGAGCGGGTGTTTTTGCCCATATGGATCATTTTTGTGCCGGTATCGGCCTGCTGGCGGTTGTTTGTGATCGCCACGGAATAGAACTCGCCTTGGGAATTGTCACCTTTGAGGATGCAGGACGGATATTTCCACGTAATGGCGGAGCCGGTTTCCACCTGCGTCCAGCTGATTTTGGAGTTTTTTCCGGCGCACAGGCCGCGTTTGGTCACGAAATTATAGATACCGCCCTTGCCGTTTTCATCGCCCGGATACCAGTTCTGGACGGTTGAGTACTTGATTTCCGCGTCATCGAGGGCAATCAGTTCCACCACGGCCGCGTGCAGCTGGTTTTCATCGCGCATCGGGGCGGTGCAGCCCTCCAGATACGAAACA
>JAUHXT010000048.1 GCA_030426925.1 Alphaproteobacteria bacterium | reverse complement strand
CTGCCAGATCTTTGTATCCTTCGACAACACCGATTCCGCCCATCGCTGTAAAGTTTGTTCCGGCGGAAATGTAATCTTTGGTTCCGGCTTCGGTATTGGCGCGGGTGCTGGTGACGAATGGAGTCAACCGTTCGTTCAAACCACCGGCGATAGATGCTGTGTGGAAATAGCCGTCTGTGACGCGGTTTCCTGCATCTTCGACCTCAATCAAATTCTGGTTGGCGTCCATGACGGTTGCTTCGACGCGGAAGTCGCCTTGTGCCAGCATGTTGTTGGCGATGTTGTAATCTTCAATCCGTTCCTCGACCTGACCCTGCGGGCCGTACAGCACGGTGCGAATAGTGTTGTTACCGTAGTCGAGTTCGATCCCTTCGAACCGGTACACGCCGTTTTCATCGACAACGCCGAAATTCATCAACTGGTTTTCATTGTAAATCTCAACATCCCATCCGGGCTGGCCTGTTCCTTCGACGGTGATGATGTCGAACGTCCGGCCACGTTTGAACGGTTTGTTGGAAACGGAAATACCGGCCCCTGTCTGGTTGCGGTCGATCAGGTCAGGCGGCTGGACGGAAATGTCGCCGGCTTCGAACAGTTTTAAGCCGAAGGGCAGTTCGTGTCCGGCATCTGCCCGGCGTTCGAGCCGCAGGCGCGCGCTGGTGACATCAAACCCGTCATTGTTATCGGCCAGTGTCTGAATGTTGTAATCCGCGCTGGTGAACAGCAGGTCATTAACGCCGCGCAGGTTGGCCGTTTGTGACAAATCACTGTTTTTGCTGTCCCAACGGGTTTGCGAGGCCAGGTTGACGGCCGGTTTGCTGATGGCTTTGTAATCGTTGGGCACAAAGGCGTAGTCCAATTCCTCATATCTTTCGGCTTCCAGCTCGCTTTTGGCGAGGAATTTTTTCTGGCGCTCTTCGCGCATTTGTTCGCGTTCGACCGGCAAAAGCTGCGGTGTTTCAACCAAAAGAGCCATTTGCGCCGGATCGAAGCGCAGTTTCAGGCTCCAGATCGTGTTTAGCAATTCTTCGGTGATGTAGATATCTCCCAGTCCTTCGCCGAAATTCTGGACGATGGTGCTGTTTGCCGGGAGGGCAAAACTTTCCCCTTTTACAGAATACACATTGTTGGCTGTGTCGATGATGTATGTGTTGTCTTCACTGCCCCAGAAACCGCTGGCCGTCCCGCTGGCCAAGTCCATGTCCACTTTGAAACGCAAGGCGTTGGCGAGGTCCTGCATCGGGATGTATGTGTTAATACCCTTTTGAATCCCAATGATGGAACGGGTGATGGTTTTTCCTTTGCGCTTTACAGTCAGGATGATGTCGTACGGCTCGGCATTTTCCGCATCTTCCGACAGCCATTGATTAAGCTTTTCGCGGTATGCGGCCTGTTCTTCGGCGCTCAGGCCTTCCGGAATATCCGTATCAGCGCCGATGCTTCCCGGTGCATTGTTTACGGGCGGCGGTGCGGAAAGGGAATTCAGGATTGTCTGCCCCTTACGGATCAGGCGGGACAGCTGGCTGCGGTCATATTCGGGCACTGACGCCTGCTGTACAGACGGGTTGTCCCGCGCTTCCTGCGCAGGCAGGGAAGCGGCATAGATGTGCGTCATCGGGACGGTCGCAAGGACCGCACACAATATGACATAATACCCTTTGTATGAACGCGTGAACTTCATGCCGATCTATAATGCAAGGACGAGGCCAAACGCTATCCACAGGATATTATCGCTATTCCTGCGCCATGTTTGTAAAACTGTGGGTAAATCGGGGGGTTAATATCCGCCAGTGTTGATCGCCATTTCGCCGACCAGCTTGCCGCCATATTCCAGGTCACGCACACCGTACAGTTTTGCTGTCGCGCCTGCGCACTGGGATAAATTCAATTTCTGGCCTATCGGGAATGCTTTTTGCGCTGATTTGCGCTCAACATACATACGTAGTGATCCTACATACGTGCCTTTTTCAGGGCCGTCGGCCTGACAGTGAACATATACGTCCGTATACAGGGAGCGTGAGCCGCCGTTTTGTACAGCAACCTGCAAAGCCGGACCATCGGGCGTTGCGACAATTCCCGCCTGGTTCATGGTGAGGTTGACGGTCGTTTCACCCTGACGGATGAAAACAGGAATACCCGTATTGACGTTGATGGTCACGAGACCGGAAACGCCGCCGGCATTCTTTGTTGCATCGACTTTTTGTTCTACCAGGTCTTCGACCTTAATCGTGAAGTGAGAGCGGTATTCGCCCGGCGCCATTCCGCCGGGACGCTGCGCGATCAGGCGAATAGTCTGGGCCTGCTTGGGCTTCAGGATTGCCCGACGGGGGGAAAATTTAACGTATGGGTCTGCCGGCTGGTATCCCGGATAGTTTTGTCCTTCGGGCAAAATATCGACGTCACCCTGCGCGTTGTAGTAACGGCGGCTCCATTCAAAGGTCACAACCTTGGCCTGATTGCTGCGGTTGTTCAGTGTGACTATGGCCGAATTGTTTTTGTCAAACACCACCATGAACGGGGAAACGTGAACGGCCTGCGCCTGAAAAGGAACGGTCAAACCAAAGAGCAAAAATGCCGCTAAGATAATGATCTTTCTCATAGTGTAATCCTTACAATGATGATGTGTATGCATGCCGTGACGTTAATTAAAATTGATTGATAGTGCAACCTTGCCCGTGTAGGTTCCTTCGGTTTGTCCATCGGTGTAATTGAGCGTGCCGCCAATATCGACCGTAATGGGTCCGCCGTTCAACGTGGCCGTTGCAAACGTCAGGGTCGGGGTAATCGTTGCCTGGGTGCGGTTTTTCATGCGCAGGTTTGTCATCTTGGCCGTTCCGCCCTTGCTTCCGACCATGGTGAAGAAACCTTTTTGGAATGTCAGGACTGCACTTTTTGTTGCGGCGCCACCTACGACTTTGACGCTGCAGGTTCCTGCCACGGCCGTATTGTTAATAAGCAGGCAGTTTGTATTGTTATGCACGCTGTTCGGCGAAATGATGTAGTCCCCGGTACAACCGGAAGCGATCAGATTGCCAATATCAATATTCTGTTTGCATGTCAGCTTTAATGTCTGGGCACGGGCGGACCCGCCCCAGAAAGGAGATGCCATGACAGCGAGTGCCGATATGCGAATCAGTGTTTTCTTCATTATGGGTAATCAAAATCGCAGAAAATATTTCACAGAGTAAAAACCAGATGATGGCTGATGTAAAGATGTGATTCGATCCGGTCATAAAAAAAGCCCCGCCGGAGGGCGGGACTTTTTGAAAAAACTTTTTACTGATATTAGTAGTTAACAGTTACAGCAACAGCTTGTGTGAAAGAACCCAGAGGCTGAACAGCACCCCAAGTTACAGTACCACCGATGTTCAGGTCAGTAGTCAAGCTTGTCAGTGTTGCTGACTGCTTCAGACCGGCTGTTGTGAATGTTTCAGCAGCTGCGAAAGGTCCACCAATTTTAACAGTCGACAGGTTAACAACACCTGTTTTACCACCGTTAGCTGTGGAAGCCAAAGCCAAGGTCTTCGCAACACCAGCAACTGTGATATCAACCACTTTCAACGCACCAGCGTTGAATTTGATCGTACCGTTTGTTGCACCAACTGTGTTGAAGAAACCTTTGGAACCAGCAGTACCACCACCAGTTTGTACAGTCAGCTTACCAGAGTTAGCTGTAGCAACCATTTTACCGAATTGCAGGTTTGTACCGGCTGTCAGTGTAATACCACCAGTGAATGTTCCGCTGGCGCTGATTGTGGCAGTTGCAGCGTGCGCCTGCCTTGTTACGTTCGGCACAAAGCCTGAAAGTGCAACAAGAATAGCTCCTGCCGCAACTTTCTGAGTAAGATTACGCTTCTTTGTAGTCATGAGTAGCACTCCTTGCTCTTGTTGCATGAAACTGGATTAATGAAAATCGACGAAGAACGACTATCCTTCATTAACCAAACTTTAACACAAACAATAATGATCGCAAAGCCGTATTTATTTTCCTTAACCTTGGATTTTCTTTTGTTTGTATGTACTTAGTATATCGACTTAATTATTAAGCAATATTTAAAAAAAGTTAAATCCACAGAAAAAATTTAAGGAAGTGGCCGTTCTCCTCATTTTCAAAGGGGTTTACGCGGCGTAAAAAAACTTCCATTATTCAGCTAACCTCAACTACAACTGTTGTTATGTCTTTATATTACGGCATACAAGCAAAAGGACGTATTAATGACCCAAACAAGCGCGGCGCAGAAGCGCCCAGGATATGATGAAGGCTACGAAGTAACCCTGGAAGAAGCCCTGGAGCTGGCCAAAGGCCATCATTTTGAAGGAAATTACCTGTTAGCGGAGCGTACATACCGCGACATATTAAAGGTAGTTCCTGACCATTTCCCAACGATCCATTTTTTGGGTGTATTACTGTATCAAACCACTGTTTTCGATGAGGCGCTGACATATCTGCAGAAATCTGTTGAAGCACAGCCGGAAGACAAACAGTGCTGGAACAACCTCGGCGCGACGCTGATGGAATTGAAACGCTATGACGAGGCACTGGAGGCCTATGACAAGTCTTTGGCCATTGATCCGGACTTTGTCGATGCCCTGAACAACAAAGGCCTTGCGTTATGGAATAGCAAGAACATTAAAGAGGCCGAAAAATTAATCACTGATTCGTTGAAGCTCAATCCTGATAATCCGGATGCGCGAATCAATCTCGGCATTATTTATTCCACGGAAAAGAAATATAACGAAGCACTCGAGATATGGAAATCTTTGTCGGAGCAATTCCCGGACGTTGATAAAATCTGGATCAACTGGGGGAATACGCTGCGGGATATGGGCCGTTTTGCCGAATCCGAAACAAAATGCCGTAAAGCGCTGGATCTGAATCCACAAAACCCCGAAGCGCACAACAACCTTGCGAACGCGCTGCGTGACCGCGGCAAGGTGGAAGAGGCACTGGAGCATTACAAACGCGCGACGGATTTGCGTCCTGAATATTTTGAAGCGCACACCAATACGGCGATTGCGCTGTGTGACCAGAACCGTTTTGAAGAAGCGGCAGTTGCGGGACGTTACGCCGTGGCGTTTAACCGTGACGATCCACGCGCAAACAGTGCGCTCAGTCTTTCCTTGCGGAATATCGGGCACTACGCCGATGCCCGCGCGGCTTCCGTGCGTGCAATCAAGGCGGACCCTGATAATGCTGATCCGTATCTCGATCTGGCCGAAGTCAACTTTATGGCTGACTACCTCAATGATGCCGAAGCGGCGTTGCAGGAAGCACTGAAACGTGAGCCGGATTCCGCACGTTCCTACAAAAAGCTTGCCGACCTGTATGAGCGCATGAATGAGTATGAACGCGGTATGGAAGCCATTGATAGAGCGATTGAGCTGGCGTCCGGCATGCCGATTATGTGGATGCGTAAAGCCGGTATCCTGCAAATGCAGAATAAAATGGACGAAGCGTTTACTGCTATTGATAAAGCAATTGAACTCGCGCCAAGCTGGCATGTGCCATATAACATCAAGGCGGAGATGCTTATAACCGTCAATGAAAATGATGAAGCGATTGAGCTGGCACGCAAGGCGATTTCCCTGAACGATAAAATGCCGGGGCCGCATGCAACACTGATCAGTCTGATTGACCCTAAAGGTGAGAAAGACCCGGACTTTCAGGCATTGCTTGATTTACGTGAAAACGAGAAAAGCTGGGGCTTTGGTGGAACGACGGTTTTGAATTACGCGATTTCCGAAGCGTATGAAAAAATGAAAGAGTACGACAAGGCGTTCGAGCACCTGAAGAAAGCTTGTGATGCCAAGCGTCAGCTGATCCCATATAACCCGCAGGGCAATGCCATGCTGGTTGAAAGCGTCAAGGCACGTTTCACGCCGGAGTTTGTCGACAAGATGAAGGACAAGGGATACAAATCCGATGTTCCGGTGTTTATTGTCGGTATGCCGCGTTCCGGTACGACCCTGACCGAACAAATCATTTCTTCCCATCCGGATGTTTACGGTGCCGGGGAACTGGTGGAAATTTCTAAAATCCGTGAATTGCTTGGCGGATTGCAGGAAGACAATGCCGAGGAATTCGGTCAACAATATGTTGAGTCAGTTTTGGCCCGGGACCCGGACGGTACCGCCAAACGGATTACCGATAAAATGCCCGGTAACTATGTGAATATCGGTGTGATTACGACGATTTTACCGGATGCGAAAATCATTCACTGCCGCCGGAATCCGGTTGATACATGTCTGTCCTGTTACAACCAGAACTTCGCACAGGGACAGTACTGGTCTTATAACCTTGAAGAACTGGCGGATGAATATAACCGTTATCTTGATATCATGAACCACTGGCGCAGCGTTCTGTCTGACCGGTTTATCGAAATCGATTACGAAGATACGGTTGGCAGTTTTGAAGAACAGGCCCGCAGGTTGATCGATTACATCGGCCTGGACTGGAATGACGCCTGCCTGGAACCGCACAAACAAAAACGCGCGGTGCTGACGGCTTCAAAAGGGCAGGTGACGCAACCCATCTACAATACGTCGGTGCAGAAATGGAAGCGGTATGAAAAACAGCTTCAACCGCTGGTTGACCGCCTGAATTACGATGCCATGCCGAAAGATTACGGTATTAAATAAAGGCCGGTTTTAACGACATGTTTTAGAGCGCTTTGAGTTTTTCAAGGCGCTCTTTCATTTGCGGGGACAGCCAGTCGAGCGCGCCGACGACCTTGTCGGTCATTTTACCGGATGGGGATATAATGACAGTTTCCGGGTATTTCAAAACCTGGAACGTGTCCTGCGCGATTTCTTTTTCGGGGTCATGCGCGATTTTAACATCGGCGTGTTTTACATGTGTGCGCTTCTGGCTTTTTAAAAAGCGGGCGATGTCTTCGCTGTTTTCATCAACCGATACGGCCAGAAAAATGATGTCCTTGTCATTGACTGCGAGTTCCAGCATCTGCGGGAACTCAACCTTGCACGGCGCGCACCAAGTGGCCCAGAAATTCAGCAACACCAGTTTTCCTTTGTAATCGGAAAGTTTGAAGGATTTGCCGTCTATGGCTGTAAACGTGATGTCCGGCGCGCTTTTGTAATTGTCTGTCGCGCTGTTTTCGGCGACACGGGCGGAGCGTGGGCGCTGCTGGTAATCCAGCGCGAAAGTAGCCAGAAAGCCGAGGACAACGCAAAGTGCAATGATGATAATATTTATGCGCATGCGCCCTCACGTTTTCTTATCAGCGCATAACAGCCACCGATGAATAGTGTTTCGACGATAATAAAGGTCAAAAGGCCATAGGCGATGCCGTCAATAAATCCGTAAGAATGCAGGCCGATGCTGAGCAGGTTAACGCCGAACCATGACAGCGACACAACGACACCCAATAGCGCGTAGAGCGATGTCACCGCCCAGTTCTTCAGGTGCCCGGAAATCTTTCCGTGTATTATCCATGCAAGCCACAGGACGATGAGCAGTGCGCCGTTTTCTTTCGGATCCCATCCCCAGAAACGGCCCCATGACTGGTCGGCCCAGACACCGCCGAGGATTGTTCCCACCGACATGAACAGCAGCGATAATAATGCGCCGAGATAAACCGCCTGCGTCATATTTTTGTGCAAGGGTTTCGGGTTTCTGTTCAGGGCGGCAAGGCCGAGGTGCAAATGCGCGCCAACGGATGTTATCAGGCACAGGCCGTATCCGCCGGTGATAATCAGAACATGCGTGGCGAGCCAGAAATTGGTGTCGAGAACGGCAACCAGAACCTGTTTGTCATCGGGGGTGATGGCAAGGCCGCCGGAAATCGCAATCAGGATGAAGGCTGCGAGAGCGCCAGCAAACACCGACAGGGCGTTTTTGTAAATGCGTTCGGCCACCAGTGAGAGCAGCGGGACGATGAACGAGACGAACAGAATGGATTCATATAATGTGCCGACCGGCGGTCGGTCGAGAATAAACATGCGCAAGGCCAGCCCCAGTCCTGAAAAGCCCAGTGCGGTTACAAGTGCGGCTACGCCAGCGTAATAAAACAGGTAAATCGGGTTGGCCGCATAAAACGCACACATCAGGACGGCAAGGCCGAAGAGTGCCAGCGCGATATGATAGGGGTGAAAGGTGTTGTATAAAACTTCCGCCTTTAACTGCGCGCCGGAATAATGTCCGGGCAGCATTGTCAGTGCGCTGTCGTAAATTTTTTCAAATGCGGCGTTTAGGGCTGCACGGTCGCCCATGCTGTAGGCTATGGCGGCCTGTTTCCACAGTTCCAGATATTCTGCGCTTTGCGGTGACCCCTGTCCGTTATTCACCATAGCGACGGGGGACAGCCATTCTTCCGTTCCCGTCCATTGCGGGGGAATAATGCGAAAGATGACATTGCTGGCCGATGCGTCCCGCAGCACGCTGATGCGCATCATGAATTGTGCGAGTTCCAGTTCGTCTTCGGTATAGGTGTCGATGGTATCGCCTTTTTTGCGGATAACGGATTTCAATTTGTCTTCGCCTGCCTTGGCGATGCGCTGAAAATCGAGTGCGGTGTAGATATCCTGTTCGGGCAGGCCGAGGCTTTGGGGCGGGTCGATGGACAGCGGCACGATGAGCGATAAGCTGCGCATGATATCGGAATAAATCACGCGGTGGACTTGCAAATCGATCAGCGCTTCTTGTGCGCGGCTTAATGTTTTTTCATCGCGTTCCAGCAAGGTTTCGATGATGGGGCGTGCGGCATCCAGCGGCGGGCCGATTTCGGCCAGGCTGTATAAATGCCCTTTTTGTTTCGGCAGTTTTAAAATTTCCCGCACGTCGGGATCGCCGACTTTAAAGACGCGGCGTTCAAAACTTTCCGGCGGGTTGAATAAGGTATCCATCAGCCAGTCCTGTGCGCTTAACCCCTCAATGCTTTCACGTCCGGAAAACATTTTCAGATGTATGCGCGCGAAGCTGTCGAGCGGCTTGATGCGTCCGTCATGCAATACCGGAACGCTGCCGAAATCCCCGGCCAGAGCGGTGTTCAGCGGGGCTATGATAAACGCCAGTAACAGCAGGATACGCAGGATCATGCACGCCTCCCGGCCGCTTTTAAGCGCATCACAATATGCCAGATCATGCCGAGCGCAATGATGAGGGTGGAGAAATACGGGAACAGCCGCCCGACATTCCACACGACGCTTAAGACCGTGACTTCCACGCCTTCCTTTTCATCGAAGGATGACTGGAAAATGGTATAGCCTTTGAAGCGCAGCGGCTTGTTCATTTCAATGCGCGCAGGCCATTCGCTATTCTCTTCCTTTATGATGACGTCGGAGCGGTAAGCGCGGGCAATGTCCGTTGCCGGGTGCAGTTCGCGCTGAAAATCATTCAGCGTGAGGGTAAAGGGCAAGGTGAAGATCGGCGGTTTGTGGATCATCACTTCCTGGTTTGCCTCGTCATATCCGTAGACGTAGGCGGTTTCATGCCCTTCGGGGATAATCATGTATCCTTCCTTCATGCTGATGGATGTGACCAGCCCGCCGAAAATGAGGACAAGCACGCCCAGATGGGTGATGTTGATCCCGGCCTTGTCCATGCTCCACGTGCTTTTGAACAGGAATTTGAAAGCGAGGTTTACGAAAATGACCGCGATGGTGGCCAGCGTGCCGGGCAGCGGGATGGGGCCGAACCATATCAGCCAGGATGAAAAATAGGTCCTCACGGCCTCATACAGGCCGATTTCTTTTTGCGCTACCGTACCGATGACCAGAATGACCATAAGCCACGGCAGCGCATAAAACATAATATGCGGGCGGGATACGGTGTCTGCGATGTCTTTGATGGTGTCCTTCATGCGTGAGAGAAATTAAGAGGAAACGGGGTTGATTCGCAAGGGAAAATGGGGAAGATGGGCGCTATGAATGGATATTTCATAACTGGAACGGATACGGATGCCGGGAAAACCGTGGCAGCGGCGTGGGCTATGCTGCACCTCGACGGCGCCTACTGGAAGCCGACACAAAGCGGTACGCCGCATGATACCGATGCGGTAAAGGCTTTGACAGGCCTGCCGGATGAGCGGTTTTTCCCCTCGACCTATGTGTTGAGCCAGCCTTTATCCCCGCACGAAGCGGCCCGGCGCGATGGCGTAACTATCGCCATGGAAGATTTTAAACTGCCGCAAAGTGATGCACCGCTGATTGTCGAAGGAGCGGGAGGCCTGATGGTTCCGCTGAATGACACACATTATGTTATCGACCTGATACAGCAGCTCGGCCTTCCGGCTATACTTGTCTGCCGCAGCGGGCTTGGGACGATTAATCATACGCTGTTATCACTCGAAGCTTTGCGTGCGCGTAACATTGATGTGGCGGGCCTGATTATCAGCGGCCCGAAAACCCCGCACAACCGGCAGGCGCTGGAACAATATGGCGGCGTTCCGGTGATTGCGGAAATCGATTTTCTTGACCCGCTGAACAAAGAAGCGCTGCTCTCCATAAAGCCGGAGATTGATTTGTCAGTAAAGCGGGCAGCGGCATGAGCGATATCCTGAAAAAAGATAAAGAATTTGTCTGGCATCCGTTTACGCAGCACGCGACGGAACGCGACCCGATTGTCATTACATCGGCCAAAGGCGCGAGCCTGTACGATGAAGCGGGCAATGAAATGCTGGACATGATTTCATCATGGTGGACGTGTATTCACGGGCACGCGCACCCAAAGCTGAACGCCGCGCTGGCCGCGCAGGCTCAGGCCGTTCCGCATGTTATGTTTTCCGGGTTTACGCACGCGCCGGGTGCGGAATTGTCGGAGAAACTCGCGCAGCGTTTGCCCGGCGATTTAAACCGTACATTCTTTTCCGACAACGGGTCAACGGCGGTCGAGATTTCCCTGAAGATTGCTTACCAGTACTGGAAAAATGCGGACGAACACGGGCGCACAAAATTCCTTGCCTTCGATGGCGGGTATCACGGTGAAACACTGGGGGCGATGTCGGTCGGGCGCGGCTGCGGATTTTTCAAACTGTTTGAAGATTTGATGTGTTCGATTGAATCCGTTCCTTATGCCCATACGTGGGATGGAGATACGGATATAGAGCGTAAGGAAGAAGAGGCGCTGGCTGCGCTGAAAAACAAACTCTCCGTCCATAAACATGAAATCGCGGCGATGATTGTTGAACCGCTGATGCAGGGGGCAGGCGGTATGCGTTTTTGCCGCCCGCAATTTATGAAGCAGGTCACTGACCTTGTACAAGCCGAGGGTATCCTTGTGATCTATGACGAAGTGGCTGTCGGGTTCGGGCGCAGCGGGTCACTGTTTGCCTGCGAAAAAATCGGCGTGGTGCCGGACATGGTGTGCCTGTCGAAAGGTTTAACGGCCGGCTACCTGCCGATGGCAGTGACGGTTGCGGCGCAGCGTGTGTTCGAACGGTTTTTAGACCAGGACCCGGCGAAGATGTTCCTGCATAGTCATACATTTTGCGGCAATCCTCTGGCCTGTGCGGTCGCGCTGGAATCTTTAAATTTGTTTGAAGAGGAAAAGACGCTGGAGCGCATTGCGCATATAGAAGCACGTCACCGGGAACAATTACCGCATTTGCAGGCGCATCCGTCGGCGGCGCAGGCGCGGGTGATGGGCTCCGTCCTTGCGTTTAACTTACGCGGGCTGGACGATGCGTTTAAATCTATTGAAAGTGTCACCTTGCGGGACTGGTTTTGGGAACGGGGCTTGAATATCCGTCCGCTGGGCAATGTTGTATACCTCATGCCGCCTTATTGCATCGCCGATGAGCAGCTTGATAGAGCCTATGCCGGATTGTTCGAGGGGCTGGAGCAGTTGGCACGCAGAGCGGCCTAGTTTTTTACCGTGCCATATACGATGTGCCAGGTATGGCGGCCATCAAATGTTTCATCATGAATGACACATGCTTTTTTCAGCGCTGCGTGGTTCAGTTGCGGGTAGCCTTCACGCGGCATGTGCGCGCCGATGGCTTTGACGGATCTCAGGAAACTTAATGTCGAGGGGTAGTAAATAAAGCGTTCTTCTTCGTGAACCTGCCCCGGTAATACCGCGCCAGTGCTGATCCCTTCGGGCAGGCCCAGTTTTTTCAGTGTACGGCGCCATTCGATGAAACTGTTTGTGCCCAGCGAGGTAAAGAAAATCTGGCCGCCCGGTTTCAACAGTTTTTTCAGTGCGGCGATACTGCTTTCCGGATTTTCAAACCACTGGAATGTCATGTTGCTTACAATCAGGTCGAATGTTCTGTCCGTGTTTGGATTTTCACCGTCCATGACGTCAAAGCGGATATTGTCCTGTGTGAATTTTGTTTTTGTGTATTCGACCATGGAAGGTGACAAGTCGGTGACAAGGATATTGGCTCCGGGATATTTGCGGATGATTTCCTGTGTCAGGAAACCTGTGCCGCAGCCAATTTCAAGAATATCAGGTTTTTCGATGTCGGGAAGAAGTTCGGCAAGAGTTTCAGCGGAATCGCGCTGGATAGCGGCCATGCGGTCATAGGTCTGCGCACAGCGCCCAAAGTTACTCGCAATGATCTCCTTGCGTGTCAATGGCATCCAAAAACCCTTCTATTATCTCCGCACACCATGTTGCTTTAGTGAGAGGCAGTATATGTCCGCCTTCTTCGCTCCAGTGAACGTCGTTCCACTCTTTTGCCGTTATATTTTTCGGTATTATGTTATCATTCATAGCAGCTAAACATAATGTCGTGCAATGCATTTTTTGCAATGCCACATTCCAGTTTTGTAGCCATTCCAGTCCTTTAGCCAGTTTTTCTGTGTTGAGACGCCCCGCTTCATAGGTTAGCGGGCTGTCGCATAAAGCCCAGAAATCCGCCATTAATCCGGCCGAATCCTTGCTTAATCTGCGCTGCATTGCGCGCAAGGCGGCTTCGGGTTGTGCCTTGGTAAAATCATGAAATCCGGCGATGGAGATGAGTGTTTTGGGGGCTTCGATATGTTTCATCGCCCACAAAACGCCGAGTGAATGGCCGACGACGATGGGGTTGTCGGGAATTGCGGGGCTATCGTCAAAGCCGTCAATAAATCCCAGATTGATAAAATGATGGTTACCGGGCAGCCTGCCTGCCAACGGGGTCCAGACATCGGAGCCGAACCCCCAGCCATGTACGAACACGATATCCATTTATGCCGCCTGTTTTTGCAAGGTGCGGAACGCGTCTATCAATGCCGCGATATCATCTTCGGTATGTGCGGCGGATAAGGCAAAGCGGATGCGTGCGGCGTTGTCCGGCACGGTCGGCGGGCGGATGGCAGTGGCCCAGAAGCCTGCTTCCTTTAACCGCGTGCTTATGTCGATAGTGTTGTCCGATGCACCGATGATGACGGGCACGATTTGCGTTTGTGATGCGCCGGTGTCGTACCCCATGTTCTGCAATTCGCTGCGCAAATGCTGCGCCATAGTTTGCAGATGTGTGCGCTCTTTCTCCATAGATGGAATGATATCCAGCGCGGCATTGATACTGCCCAGTACGGCGGGCGGCAGGGCGGTGGCGTAAATAAGCCCTGCGCATTTATTTACCAGGTATTCTTTCATGGTTTTTGAGCAGGCGATGTATGCGCCGAAAGACCCGAACGCCTTGCTGAATGTGCCGATGACCATATCTGCCTTGTCCGCAAGGCCGCGCCCGCCTTTGCCCAGAACGCCGCCCGCGTGCGCTTCATCGGCGATGGTGAAGCAGTCATATTTTTGCGCGAGGTTTGCGATGTCATCCAGCGGCGCGATATCGCCATCCATGCTGAATACGCTTTCGGTGAGGATGAATTTGGGCGCGGGGTTTTCCGCATATTTTTGCAGCAGGGATTCCAGATGCGCCACATCATTATGCGCATACCGGATTTGTTTGATGCCGGCCGCGGCGCAGCCCAGATGCATGCTGGCGTGGTTCAGCTTGTCTGCGAACACCAGCGGCTCAATGCCTAAAGTTTTTTTATCGAACAGGGCGGGCAGGATACTGGCATTGGCCTGAAACCCCGATACCATGACGATGCCTGCTTCCTTGTTTTTGAATGCGGCGATTTTGTTTTCGATTGTATCGAACAACTCGATATTGCCCGTAACCAGACGCGATGCGCCGGACCCTGCGCCATATTTTCCGGCTGCTTCCTGTGCAGCTTCGATAATGGCCGGATGATGCGCGAGGCCCAGATAATCGTTGGATGAACAGTTGATATACAAGCGGCCGTCCACGGATACCGTACGGGCATCCGGATGGGTTGTGGGGTGTAATTCCCTGAAATTACTGTCTTTTTTTCGCTCTTCCAGAAACTCTGCAAAGGCTCTTTCGATTTCATGCATGTTGCTGTAATACTATGTTCCGCATTTATGAACAATACAGGAAAGATTATGGACGATATTCGCACCGACTGGACAGCCGACGAAGTATTGGAAATTCTGGAAAGCCCGTTTCTGGACCTGATGTACCGGGCGCAAACTATTCACCGTCAATACCACGAAGAAAACACGGTGCAGCTTGCCTCGCTTCTCAGCATCAAGACAGGGTCCTGTCCGGAAGACTGTAAATATTGTCCGCAATCCGCGCATTACGCGAAAAAGACCGGTTTGAAAAAAGAGCCGTTGATGGATGTCGATGCGGTTTTGGAAAAAGCCAAGCAAGCCAAAGAACATGGTGCGACACGTTTTTGCATGGGCGCTGCCTGGCGCGGCGTCAAGGACGGCGAAGCGTTCGATAATGTTGTAGAGATGGTGCGCGGCGTGACCGATATGGGCATGGAAGCCTGCGTGACGCTGGGCATGCTCAATCAGGAACAGGCCGACCGTCTGGCGGAAGCGGGGCTTAAGGCTTATAACCACAACCTCGATACCTCTCCTGAATTTTACGAAGAAATTATCACGACCCGCACGTATCAGGACCGTCTGGATACGCTCGAATGTGTGCGTAAATCCGGCGTGACGATTTGTTCCGGCGGTATTATCGGCATGGGCGAATCCAACTGGGACCGTGCGCGTATGCTGCAAATTCTGGCGAACCTTGACCCGCATCCGGAAAGCGTGCCGATTAACGCGCTTGTGTCCGTGGACGGTACGCCGATGGAACAGCGCCAGCGAGTCGAACCGATGGAAATGATCCGCATGGTGGCGACGGCGCGCATCGTGATGCCGAAATCCCGCGTGCGTCTATCTGCGGGGCGCAAAGATTTCTCCAAGGAAACGCAAATCATGTGCCTGATGGCCGGCGCCAATTCCATTTTCTATGGCGAAAAACTTCTGACTACCGCGAACAACGATGTTCAGGAAGACCTGGACCTCATCGCCGAAGCCGGTTTGAAAGTGGCTTAACTTTCAATACCGTCATTGCGAGCGTAGCGAAGCAATCCATGGATTGCCGCGTCGACCTAACGGTCTCCTCGCAATGACAGGTGATGGAAAAGAAAAACGCGGCTCTTAAAGAGCCGCGTTCCCTTTTTACAGGATAATTTTCAGTGCTAGCAAAAGCAAAACTAAAAGCTTTGCATCGATGCTAACTACCAGAGTTAAACGGAACATATCCGTTACCTTTCTGGCTTTCGGGCCCTCCAGCCTTTAAGGTTGAAAGGGATTCCGGTCTCCTAGTATAACCCAACTTGGAGAAGTAAGGGTCGGAAGTAAGAAATAGCGCGCTTTATCTTACCTCCTTCCCAGCTGGTTAGACTGGGCAGCTTTGTGGTTCTTTCTGCTCCTTACCTTTGTTCCTTGCTCAGCCAGTGCTTGAGGAACATTAACCTAAGGTTCGGTTGGCAGACCATGATATAAGTATACTTGACTTGCAGATATAAGCAAGTACAAAACATGAACATTTGTAACCTTATCAGGCTGCCAGTTTCATCTGTTCTTCGACGAATTTCTGCACGCCGACATAATCGGTTTTTCCGGTGCCGAGGACGGGCATTTTATCAATCTCGATAATGTTCTTGGGGACGCCCAGTTCGCTCATACCGCTTTCTGATGCATGGGCGGAAAGGTCTGCACGCACCGCGCCTTTTTGCGTGGTAACCAGGACAAGCTGTTCGCCTTTTCGCGCATCGGGGATGGAAATCACCGCGTGTTCCGCATCCGGATAGACATTTTGCGCCAGCGTTTCGACGGCGGTGAGGGACACCATCTCACCCGCGATTTTGGCAAAGCGTTTCGCGCGGCCCAGAATCCTGACGTAGCCTTCGGCGTCGATATCGACGATATCGCCCGTGTCGTGCCAGCCTTCGGATGGCGGCTGCAATTCACCCGGTTTGTCGGATAAGTAATAACCCAGCATGACGTTGGGGCCGCGTACCGATAAGCGCCCGCCTTCGTCCACGCCCGGAACGTCGTCGAGCTTATATTCAACCCCGGCCAGCAGGCGGCCAACGGTTCCGGCTTTCTGGTGCATCGGTGCGTTGACGGCAATAACGGGGGAGGTTTCTGTCGCGCCGTATCCTTCGAGCACACGCACGCCGAAACGGTCCATGTAAAGCTGGCGTGTTTCCGGTTTGACCCTTTCCGCGCCGGCAAAAATGTAGCGCATCTTGTAAAAATCGTACGGGTCGGCCATGCGGGCATAGCCGTTCAGGAACGTGTCTGTGCCGAACATAATCGTGGCGTTCGATGCGTAAACCAGTTCCGGCACGATGCGGTAATGCAGCGGGCTGGGGTAGAGGAATGTTTTAACACCGGATAAAACAGGCAGCAACGTTCCGCCCGTCAGGCCAAAGGAATGGAACATCGGCAGGCAGTTAAAGACCGTATCCTGCTTGTTGAAATCAATGCGCGATGATAACTGCACAACGTTGGTCATCAGGTTGGCATGGCTCAGCACCACGCCTTTCGGCTGTCCTTCGGAACCGGAGGTGAACAACACCACGGCCGGGTCGTCTGGTTTTACTTTGCAGCGTTTGTGCATGAATTCTGCCGGAGCGAATAGTGCGAACAGTCTATCGCCAAGGCCGACATCTGCTTTGATGTCTTCGAGGTAGACCAGTTTTGCATGCTTTTCCATCTCGGCGGCCAGCGGTTCCAGCCGTCCCAGTTCGATAAAGCGGCGGGAGGTGAGAACGGTTTTAATTGTCGCCGTGTTGATAGCGGACGTTACTGCCTGCGCGCCGGCAGAGAAGTTCATCATCGCGGGTACGCGGCCAAAAGCCTGCAGCGCGAAGAAGGTGACAACTGCGCCAACGGAGTTCGGCAGCATGACGCCGACATTTTCGCCCTTGTCCGTTATTTGCGCGAAGCGGCGGCCAAGCAGCATGGAACCCTGCACCAGTTTTTTGAATTTCAGCGGTTTGCGTTCCACGTCCTCGACAATCACAAAATCGCCGCCATGCATGTCACGCGCGCGCATCAGCCCTTCATATAATGTCTGGTTGCGGTCTTCGGTCGTGAACATCATGTCTTCCATGACGTCGTATAGCTGGCGTCCGGCAGCGGCGCGGCGTGCGCGGCCTTTCAGCTCGTCATCAATCTTGAACTTGCGCGGTGGCAAAATCGTGATGGTGATTTTGGGGAAACGGCGGAAGGGGACTTTGCCTTTTAACCGGGCAAAGGGTGTGTGCTGCACACCGTCGAGGCGTACGGGCAGAATCATCGCATCTGCCTTGTCGGCAATCATGCCCGGCCCGTCATACACTTTCATCAATCCGCCTGTTTCGGTCAAACGTCCTTCGGGGAAGATGACGATGTGGCGGTCTTCTTCGACTTTGCGGATCAGGCCTTTCATCGAAAACGGGTTGGTCGGGTCCATGGGGAAATGGTCGACGAGTTTGAGGAATGGTTTCACCCAGAACCACTGCGCGACGAACGAGCTTACGGCGAACATCGGGCGGCCGGGCAGGAAGGAGGCAAGCAGCGGCGGGTCGAG
>JAUHXT010000108.1 GCA_030426925.1 Alphaproteobacteria bacterium | reverse complement strand
CCGTTACCGTTAACAATACAATATTTCCAGGACACAGCGGGGACATCGGTATCGGGTATGCACCAGACGGCGTACAGTTTCACGACGGCGAAAGCGGCAGCGGCGGGTTTTACTATGACGGGCGTATATCCGATGTGGCGCTTTACAACACTGCGCTTGATGCCGCCGATATTCAGGAACATGCCGACCTTGCCAAAAGCTCGGAAGTTCCAAGCGCACCGGTTGCCGATGATGGCGCCGATATTTTAAACGGTGGCGACGGCAACGACACATTGTACGCTTACGGCGCAGGCGATACGCTGAACGGTGACGGTGATGATGATACCCTGTACGGTAACGATGATATCAATGCGCTGAATGGCGGTGACGGCAACGATACGATTTACGGTGAAGACGGCGCGGACATTATCGATGGCGGCGCGGATACCGACACCATTTACGGCGGTGAAGGCAATGACGTTATCCAGGGCGGTGACGGCAACGATATAATTTTTGGCGATGATATTTCCGGCGTTGTGATGGAATCCGGACGGACGGCCGTAACACAGGCCAATTCCACCCAGTGGCATTCCGTGTCCTTTACCTCCGCTATTCAGGACGCAGTCGTTAAAATGTTTGCCGAAGATGTGGCAGGCGACCCGTTCACATTACGTGTACGCAATATCACAGAAACAGGTTTTGAATTCCAACTGGACGAATATGATTACCAGGACGGCAGTACCGCGCTTGAAACCATCTCATGGATTGCCGTGGCGTCCGGTTCTCACACGCTGGAAAACGGAACAAAAATCCAGGCCGGTTTTGTCACCGCATATGATGATGCGACCACGCTTGTGACATTTGAGGACAACAGCTATTCCGGTCCTGTCGTATTTTCACAAATATCATCCGATAACGAATTAAGCGCCGTTGTGACCAGAAACCACAGCGTTACATCCTCCGGCTTCAGTCTGCAAATGGATGAAGAGGAGGGCAACAGCCGTGCGCACGCCACGGAGGATGTTGGATGGATTGCGATTGATGCAGGCGGCTCAGCGGCAGGCGGGATTTTATCCGGTGTCACACCCGACAATGTAACGCACAGCCCTGCTACCATCAATTTTGGCGGTACATTCAGCAACACGCCGATTATTTTGGCGGACATGCAGACATTTGATGGTGGAGATACAGGCTATGCAGCCGGGGTTTCAGTATCGACGACACAGGCGCAGGTCTTTATTGATGAAGAAGGATCGGGTGACGGCGAAACCAATCACACAGATGAAATTGTCGGCTATCTTGCCTTGCTGGAAGGAACATATTCCGCAACCACACCTGGAAATTCCGACCGGATTTCAGGTGGCGGTGGTGCGGACGATCTGTATGGTGGAACGGGGATTGATACATTCGTGTTTGAAAGCGCCACGGCCTTCAGCGGTATTGATACCATTCACGACTTTTCGACGACGGCCAGCGATATTCTCGACCTGTCCGACCTGCTGGCCGCGTACAACCCGGGAACGGACGTTATTACGGATTTTGTACGCATTACGGATTCAGGCAGTAACAGTGTCGTGTCGGTTGATACGGACGGCGGTGCCAACAGCTTTACACAGATTGCGACAATTATAAACGTGACCGGCCTTACCGATGAAGTCACGCTTGAAACCAACGGCGTGCTCATTACCTCATAAATCCCCTCAGATTTTTTGCCTGTCTTTGATTTGGCCTTGAACTTAAAGCCTGGCCGCTTTAAAAAAGAAATATGCGCAAAAAAGAACCGTCATATCCTTCTAAAGCACTTGTCACGCTTTCTGCGGTTGTCGCGCTCAATGTATCAACTATGCCCAAAGCACGGGCACAAAGCGTATCCTGCGTCCAGGACCTTGTATTTGGTTCTGTCATCGCATGCGGAGTGGCCAATCCGGTCACCGTTACCCCATCAGGCGCCATCAGTTCTCCAAACTGTACGCGTGGCGGAGGGCCTTACAGCCGCGGGCGATGTCTCGTTTTCGGGACATTCCCGCCCCAGGCCATCAATATTTCCTTTTCCACCGCCGTGGTTACCCTGACGCAAGGAGCCAACACGATGAAAGTCACCGGCCTGAACATGGTCGCAACCGGTAAAACAGCCACGACCGTCACGGCCTTTACTGCCGATATTCCTTATGGCGGGACTTTGAATGTCGGCGGAGCGCAGGCGGCAGGGGTTTATCAGGGATCCATCAAAATCAACGCCAATTACATGTAAAAAGCCGCGAAAATATCGCGGCTTTCCATCATTCTTTTCTTTATTAACCGACTAAGCAGCTTCTGATTGATCGTCCATGCTGGCGGCCGGAGCGTTCTCTTTTACAGATTCAATCCCGTTTTCGGCTGCAGCCTTCGTCGTGTACATTTCTGACTGAGCGATAACCTGGCCGTTTTTGGCTGTCAAAACAAAGTAAAACTGGTCATTTTTTGCTTTTTTCAGGATAAATGATGGGTGTGCCATAAGGTCCTCCATGGGGTTGGCGTCAAAGTAAAATTTGCTACAAATAATCGTGTAACGTAAAATAAATGCCAAAGAGGTGTTGAAGAGTCAACACAGGACAGGCGGGTATTGTTTCCGCCATATAGGAGAAGCACACAATGGTTCGTTTTATTTCAGTTTGTATTGCCGTGACATTTGTTTTTGTGATGACCCTTCCTGTTATCCAGATTAGCGGCTTTTTCGATGCCGGACAGGCGGGAAGCCCCGTACAAGCCATTCAACAAGCGAGTATCGAGCCACAACAAACAACGGCGGAAGACGACCCGTTCGCAGTGTTTGCAGAAGACGAGTTTTCACCGGAAAGCCTGAATGACATAGAAACAGCGGCAGGCGGTGAACTGGATGTTATCGAAGAGCCGTCCGGTTTCGGGGAATATTTTCATTCCAGCCAGCACCCTGCTTTCCTTGACCACGTCAAAGAAGAAGCTGTTCCTGCCGAATTAGATCTGTAGATTTTTTTAAAAGCGCTTGTTCAGCCCGAAATATACTTTCGGGTCGTCGTCGCCTTGTGTCTGAACTTCACGTGTCAAAGGAAACGCGATGGCCAGATCGGTCTGTGTCTGGCCGGTAAAGCTGACACGTACACCGGCGCCAGCCGATGAAATGCTGTCTCTTTTTTGTGCTGAGGTTGTCGGGTCCTGATCCCAAACGGTACCAACATCGAAAAAGCTGTATAACTGGTAGGTATCGACGTAGGGAGATTCCATAGAATACGGGTTGTTCCACTGAATTTCGGCCTTACCGGCGATGCCGTCATCCCCTGTAACTTCGGACGGATCGTATCCACGGCCCATATTGATGCCGCCAACCGAGAATTCC
>JAUHXT010000047.1 GCA_030426925.1 Alphaproteobacteria bacterium | reverse complement strand
TAGATGAATATCCAGTCAATTTCACGCGTTAATAAGGAAAGGATGCGCCCTGTGACCCGTTCATCGTCCGCCAAAGAAATCGAAAGCCAGATTGAAGAGACCGCTGCCAAGCTGAACGCCGCCAAGGCCGAGATCGGCAAAGTTGTTTTCGGCCAGAATACGGTTGTTGACCAGACCCTTATGACGCTTATGGCCGGGGGGCATGTTTTGCTGATCGGTGTGCCCGGGCTGGCCAAGACCTTGCTGGTTGAAACCATCGCCGATGTGTTCGGGCTGAGCAATGCCCGTATCCAGTGTACGCCGGACCTGATGCCCGCCGATGTCACGGGGTCGGAGGTGCTGGAAGAATCAGCGGACGGCAAGCGGTCGTTCCGTTTTATCAAAGGCCCTGTCTTTACCCAGTTTTTGATGGTTGATGAGATTAATCGTGCATCACCGCGTACACAATCCGCGCTCTTGCAGGCGATGCAGGAGCGTGAAGTGAGTGTCAGCGGCAAGGCACATGCCCTGCCCGCCCCGTTCCATGTGCTGGCGACCCAGAACCCGATTGAACAGGAAGGGACATATCCCCTGCCCGAAGCGCAGCTTGACCGCTTCCTGATGCAGGTAGACGTGGATTATCCGGACGAGGACGCAGAGCGGCAGGTGTTGCTGGTCACCACATCCAACAAGAGCACAAAGCCGAAGGCGGTTTTGAAGGACAAGGACCTTCTGGCCATCCAGAGCCTTGTGCGCGATATGCCCGTCGGTGAAAAAGTTGCGGATGCGATATTGAACATCGTGCGCGGTGCACGGCCGGGTGACGATGCGGCGGATATCGTCAACCAATACGTGGCGTGGGCGCCGGGCCCGCGGGCATCACAGGCATTTATGCTGGCGGGCCGTGCGAAGGCGTTGCTGGACGGACGTCCGGCGGCCAGCGTCGACGATATTATCGAGCTTGCCGAACCTATCCTGAAACACCGTATGGCGCTGAGTTACCAGGCGCGCGCGGACGGGGTTGGCCTGCGCGATATCCTAGAGGTGCTGACCGGCGACCTGTAATTATTATGGCTTATACGAGCGACATTCCTGTACGACACTCCGCTACACTGCGCCATGACGCAGAAACGCACAGCGAAGCCCTGCCCGCCCTTGTACTGGCGGCACAGCGCGCGGTGCAAAATGTGCTGTCCGGCGACCATGCCCTCCGTAAACCGGGGATTGGCGAGCGGTTCTGGCAGTTCCGGGATTACGACCCGTCCGACAGGCCGCAGGACATTGACTGGCGGCAAAGCGCCAAAGGGGATTCCATTTATGTGCGGGAAAAGGAACGGCAGAGCGCGCAAAACGTCCTGTTCTGGTGTTCATCCGCGCAGTCTATGGATTTCCGTTCCGGCAAAGCGCTTCCGACCAAGCGGCAGGCGGGACAGACGCTGGCTCTGGCCACGGCGATGCTGCTGACACGCGGGCATGAAACGGTGCAACTGGTGAACGGGTCGTTCCTGCCCGGACGGACGGAAAAAACGCTGCAACATTTCGCCGAAGAGATTTTGGAAAACAATGCGCCTGATATTTCGGCGCTGAATGCTCAAAAGATAAAACAAAACAGCGCGTTGGTTTTAGTTTCTGATTTTCTGGATGATATTGACCATACGCAGAAAGCTTTAAAAGGAATTTCGCAAAAAGTGCGCAATGGGTTGCTGGTGCAGGTACTGGACCCGGCGGAAATCGACCTTCCCTATGACGGGCGGTATATTTTCGAAGATATGGCGCATGGTGCAAAAGAAACCATTAACAATGTCGCGTCCATCCGCGCAGAATATAAGCAGCGCATAGATTACCATATCCAGTCATTGAAGGAACTGGCGACGCGGCAGGGATGGGACATTGTCCTGCACCGCACGGACGAGGACATTTCCAGGACGCTGTTTAAAATATGGATGCGGTTCAGCACGGATGAACTGGCCTATGGTGGTCCGGCATGACGGGTGCGCTTTTATCGCAGCTGACTTTTCTGAACCCGTGGATATTGGTGGCGGGCGCGTTGTTGCCTATCCTGTGGTACCTGCTGCGGGTTACGCCCCCTGCCCCGAAGCGGATATTTTTTCCGGCTGCGCGGTTCCTGAAAGACCTTGTGCCTGAACGCACAACACCCAGCAAGACACCGTGGTGGCTTTTGCTGTTGCGTATGATTATCGCGGGGCTGGTGATTGTTGCGCTGGCGCGCCCTGTGCTGAACCCTGCCGATATCCTGCCGGGACAATCGGACATCCGGCTTATTGTCGATAACGGCTGGGCATCCGCGCAGGTGTGGGACAAGCAGATGCAGGAAGCCGAAGAGATAATCGCGCAGGCGGAACGGGAAAAGCGCAATGTGTTCGTGATGGCGACCGCCCCGGCCCCTGCGCAGGACACGATTATGGTTCAAGGACCGTTTACACCCGCGCAAGCGCTGGCATCGGTGCGCGGGTTGCAGCCGGTTCCATGGCCTGTCGATTATGCGAAAGCCGAAGAAGCCGTGCGCGCCATGAAACCGGGCAAGAGCATTATGAGCTTCTGGCTTGGCAGCGGGCTGGATGCCAAAAATGCCCGCACCTTTGCCAGCGCGGTCCAGACGCAGGGCGGGCTTTATTATTTCGGACCGGAGGAAGCGTCGCTGCCCATTGCTTTCCGGCTCAGTGAAGACCAGCCCTCCGAAGGGATCAGCTTTGATATCCTGGCATCCAGTAAACGTAGCGCGCCGCTGCCCATCAATATCCATGCGATTGGCGAAAACGGGAATATTATGGATTACCAGTCCTTTTCCCTGAAACCCGATGCGCAAGACATTCACCTTGTGCTGCCTGACGGTATCCGTAATTCAATTGCCCGTTTCGATATTGCCGGACGGAAAAGCGCGGGCACGACCATTCTGATGGATGAACGTTACCGCAAGCGCAGTGTCGGGATTGTCACGGCCGATGACAGCGTTGACCCAAAGCCGCTGATTGACGCATCGTTTTACCTGACCCGCGCACTGGAGCCTTATACAAGCCTTAGCACCGGAACCATTGATACGCTAATTGAGGAAAACCCCTCCGTTATCATTATGCCGGATATCGGTGCGATGCCGCCATCTACATTAAGTGCGCTGGAGCAATGGGTAAAAGATGGCGGGTTGCTGCTGCGGTTTGCGGGCAGCGCGATGAGCGTGACCGATAATTTCCTTGTACCCGTGCCGCTGTTAAAGGGAACGCGGGCGATGGATGGCGATATGACGTGGAGCGAGCCGCAGACCCTTGCACCCTTTGCCGACACCAGCCCGTTTTACGGCATAGGTTTTGAAGACCCGGTGACGGTGAAGCAGCAGATTCTGGCCGAACCCGTGCCGGAACTGGACGACAAGACATGGGCGCGGCTGGATGACGGGACGCCGCTGATTACCGCCGACAAGATGGAAAAAGGCCTGCTGGTGTTTATCCATACGACAGCGACGCCGGATTGGTCTGACCTTGCGCTGTCCGGGCTTTATGTCGATATCCTGCGTAAGATTGTCGCACTGTCCAAAAGCCGTCAGGTGTCAGGTTTTTCCAGCCAGAGCCTGCAACCGCTTTCCGTTCTCGACGGATTTGGGCGGATTAGCGAGCCGAAAAACGTCAAACCCATTCCGGCGACCGAATTTGAAAACACCGCCCCCGGGCCGGAGCATCCACCCGGCCTGTACGGCCATGCAGGGAATGTGCAGGCTTTGAACCTGGGCGCACATGTCGGCAGTGTGAAGGCCATTAGCGGTTTTCCCGCTAGCGTGACCCAAAAAACCTATAGCAAAACGTATGAAACCGACCTTATGCCCGCCTTACTGGCCATTGCGCTGGCGCTGCTGCTGACCGACTGGCTGATTATGATTGTCATGGCGCTGGGGCTTAACATGCCAAATGTAAGAAAGGCGGCGGCTGGAATCATTCTGTATCTAGGCCTTCTTTCCTCCGGCAGCGCGCAGGCGCAAAATACGGATATCGGGTATGCGGGCGATGTTTACCTTGCCTATATCAAAACCGGGAACACATCCGTCGACCAGACGGCCAAATACGGGCTGGACGCGCTGGGCCGTGTCTTAACGCAGCGCACGTCGGTCGAGCCGAAAGGAACGGTCGGGCTAAACCCCGAAACGGATAAGCTGTCTTTCTTCCCGTTCATATACTGGCCGGTGACGCGCGAGCCGCTGGCGCTATCCGATAATGCATTACAGAATATCCAGCATTACCTCGACCACGGCGGTACAATCCTGTTCGATACGCGCGACCATAATTACGCCTTGGATAGCGGCGGCGGGTTTGCGGCAACGGAAAATTCCCGCGCGCTGCGGCAGATGATTGGCGGGCTTAGCATCCCTGCTCTGGCCAAGGCCGATAACGACCATGTGCTGCGCCGTTCGTTTTACCTACTGGACGGTTTTCCGGGGCGCTATGCCGACGGCCCTATCTGGGTAGAGCAGCAAAGCGCGAACGGGCGCGATGGCGTTTCATCCGTGATAATCGGCGGTAATGACTGGGCCGCCGCATGGGGGGCCGAACAAAACGGCGGGTCGTTACGCCCGCACCTTACCGGCGGACCACGGCAGCAGGAGATGTCGTTGCGGTTTGGCGTTAACATGATGATGTATGCGCTGACGGGGAATTATAAAGCGGACCAGGTTCACCTGCCGTTTATCCTGGAAAGGCTGGGCCAATGACGGGAACGGTTTTCAGTATTCATTTTGCCCCGCTCGTCCCGCCTGCCCTGCTGGTGGTATTCGCGGCGCTGGGGATTGTATTACTGATGGCCTGCGCATTTCGTGCGCGGCATTTGATTGTCTGGCGGACGCTGGCCGTGCTGGCCTTCCTTGTCGTACTGGCTAATCCGTCCCTGCTGGAGGAAGAACGGCAGGGCGTGTCAGATGTCGCGCTGGTTATCGCCGACCAAAGCCCGAGCCAGTCGATTGGCAACCGCGCGGAAAAAACAGAAAATGCGCTGAACGATATTACAGTTACGCTGAAAGGACAGGAGAACCTCGACGTGCGGATTGCGCGTGTACCGCAGAACCAGTCCAGCCTTACCGAAGAAACGCTGGTGTTCGAAACCATCCAGAACAAGATATCGGACGTGCCGCCCAGCCGCCGCGCAGGAGTCATTATTATCAGTGACGGGCAAATCCACGATGTTCCCGCAGACATGATGAACGCAGCAGAGTTTGGGCCGCTGCATGTTTTGCTGTCCGGTAACAAAAATGAGCGCGACCGTCAGGTGAAGATAGTCAAAGCCCCGGCCTATGGTCTGGTCGGGGACGAAGTGGATATTACGTTCCGCATTGTCGATACGGACAATATTAAAGAACCGACCGGCATTGCGCGCATTCGTTGGGGCAGCGACCAGAAACGCACCGTTTACGCGCCCAAGGGAGAAGATTACACCGTGCGGCTGCCCATCAGTAACGCAGGGCAAAACATTTATGAAATTGAAGTCGATGCGTTGAACGACGAACTGACCGAAGCGAACAACAAGGTTGCGATTGTTGTGAACGGTGTGCGCGACCGTTTAAAAGTTTTGCTGGTATCCGGACAGCCGCATAACGGGGGGCGCACATGGCGCGACATGCTAACGGCGGACCCGGGCGTCGACCTTGTGCATTTCACGATTTTGCGGGAACCGGACAAGCTGGACCAGACACCGCAGCGTGAATTATCGCTGATTGCCTTCCCGTTCCGTGAGCTGTTCGATATCAAGCTGTATGATTTCGATTTGATTATTTTCGACCGGTACCAGCTGAACCGTATTATGCCGACTTATTATTTTACCAACATTGCACGGTATGTGCGTGAGGGCGGCGCGCTGCTGGTGTCCAGCGGCCCATCCTTCGTGAATGAATTTTCGATTTACAATACGGAGCTGCGCGACATCCTGCCCGGCAGACCGGCAGGGAAAGTTACGGAAGCCGCATTTAAACCCACCCTGACAACAATCGGGCTGAACCACCCCGTCACCATGGATTTTAACGTGATGGCGCAAAGCTGGGGTTCGTGGTTGCGGCAGATTTCCGTCACCCCTACCGCGGGGGATGTGGTGATGAGTGGCCTCAACGGACAGCCGCTTATGATTTTAAATCGCGTTGGCGACGGACGCGTGGCGCAAATCGCCAGCGACCAGATATGGTTATGGTCGCGCGGCTATGAAGGCGGCGGGCCGCAGCGGGAATTGTTACGGCGGACTGCGCACTGGCTGATGAAGGAGCCGGAGCTGGATGAAAACGGACTGGATGCCGTTCTGACCAAGGAAGACATTATTATACGGCGGCGCAGTTTGAACGAAAACGAGATGGATGTTACGGTCACGCTCCCTGATGGCAGCGCGCAGAACGTTGCCTTGTCCCGCGAGAGTGATGTCGGGTGGCTGACCGGCCGCCTGCCCGCAAGCCAGACGGGTATTTTCACGATCTCAGACGGAACGCAGGACCATTTCGTTATTGCCGGATCACTCAATACGCCGGAAATGACAGGCGTTATCACGACAGAAGAACGGGTCAAAGACATAACCAAAGAATCCGGAGGCAGTGTGCGCTGGCTGGCCGATAAAGGCGTGCCGGATATTCGCGTATTGCCACAGGGACGCAAATATAGCGGGCTTGGGTGGATCGGGCTGCAACGGAACAATGATTACAATGTTGTCGGCGTGAAAAACCGCCCGTTCCTTCCGGCGTGGCTGTCGCTCATCATGCTGATGCTATTTTCCGTGTGGATGTGGTGGCGCGAGGGGAAAACCGCCTAGCGCATTGATACGTGGATCGGATGCTGTGCGCTTCGCTGAACATCCTTTAACAAACCGCGATAGACGTAAACGGATTCCAGAACACGTTGAACATAGTTCCGTGTTTCATAAATCGGGATACATTCGATCCAGTCAATCATGCTGATCTGCCCTTTTCGCGGGTCGCCAAAAACGCGTATCCACTCATCAACCCGGCTTGGCCCAGCGTTGTAAGCAGCGATGGCCATGGCATAATTCTGATCGTAACGGTCCAGCATTTTTTTGATGTACGCGGAGCCGAGGCGGATATTGTGAGAGGGTTTTTGCATCAGCCAGTCCGTCTGATGCGATATCCCCAGTGAACGCGCCGTGTTTTTTGCTGTCGCTGGCATGAGCTGCATCAGGCCGCGGGCGCCTGCGGGTGATACGGCCTGTTCATCAAAACGGCTTTCCTGACGCATAATAGAGTGGACCAGTGCCCATTCAACGTCCTGAACGCTGCGCACATCGTTCACGCGCTGCGGGTAAGCAAGGTCGTAAAGCACGATATCGTATTTGTTGACCGCTTCCATGGCTGCCTTGATCGACAGTTCTGAATAGCCCAGCCGTTTAGCGGTTTCAGCATTGTATTTCAGATCGGCGATATTGGCGGCATCCTGACGCAGTTTGGCGAGGAAGAACGCACTTTCCTTTTTCCGTCCCATGCGGGTTAATACCTGTAGCGCCTCTACCAGTTCCTGCGATCCCGGTCTTGGCGGCGCATGAAATTTTAGTGAGGCGTTATTGCGTATTTGAAATTCCGGATGTTCTTCCAACTGCGCCTTGGCCATCTGGCCGTAAAATGTGGTGTCGTAATTGGCCGCGACGACAAACCATTGCTTTGCAATTTCCGGATGCTTTAACGATTGTGATGCCACGCCCGCCCAGTAAGCGGCGCGCGATTTGCTGATTGGCGTTTCGACATTTTTATACAGCTTTTCAAAATGCTGGAATCCTTTCCACGGTTCATTATTAAAACGCAGTGCAAGCCAACCTGCCAGCCATTCAGCCTGCGCGAACGGCAGCCCCTCCACCTGCCGGTGGGTAGAGACAATCTGGTACGCTTGCTTGTATTTCTTATCTTCAATCAGGCGGCGCGCCAGAATATGGCGTTCCAGCCACCATGCTGCCGGGTCATGCATTTGTACGGCCGGTGGGGATTGCGCCAGCATAGCAATTGCTCCGGTATCCAGATCATTGCGCCTGCGCCAGCGTAAACGTTCATAAATCAGGCCGGGATCGTTTTGCAAGTGGGAGGGAACCTGTTCCAGCAAGGCAGAAGCACCCGGCTCTTCCTTCGCCAGCGCCAGCCGGGCAAGCGTAAGTTCCCTATAGCCGTTCCCCAACACATCGGCAATGCCCAGCGCGTTTGCCTTATCGCCTTTATGCAGGAGCATGTTCAGGCGGCGCTTATGAGAGTCCGGCGTTAGTTCCCGCTTATGATTCTGGTAGAACTCTTTTTGCTGTTCACGCTCAAAGACCGCTTCTTCCCACCATATCTGCAGGTATGCCCGCGACTTGGATTCCTGCCCTGAACGCTTCATCACACCGGCATATATATCCGCGGCGGCCGGTGTGATCGGCGGGTAATCGTGGAACCATGCCAGCAGGTCCTTATCAGGCAGAGATTTATCCAGTCTGGATTCCGCGTGAAGCTGCATCGCCCTTTGCGCGGGCCAATCCGGATTGCCCTTCATAAAGTCGCGAACCTGATAGAAACTGTCGCCCGATTTTCCTTCGTAGTAATTTATCCAGGTCTGAACTTTTTGTTCGGTGGAGGCGTCGGCGGATGTCGGAAATGACAGATGTACGAGCACACACAAAGCCAGAAGAAGCGAAAACCGCGTCATCGTTAGCTTGCAAGGGGTTCCGATCATCTGTAAAGTGCCTGTCATTGAACAATTACTCTATATAAACAGATCGTAAAGGACGATAGCAATGTTTTATGGTTCCATTCCCGCCTTAATCACACCCTTTAAGAATGGTGAGATCGACTGGCCGGCATTTGATTCCTTCGTGGAATGGCAGATTGATCAGGGCAGCCACGGGCTGGTCCCTGCCGGTACGACTGGCGAAAGCCCGACTTTAAGCCATGACGAGCATAAAAAAATCGTTAAACGATGTGTGGATATCGCGGCTGGGCGCGTCCCTGTGATCGCAGGCAGCGGTTCCAATTCCACAAAGGAAGCGATTGAGCTTACCCAAGATGCCAAAACGTCCGGCGCGGATGCGGCGCTGATCGTCACGCCATATTACAACAAGCCGACACAGGATGGATTGATCGCGCATTACACGGCGATTGAAAACGCAGTGGATATTCCGATCATTATTTATAATATTCCGGGGCGCTGCATTGTCGATATGAGCGTGGCGACAATGGCGGAACTGTACAAGCTTCCCAACATTGTCGGGGTCAAGGACGCAACGGGTGATCTTGACCGTCCGTTACAAACCTTGCGGGAGATTGGGTCTGATTTCTGCCAGCTTTCGGGAAATGACGGGACGGTCGCAGGCTTTTTGGCGCAGGGCGGCGTTGGATGTATTTCCGTGACGGCGAATATCGCCCCGGCCCTGTGTTCACAAATGCATGAAGCGTGGCGCGCAGGCAATATGGACGTGTTTAGCGATATTCGCGACCGTTTGGGGCCGATTCATGATGCGCTGTTCGTAGAGGCGTCCCCCGCCCCCGTGAAATACGCGGCATCGCGTTTGGGGCTGTGCCATGACGATGTGCGTTTGCCGCTGGTGAAGGCATCGGAACAATGCCGGGCGATTGTCGATAGCGCCATGGCGCAGGCCGGGATTGCACCGGGCAAAAAGCCGCTAGCGGCCAATGGCTAAAAAATCCAAATCAAAGGGCGGGATGATTTCCGTGAACCAGACGGTTGCGGACAATAAACGTGCGCGCTTTGATTATATTCTGGAGGACAAGTTTGAAGCCGGGATTGCCCTGGTCGGCACGGAAGTAAAATCGCTGCGATTGGGACAGGCGTCCATTAATGAAGCCTATGTGGGGCCCAAGGGCGGCGATATTGTTCTGTTTAACGCGCATATTCCCGAATACCAGCAAGCGGGCAAGCATCTGCAACATGAGCCGAAGCGTGAGCGCAAGCTGCTGCTACACAAGCGGGAGATCGACAAGCTGATGGGGTCCGTCCAGCGGGCCGGTTATACCATCGTTCCGGTGCGGCTGTATTTTAACAACAAGGGCATGGCCAAAATCGAAATTGCGCTGGGTAAGGGTAAGAAAGAACACGATAAGCGGGAAACCGTGAAAGAGCGCGACTGGAACAAACAAAAAGCGCGGCTAATGCGGGAAAAAGGTTAAAACCCCGCAGACAGCCTTCTTTTTTGCCCCAAATAAATTTTAAGAACAAGTCTTGTTTTCATATTTTTTGCCGTTACACATGGCCTTATTACGAACGTAGAGGTATGTGTAGTATGAGTAAAAAAGCGAAAACGCCGGAGCAGGAACAGGCAAAACTTGCACGGCAGGAAGAAAAACGAAGAGAACGCATTGGTAAAATTATAGCATGGTGCCGTGTCGATGAATTTAATGCGCATGGCATTTATAAACGGGCGGAACCACTCATAAAAAAAGCAAAAAAACAGGCGAGAAGTGCGGCCATGGAGGCCGCCCGTGCAAACGGTCATGATAAAGAGACAGTCAAGATTATGGGGCATCAGGCTGCAGACAGGGTCAGCAGAAAAACCTATTATTTAAGTGCAGCACACAGAATGGCAGCCGAAAAACAGCGACCCGCGTTGGAAGAAAGGCTGAGAGCGGATAACCATGCCCTGTCTTCACCGGCAAGAGGCCCAGTGGCGGCAGGAGGCAGAGGGAATTGGCGCGACTGGGGATATGACATGTAAAAAAGGCCGCGGGATGCGGCCTTTTTGTTGTTTCAGCAACTGCAATTCTTCTTAACCGGCTTTTTTCTTCGGCTTGGTTTCGGCAACCTCTTCCTCCGGTTCGGCAGCGGCCTCTGCAGCTTCCTGTTCATCGGCCGGACCGACCAGCATTTGCTCAGCCACCAGGCCGGCATTTTCACGGATTTTATTTTCCAGCGTTGCCATCATTTGCGGGTTGTCACGCAAGTATTGCTTGGCGTTTTCGCGTCCCTGCCCGATCCGTTCGCCTTCGGCAGAGAACCATGCGCCGGATTTTTCAACAAAGCCGCCCTGTACGCCAAGATCAATGATTTCACCGGTTTTGGATACGCCTTCACCATACATGATGTCGAATTCAACCTGACGGAATGGCGGGGCCATTTTGTTTTTCACGACTTTCACCCGTGTCTGGTTGCCGACCACTTCATCGCGGTCCTTGATAGCCCCGATACGGCGGATATCCAGACGGACAGAAGAATAGAATTTCAGGGCATTTCCGCCCGTGGTGGTTTCGGGGGAACCAAACATAACCCCGATTTTCATCCTGATCTGGTTGATGAAAATAACCACCGTACGGGACTTGGAGATGGAGCCTGTCAGCTTCCGTACAGCCTGTGACATCAAACGTGCCTGCAATCCAACATGGGAGTCACCCATTTCGCCTTCCAGTTCAGCGCGTGGAACCAACGCGGCAACAGAGTCAACGACGACAACGTCCAGTGCGCCGGAACGCACTAACGTGTCGCAAATTTCCAGTGCCTGTTCCCCTGCATCGGGCTGGGAGATCAGAAGATCATCCACCTTGACCCCCAGCTTGGCCGCATATGACGGGTCAAGGGCATGTTCAGCATCCACGATCGCGCAGGTACCGCCCGCTTTTTGTGCTTCCGCAATGACGTGCAGGGCGAGTGTTGTTTTACCGGAACTTTCCGGTCCGTAAATCTCGGTAATCCGGCCGCGCGGCAGGCCGCCAATGCCGAGCCCGATATCAAGGCCCAGAGAGCCGGTGGAGATGGCTTCCACATTCATCGGGTTTTCCTCGCCATTCAATTTCATAACAGATCCCTTGCCAAATGCGCGTTCAATCTGCGCCAGCGCGGCATCGAGTGCTTTTTGTTTTTCGGCCGGGTTTTGTGACATGGAATCCTCTCTTTTAAATGGTGTAACGGACATGGTGTGCTTCCTTCCCTTTTTGCATAGCTGTTTGCGATATTCAATAATCTGTGGTCAGTGAGATAAACTTACGCACGGTTATTCTGCGACCAATGTACCCTATTTGTTCTCATTGTAAAGCAAAAAGAACAAAAAAAGAACATTTTCCTGTATTGACTTTCCGTGCCCCCATCGGCACTTAAGTATCATGTCGAAATTCAAGCCTGTCCTGTTCACCCTCATCGGCCTTGGCCTGTCCTGTTTTCTTACCTTTGCTTTGCTGGAGACCGGTTTGCGGCTGCTGCCGGTCAATACCGGGTTCTATATGCAGGCGGTGACGCAGGACGATCCCATCGCAAAACTGGAACCAAACCAGGATTTTACATGGTCGGATGAGTGGAATTTTACGATTATCAATCACGGGCGCACAAACAATGACGGGTTCGTGAACGATCAGGATTATGACCCGAATGATCTGCGCCCGCTGGCCGCAGTCATCGGCGATTCGTTTATTCAGGCAGCGATGACACCTTATAAAGACACAGTGCATGGAAGAATGGCCGCAGACGCCGCGCCGGATCACAGGGTTTACAGTTTTTCAGGCGCAGGCGCCCCGGCGAGCCAATACCTGATCTGGGCGCGGTATGCGCAGGATACGTACCAGCCGGACATGATGGTGTTTAACATGATGGGCAATGATTTCGACCAGAGCCTGCCAAAATATAAGTGGTTGCAGATTTTCCAGCAGTTTGTCGAAGACGAGAACGGTGAACTGACCCCGCGGCTCGTTAACGAGTTCCGCCCCAGCTGGAAAGGGAAGCTGGTCAGTCAATCGGCACTGGCGCAATATCTGCTGCTCAACCTTGAAGTGTCACAAGTCATGCACAAGGTGAAGGAATATTTCGCACGGAAGAAAAATTCAGCGACAGCAAATAACGGACAGGAAGAACAAAAGACGGAATATATGAACAATGTTCCGGTCAATGTCGGCGCGGAAGTCGTTGCCGATTCAAAGGTCGTGATCGATGCTTTTTTGCGATTGTTGCCGGAATATTCAGGGCTTCAACCATCGCAGATCCTGTTTCTGACCGATGCGCCGCGCCCCGGAATTTACAAGTCCGATTTCGATCCTGCGGCTGAAAAATCGTATTACGAGCAGATGAAACCATATTTTATCGACCAAGCGCGCGCCAGGGGATATGAAGTCATTGATTTAACGCAGCCGTTTTACGCGCATTTCAGTAACACAGGCGAGAAGCTGGAATACGAAACGGACGGCCACTGGAACGAAGCCGGACACGGCATAGCGTTTGAAAAAGTGCGCGGCAGCCAGACCTATCAGCGCTTTTTACAAAGCAACTCAGCCCCCGGAGCATTATAGTATGGGAAAAATAAAGAATATCCTGTTTATGCTTATCGGGCTTGGGCTGTCCGGCCTGTTTACATTGTTGCTGCTGGAGATATTGCTGCGGTTCCTGCCCGTTGCGCAGCCTTTGTTTTCACAAGCCGTTACATTTGACGATCCGGTTTCACGTTTTCAGGCAAACCGAACAGTCACATGGTCGAATGAATGGAATTTTTCCATTGTCACCAAGCGCCGCATCAATAATGACGGCTTCGCCAACGATCAGGATTACGATCCGGATGATCCACGTCCGCTGGCTGCTGTGATCGGTGATTCCTATATCGAAGCAATGATGGTTGCGTATGAGGACACGCTTTATGGCCGGTTGAGTGAAAAAGTGTCACCCGACAAACGCGTTTACAGCTTTGCCATGAGCGGAGCGCCGCTCAGCCAATACCTCATCTGGGCCGACTATGCAAAGAAGACATACGCACCAGAATTGTTAATCGTCAATATCGTCAGTAACGATTTTGACCAAAGCCTGCCGCGTTATGCCGCGTTTCAGAATTTTCAACAATTCATGGAAAAAGACGACGGAACCATGCGCCCGGTTTTGTTACAGGAATATCACCCTTCCCCATTACGGAATATTGTCGGTTATTCCGCACTGGCGCGTTACCTGTTTTTCAACCTGAAGGCCAGCCACGCCTATAGCCGGATGAAACAGAAATTCATGCAGCAGAAAAATGAAGAAACGCACTACATCGCCAATGTCGAAGCCCACGCAGAGGATGAAAAGCTGTTTGATTCCTACAAAGCCATTGCCGCGTTTTTGACTTTACTGCCGGACTATTCCGGTCTTTCGCCAGAAAAAATCATCCTGTCCGTCGATGCGCCGCGCAGTTTTATTTACAACCCGCAATATAAAACCGAGAATAAAATCTATTTTGAACAAACACGGGACTATTTAATGAATGAGGCCCGCGACATGGGGTATACGGTGGTCGATACATTGCCGGCATTTAAGGCACATTACGCGGAGCACAAAGAAAGATTTGAGTTCGAAAGTGACTGGCACTGGAATGGGCTGGGGCACGATGTGGTGTCGGAAGCGATTTTCAAAACGGACGCTTTCCAGAACTTTCTATCCGGCGGCGGCCACTAGATGACCATTGATATAAACGTCCCCTAAAAACCGCAGCTTGTATATCAGCAACAACCATGACGCGGCATACAGGACACCGTAAACGGTTACCACCTTTGTCAGTGCCTTTACGAACATTTGCCCCATCGACACACGGCCGCCCTGCGATGCGACGTCTTCGACATTCACATCAAAGCTGAACAGCATCAGGATGGATATAAACGCCAGATATGAATAGAAAAACGGGTTATCGACGATGTCCTGAAACGTGCGCATAACGAGGGAATATTCAGCGACTTCCCATTTCATCGGGTAAATTGAAAATTCAGGCAGGAAAAGCAGGCCAAAAAGCAAAAGCTGAACAGCGATAATACGTATAGAGGCAGCAGAGATAACAGGTTGTTTTACAATATCGCTCATACTTTATTCATCCAGAACTTCTTTTACTTTTGCTGCCAGCTGTTTCAGCGTAAACGGTTTGGGCAAAAAGAATATGTTTTCGCCCATATGATCTTTCAGCTTATCCTCAGTATAACCCGAAATGAAGATGATTTTCAGCTTCGGATGCTTTTCCCTCACTTTTTTTGCCAGTGTCGGGCCATCCATATTCGGCATAATCACATCGGTTATCAGCAGATCAATGGCCATTTCACCGGTTTCATCTATGACTTTCATCGCTGACTCGCCGCTATCGGCTTCCAGAACCTTGTATCCCTTGTTTGTCAGCGCCCGTGTACTGAAAGTCCGGACGGCGTCTTCGTCTTCCACCAGCAGGATTTGCGCCGTACCTGTCAGGTCCGCGGCATCAGATACTTCATCGACAGATTCTTCCGATGCTTCTGCCGCTTCCTCGTCCGACAAACGGGCCAGATAGATAGAGAATGTCGTTCCTTCTCCTACCTTGCTATTAATATCCAGATAACCGCCAGTCTGGCGAATAATGCCGTAGACGGTTGCAAGGCCAAGCCCTGTACCCTGCCCCACTTCCTTGGTCGTAAAGAAAGGTTCCAGAATCCGGGACAGGTTTTCTTCGGGAATACCGCAACCGGTATCGGTGACATCAATACGCACCCAGCGGCCGGGGGGGAGGTCTTCCTCCGTTACCTTGATCGGCCTGTCATTGGTGAAGCTTTCAGTTTTAACTGTCAGTTTACCGCCGTCTTCCATCGCATCGCGGGCATTCACAGCGAGGTTGATCAGCACCTGTTCCATCTGCCCGGTGTCCACCTTGACCAGCCCCAGATCCTGGCCATGCACCAGATCGAGTTCAATATTTGCGCCGATTAAACGGCGGATCAGGTATGACACTTCCGTCAGAATGTCGGAGACGTCCTGAACCGTCGGGCGCAAAGTCTGCTGACGTGAGAACGCCAGAAGCTGGCGCACGAGGTTTGCCGCACGGTTCGAGTTCTGCTTGATCTGCATGATATCGCCGAAGGACGGATCGCCAGGTTTATGGCGCAGGAACAGAAGGTCGCAGTAACCGATAATCGCGGTCAGCAGATTGTTGAAGTCGTGCGCGACACCGCCGGCGAGCTGTCCGATCGCCTGCATTTTTTGTGACTGGACGAATTTTTCCTCCAGTTCCTTTTGTTCTGTCAGGTCAATGAAGTGAAGAACGGTTTGTTCGCTTCCTTTAAATTTGCGGGCGTATAGCTGAACCGAAACTTCTTTTTTATCCTTTAGTGTGATTTCGATCGGCCCTTGCATATGCGAGCCTTTTTCCGTGCGTGCGAGCGCCCCCAGAACCGTGTTCTGATCATCGCGGTTGATTATGTCTTTCAGGTCGCGGCCTTCTATTTCCTGATCCGTGCTGCCGACCAATGCGGCCAGCGATGCGTTGCAGTCCTGTATCACGCCATTTGAATCGATAATTATGATGCCCAGCGGCGCTTCTTCGAAAAATCTCTGGAAGCGGTCTTCGGACGCTTCCAGCGCCTGACGCATCGCGCGTTCAGTTGTCAGATCGTGGACAATACCGCGGGTCCGCACACGCCCGCCGCCTTCGTCCACCACGGCCTGGTTAATGGAAGCAAGGAAGTTTTTACCGCCCGGCCCCTTCATCATAATTTCACGAACCTGCCGCTCCCCGCCTTCATCCGTAATGTCGTACAGATTGCCGCTTTTGGGCGGGTTCTCCATAAAGGTGTGCAGTTGCCCGCCCTTCAACAGTTTTTCAATGCTTTCACCCAGCCAGCGCGCCAGCGTGCCGTTCACAAAAACAAAGTGCCCTTTTTCATCCACGGAAAAGAAACCGACCGGGGCGTTATCGGTAAAGTCGATCAGTTTTTCACGTTCTTCGCGAATGGAGCGGTCAAATTCCCGCTGCTCCGTTACATCATCAATGCGCCAGTGGATATAACCGGCCCAGCCGGCAATCGGCTGCGCGGTCACCATCATCCAGCGTTCACGGTCGCCAAGGATGGATTTCAGTTCAATAGAATCCGTTAACCCCCGGCGCGCCTGTTCAGCGAGGTTTTTAAAATGGCTGTAGGCTTCTTCGTTATCAATAAACAGGCGGGTCAGCGTGTTCAGGCCCGATTCTCCCACCCCTTCGCACAATGTATCAAAACGCTGGTTGCTGTAGATTGGATTATCACCGCCATCGGTAATCAAGCGTGCACCGCGGCTGCCCTCCAGCACTTCCAGTATCAACTGGCGCTGTTGTTCCTGCACACTGATGGTATCGCGGAAACGCTGAACGAAGAATGCAACAATGGTGGCCGCGAGGAATGATAGCGCCGCGACAAACACCATTTCCATGCTGATATCGAATAAAATAGCGACAAGGATACAGCCGCCCATATACAGCATGACGCCAAGGCCCGAGATAATCAGCCCTTTGACCGTATTCTGCCGTTCCTTAAACGTATCGGGGGAAACCGTGTGATGGCGCTTAATAAATTCGCTGTGATCCAGTGTCATGCAGTAAGAATGGCATAGACAGAGGCGTTTTTGTAGGCTCTAGTTCGGTTTCGGGGACAGTTTTCCCTTTTGTTTGAAGACGAAGGAGATGATTTCGGCGACTGCCTGATAATGTTCTTCGGGGATTGTCTGGTCGATGTCCACGGTATCGTATAACGCGCGGGCGAGCGGCGGATTTTCCATGATAATGACGTCGTTTTCCTTGGCAACTTCCCGGATGCGCAATGCGATCTCATCTATGCCCTTTGCCACAACCTGCGGGGCAACCATTTCTTCGGGGTTATATTTCAGCGCAATCGAAAAGTGGGTGGGGTTTGTGATGACGACATCGGCGGTCGGAACAGCCTGCATCATACGCGCCCGCGCCTTTTCAGCGCGAAGCTGGCGCAGTTTGGCCTTCACATGCGGGTCCCCTTCGGCCTGTTTGTATTCGTCCTTCAATTCCTGCTTGGTCATGCGCATTTTCTGATAATGCTGCTGGCGCTGAAACATCAGGTCGGCAACGGCAATCACCATCAGGACAACGAGCACTCCGCTCATCAACAACAGGACTAGCGAACGCAGTTCCCCCAGAACAGACACAATCGGCATGCCAATCATGTGTTCGGCCGTTCCGTAAAACGGTATTAACAGCACAACGCCGACCAGGGCAATTAAACCTATCTTT
>JAUHXT010000046.1 GCA_030426925.1 Alphaproteobacteria bacterium | reverse complement strand
CCAGCTCCACTGCAACGCCGATGACAAACTGGAAGCGCTGGCCGATGAAATCGGCCCCCTGAACGCGAACTTCAGCAGCGATGTCTCGATGGACGCCGACCTCTTCGCCCGCGTAAAGGCCGTCTATGACAAACGCGATACCCTCAACCTCACCCCCGAACAGCAAACCCTGCTCGAAGACACATATATAGGCTTCGTGCGTGGCGGTGCTCTTTTGAATGACGAAGACAAGGAAGCCTTGCGCGAAATCAACGAACAAATGTCCACCCTCGGCCCGGCTTTTAACCAGAACGTCAAAAAATCCGCTGATGACTTCGAACTGGTTATCACCGATGAAAAAGACCTTTCCGGCCTGCCGAAGACCGCTATCGACGCGGCCGCACTTGCGGCGGAGGAAAAGGGTATGAAGGACAAGTGGCTCTTCACGCTCGACTTCCCCAGCTACGTTCCCTTTGTGACCTATGCCGACAACCGCGCCCTGCGCGAACAAATGTGGCGCGCCTTCGCCTCTCGTGCCTACAAAGACCAATACGACAACTGCGACAACATTCTCAAAATCATCTCTTTGCGTGATAAACGTGCAAAATTGCTGGGATACGACAACCACGCGCATTTTGTGCTGGAACGCCGCATGGCCGAAACGCCGCAGGCCGTGAACGACTTCCTGCTGAAAATGCTGGCCACTTATAAACCTGCCGCCGAAGCCGACCTCGAACGCCTAAAGGAGTTTGCTGACAATAATAATGGGCCGGACAACCTGCGCCCCTGGGACGTAGGCTATTTTAGTGAGAAGCTGAAGCAGGAGCTGTTCCACTTCTCGTCCGAAGATTTGCGCCCGTACTTCCAGCTTGAAAAGGTTCTGGACGGCGTCTTCACTCATTTCAGCAAGCTGTTCGGACTGGAGTTCAAAGAATCCGGCCAATACCCCGTCTGGGACGAAGATGTGAAGGCATTCGAAGTCCATGATGACAAGGGCGGCTTTGTCGGCCTGTTCTACGCCGACTTCTTCCCGCGCAAGGGCAAAAAGCCCGGCGCCTGGAAAACCAGTTACCGCGACCAGGGCTTATATAAAGGCAATATAGAACGTCCCATCGTTGCGATTGTATGCAACTTCACAAAACCGACAAAGGACACCCCGTCCCTGCTGACCTTTGATGAAGTCTCCACCCTTTTCCATGAAATGGGGCACGCCGTGCACGCCTTGCTGTCGAACGTCACCTACGCTTCCCACTCCGGGACCAGCGTCCTGTGGGACTTTGTCGAACTCCCCTCGCAGGTACAGGAAAACTGGTGCTATTGCCGCGAAACACTGGACCTGTTCGCACAGCACTATGAAACCGGCGAAAAAATCCCGAACGACCTGATAGAAAAGCTGAATAAGGCCAAGAACTTCATGGTTGGCTGGGCCGGTCTGCGCCAAACGGGTTTCGGTCTGCTGGATATGACCTGGCACACCGCCGATCCGGATACGATAGAAGACGTCGCAGCCTTTGAGGATGAGGCCATGAAAGACGCATCACTGTTCCCGCGCATGTCCGGGCCGATGTCTGCCTCTTTCTCCCATATCTTTGCGGGTGGCTATGCCGCCGGCTATTACAGCTATAAATGGGCGGAAGTGCTGGACGCCGATACTTTTGAGCTTTTCGAGCAAACCGGGCTCTATAACCGTGAAACGGCCGAAAAATACAAGATCGAGATCCTTTCGCGTGGCGGCAGTGAACACCCACGCATACTTTATAACCGCTTCCGCGGACGCGATGCCGACCCACTGGCCCTGCTTCGCCGCGAAGGACTGGTTGAAAAGGCCGCATAAGCTTCTAATTAACTGCTTATACCAAAAGTGGATGAGAACTATTCACTTTACGCATGCCTTTTTATGGTATATGGTCGCATATGTTAAATCTTTGAAATATCTCAGGATAAACTTTGATTTTTACCACAAACCGTAAGCCGAAACACATTTTATAAAGAAATAGTTAAGATTTTTTTCTTGCTCAATTTTACAGATTAGGGTAAGAAGAGCCCAAATCAAAAATGGCGGCGTGTAACTTAAGTTAGGATTTTACGTAAGAATGTCCATTACGACGGCTCAAATTCGGGGCGCAAGGGGGATATTGGACTGGTCTCAATCAGACTTGTCCGAGCGCACTGGAATCTCCGCGACCTCAATCGGCTCGATTGAGAACGGGCAGTCGACTCCGCGTGCCAGCACCCTCGACGCTATCCGCAAGGCATTTGAAAGAAACGGTATAGAGTTTATTGGGCTCGATGGGGTACGCCTTTCAAACAATTACATCAGAACCTATTCCGGTAGCGATCAGTTCAAAGAATTTATGGACGATATATATGAAACCGCAAAAAACCTTGGCGGTGATTTCGTCTTATTTAATGCCTATCCCCCCCACTGGTATAAGTGGTTGGGTGAAGAATGGTTTGAAATGCACTCTAAAAGAATGCACGAGCTGGGCAGGAAGGTAAATTTCCGCATTACAACGAAAGAAGGCACAACAGACCTAATTTCAAAAGACTTCGCGGAATACCGCTGGGTTCCCGAACAGATCTTCAATGACCGTGCAGTATATGCCTACTCTAATAAAGTCGCCTTCGTAAACTTTGAAAAGAATAACGTCACTGTTACTGTCCTGACATCTCATCACTTCGCTGACGCCTTCCGTGCCCTGTTTAATGTGGCATGGGATAACGTAACCTCTGATTTGCCTCTGGAAAAGCAGGCAAATGGAAACGGTTAAGGGAGGCGCATAAATGGTAAGAAAACCTATGGGAGCTAGGAAAATAGCATTTCTTTTAGGAAACGATGTTTCTACAGCGTTGGCCGCAAACCAGTTTATCCCGCATACTTTAAACTCTGGCGGCGAAGTAGAAATATGGATTCCCAAAATTCCGACAATTGTGAATGCAGCACAACCCGATATGCAGGAACTTGCCTTTTGGGAAAGAGAGATATTGAATGGTGTAGTTTCCGAATTTATCGATGAGAAATACCCGCGAAGCACGCCCAACAGCATTTCCGTCCCATTAAGAAGGCTGGCACGCGATCATGAAGGAAGCGGCGTAACAATCCGTGAAGTTGAAGACATAAACGATCCGGCATTTATTGCATCTCTGGGAAATCCGGAGAATTATCTGGGAGCCTTCATCAACCGTACATTACAAATCGCACATGATGATCTTATAGAGTTTTTTAAAGGCGAAGTTTACAATAACCACCCTGGTCTTCTTCCTCAGCGCAAAGGGCTGACATCGAATTTCTGGGCTTTGGTTAACGAAGATGAGTCCGTTGGATGGACTGCGCACCGTGTGATTTACAACAGATCGGCCAAAGATCAGATACATGAAAGCCGTGAAGCGCGCGCTGATGCATTGGGCATTGATGGCGGCAACATACTTGCTCTGAATGCACGGCGCCTTGATCACAGCCTGTCTGCACTGGAAGCAACAATTGAAACCGTTCCGGACGCCGTTAAAAACGCCACAGACGTTATCTCAAATATGCTCGACCCTTACAAAACGCTCGCCGGATATCCGCAGGATGCATCAAAGGCGAACTACAACGGCAACCCGAGTAGAGAACAACTTGCTGAAATCAGGACTCAAAACGGACCTGTTTTGGTAAGGCCGGAAGAAATGATCCGTATTTACGCCGACCGTTTTGCACTTCCCGGAGACCGGGCTGAATTGATTGGAAAAATCCGGGCAGAAGTAGCAAGACGTCACGGCCCTGCATTACATGTTGCTCCACAAACACATGATATAAAGACATTCACTCTTGATGAATTCTTTTCTGGAAAAAGTACGGACGGTAGCCCACTGCCGGAAAGACTACATCTAAAAAGGCTAATCGAAACATCTATTTACGACCGCCTCGAAGAAAATGCTGTGCAGGACATAGATTTGGACACTCTAAAAGGCCGTCCGGGGCATATTGTATGCCGCATAAACAATTTGGGCAAACCGGTTCCCGTTGCCGTTATCGGCTATGACAACTTACGGGACCATGAAGTCCGCCGTTCTTCCGCTCTTCATATTATCGCTGCACGCCCGGAATTTCAAACACGTGAAATGGCGGAACACCTCGTTTCTTTGGTCGCTAAACAAGAACTGAAAACGCGCCCGCAGCGCATTGTCGCAGTCGTCGATGAAAACGACACGACCACACACAATATCATCAGGCATCTTGGCGATTCAGGTTTCCAAAAACTTCAACAATTGAGCTTTTATGACGCTAGCTCCTACCTTACAAAAAGCTTTAACGACACGGCTAGCGTCCACACACGCAAAATACAAAGACAAGATCTGCAAGCTATCAGGGCAATGAATTCCCATGACAAAAAGATTCTTGCACAAATCGCAGACGTAGAAGATCATCTGGACAATGCAGAAGATGAAGACGCTACTGTTATCGTCACTTACAGAAACAAAAGCGAAAATCCGGATGAACTCCTTGCCTTTACGGTTGTCACAAGCCACACGTCGATCGAGGACGGAAAGAAAAACATCAATGTCATGGGAATTCGCCGAAAAGAAGGATTGGACATAGAAACCAAGAGGCAAATCATCCACGGAATCGCTCAACAGCTAACAAGCAGCGATGTTCAGACAGCATTAAAAACATCGAACGTTGCAAACGACAACCTACGCGTTGTCTGGGCTGCCAGCACAACTGGTACGGCTCATGTGGCCTCAATTCTGGAAGAAGAATTAGGGGAGGATAGCAAACTGGATCAAAGCCTCGTATTTACCGGTAAGAATGGAAGCATACCTAGGTTGACAGCACATCCTGACCTGACAGAAGCAACTTCTACCCGTCAATCGAACGGCAATTTTTTACCAACAACATCGGCCTATGATGACGATATACCCGGAAACGGCCTACCGCCGCGCTCCGGCACACATTCCACACGCCGTAGCCATGGATCAGGTCCGCCCGTAACTCGCATAAACTTTGGCTAAAAATCGTTTTCTTTTTAATTGAATAGAAACAAAAAATCCTTACTCTATAACTGGTAAGGACTTTTAACCATGACATCACCACTCGACGGACAATACCGCGTAACCACCACCACCAACTACCAGGGCCCGCTGGAGAAAAAAAGCGACGGCGTGACGGAAATCCGTGACGGGCAGACCCGCCGCCGCGATGCCGCAAACTGCCTGTGGACCAGTACTTTTACAGTGTTAAGCGATACGGAAGTGGAAATGGTGTCCGTTGCCGACCCGTCGGAGGCCGATGCGGACTTCATGCTGACCCGCCCCAACGGCACCCCCACACGTGATGCGGTCACCTATACAAGCTCGCTGAAGCTTTCCCGTAAAGGGGATGATCAGATTCAGATGTCCGGTCAGATTGAATATGGTGATGAATTGATTTTCCTGACGATGCGCAAAATCGGCCCGCTGGAATCAGGCTCTTAAAAATCCTGAACGATAAACTTGTCGGTATAGGCTTCTTCGTCACGCCGCAGGATATCAAGATCGCTCTGGCGTTTCAGCAAACGGCGAATTCCGCGTCCGCTCACCGGTAAATACTGGATACGCCGGCCCAGCTTGTGCCCGATGTCCTCACTCACAATCTGAAGGCCGTTACGGATCATAAACTCTTTGGCGAACACGTATATTTTACGCCCTTCATCGTGGCTGTCCTCTTCCAGTTCCCCGGCGCCGAACAATTTCACCTTCATCTTGGACCGTTTGCCGCCAAGCTGCACCAGCGTAGTGACCATGGAGTCCATCAACTGTTCGCAATAATTCCTGATATCGTTGGTCTGGTTTGTAAAGCGCGGAAATTCGTTAAGCAACTGTCCCGGCAACAATAAATTGCCAAGCCCTCCCGCCTTGATAACCGGTTCATGGATACAAATACCGATCCCCCGGCCAACGGTGGTCACCAGCATAACGTCCTGTAAATTACTGCACCGGAACCGCCCGATCGGAATGTCCAGCGGCTTCGCATCGACCAGGCTGTCGAAATACGCGCCAAAATCGGCAATTTCACGCCGGTCTTCCCCGCTGAAACTGATTTCTTCTTCCAATTCTGGCTGTGATGTATCCATTGATAGAGTCCCTAAGATAACCTCTGATACTAAAATATCCGTATTCTCTTATATTTTACAGTGTAAGAGTTAAAAACCTCAAACTATCCTGTGTTTTTCAGGCCGCTTCATTATGGCAACATTCTTGCGCATACCATTCATACGTCTCCACCAACCCCTGTGACAGCGGGATAGACGCCCTCCACCCCATCGTCTGAAGACGCGAACAGTCCAGCATCTTGCGCGGCGTCCCGTCGGGCTTTAATGGATCATAAACCAGTTCTCCGGCATATCCGCACACATCCCGCACCATTTCGGCCAGTTTGGAGATACTGACTTCTTCCCCGCTGCCGATATTGACGGGCGGCGCATCGGAATAATGTTGCAGAACGAACACCAACGCATCGGCCAGATCATCGACATGCAAAAACTCACGCATTGGTTTCCCGCTGCCCCATATGTCTACGGATGGATTGTTTTCCATTTTTGCGCTGTGCATTTTGTGCATTAAGGCCGGTATGACATGCGATGACCGCGCGTTAAAATGGTCACCCGGCCCGTATAAATTGGTCGGCATCGCCGAGATAAAATCGCATTCGTACTGGGCGCGGTAAAACTGCGCCATCTTCAACCCGGCGATTTTGGCAATGGCATAGGCTTCATTTGTCGGCTCTAACGGTCCAGTTAGCAAAGCGTCTTCTGGTATCGGCTGCGCAGCCATGCGCGGGTAAATACATGATGATCCTAAAAATAAAAGCTTCCGGACATTGTTCCGGTACGCGGCATGAATCACATTCTGCGCGATGGCAAGGTTCTGGTATATAAACTCCGCCGGATGTTCTGAATTCGCGCCGATACCGCCAACCTTCGCCGCCGCCAATATCACCGCATCGGGCTTGTGCTCTGCCATCCATTCTTCGGTATCGCTCTGCCGTGTTAAATCCAGTGCATCATGCGCCGCCGTGATGATCTCGCATTCTTCTCGCGCCAACCTGCGCAACAATGCCGACCCGACCAACCCGTTATGCCCGGCCACCCATATCTTTTTCCCCTGCAAGGAAAACTCAGCCATAGGCCTTCAGCTCCGGTGACGCAATCCGGTCGGCCTGTATCATTTCTTTGACAAGGTCATCAAACGGCGTACGCGGCGACCACCCCAGTTTCTGAAACGCCTTGACCGCATTGCCCTGTAACATATGCACTTCGTTCGGACGGAACAGCTCCGGATCAACTTTCACCAACACCTCACCTGTGCGCGCATCGATCCCTTCTTCGTTCAGCCCCTTGCCCTTCCAACCAATGGAACGGCCGGTGCAGGCAAAGGCCTTCTCCAGGAATTCGCGGACGCTGTGTGTTTCTCCCGATGCAATCACGTAATCATCCGGCTTGTCCTGCTGCACAATCAAACGCACCGCTTCCATGTAATCCCGCGCATGGCCCCAGTCCCGCTTGGCGTCAAGGTTGCCAAGCATCAAAACATCGCGCGTCCCCGCTTCGATCTCGCATACCGCTTTGGTAATCTTGCGCGTCACAAACTCTTCCCCGCGCACCGCGCTTTCATGGTTGAACAAAATGCCGTTACTGGCATGCATGCCATAGGCGTCGCGGTAATTGCGCACTGTCCAGTACGCAAACAGTTTCGCACTGCCATACGGACTGCACGGTTCAAACGGTGTATTTTCGTCTTGCGGTGCTTTCGCACGGCCGAACATTTCCGAACTCGATGCCTGGTAATACCGCACATGACTCTCCAGCCCCAGAGCGCGGATTGCATCAAGAATGCGCAAAGGTCCCATCGCATTGACATTCGCCGTATGTTCGGGGGTATCGAAACTCACCTTCACGTGGCTTTGTGCGGCCATGTTGTAAATCTCATCCGGGATAATCTGCGATATCATCCGCATAATCGACCCGCCATCCGTCATGTCACCGTAATGCAGGTGTAATCCCTGTAAATGCTCAATGCTGGCCGTATCGGGCGCAACCGTATACTCCCGCATCCCATGCACGATATATCCTTTGTTCAAAAGGATGTCGGCAAGGATCGAACCGTCCTGCCCGGTAATTCCGGTGATAAGGGCTATTTTTTGCTTGGGTTTTAAAGGCTGCGTGTTTGCCATATTGAATTGTGGCAGCCACACATAGAATGGTCAAGGGATGGATCGGTCTTTTAAACTGCTGGATTAAGTGGCTTGGCCGTCAGGGTTAAATCGGCTGTCTGTGCAACGGATGTCTGTTCCGGCTGTACGGGGTTGGCGGCATTGTCCATTGCACCCGCTGCATGCGGCACAACATCATGGAACGTTCCGACCGCCTTTTGGCTAAACGCAACGCCGCCACTTCCAGCGATTTTTAACGCTGTGTTTTCACCCAGTTCATCGGATAATGGTGTCCCTGCCGGTCCGCTCATTGTATTGTTTTCCTTACTTCAATATACGCCACATTCGTAATGCAATCGGGGAACGGCTGGTCTTTTGGAAATTCAACCAACCCCACCTCATGCGCAAAACTCAGGCGTTTAAAAACTTCCTTGTTGCGATAGGGGATTTCTGCAATCTGGTCGCGCCCTGCGCGAAAACGGATGCTCTTCTCACAAACGGAAACCGTGAATGTTTCCGCCGCCGGCAATTCTGCCGGAATAACAATAACGATGGATTTTCCCTGCCCCATCAAGAAGTCGCAATTATTAAACAAAACACATCCCCATTTGTGCCACTTTACCGCCTAATAATAGTGTAACAGCTATTAAGGATTTATGAAAAAAAGTATGAATTTTATCTAATATTTGAGGAAAATTGCCTTAAACGGCCTTTTGTTTTTTCAAACCGCGCTTCTTCGGGAACTCCAGGCCTAAGTCTTTGAACGGCCATAGCAATTGTGCACCAAACGTAGCCGGCATGTCTTTTTCCGTGATACCGATTTTGACCGGCGGTCGCCGCCACGCCTCGCGGAAATAGCTCCGGAACAAATGGTCCCAGATCATCAGGTTTTCACCGTAATTCTTGTTTCCTTCGCGAATCTTCGTGCTGTGGTGCCACCGGTGCAGCTCCGGCGTGTTGAACAGCCACGACAACGGCCCGAACCGCATCTCGACGTTACAATGCGTCAGCATGCCGATAAACGCAGTAATAAAGCTCACCCACAACACCACTTCATGCGGTGCGCCCAGCGCGATCAAAATCGCCATCGCCAGCACAATGCTGATAAGCGAGTCTATAAAATGGAACCGTCCCGTATTGATAATCCAAAGCCGCGTCACACTATGGTGGACCGCATGAAACCGCCAGATCGGGTGGAATTCATGCGCGACCCGGTGCGCCCAGTAAAGCCCGAACTCTGCCGTCACCAATCCCAGTATAATCTGCGCGACAAGCGGCCACTCTTCGCGCGGCCATATCCCGTATCCCGGCTCACTTAAGGGGGTGATAATGCTGTACAGCCCCAGGATACCGCCAAAGGCTAACAGCCCCTGCACCGTCCCCTTGCTCGACAGCGTATGAAAAATATTCGGCCAGAACTGCCCGTCACTTTCGTTCCACGCTTCTTCATGCGGCATAACCTGCTCCAGCTTAAGCAAACTGCCGATCAAAAACGCATACGCGATATTAAAGGCAATAATCGGATGCCCCATATGAAACCCGATGGCCGTTATAACCGAACAAGTTATTAACAGCCCCGGCCATGTGAGATACGAGAATATGGTTTTAAAATTCTGGCTCATGCCTTAATTATAAGGAAGTTCACGGTTAGGAAAAGTATTTATATGTACTCTGGATCTTGAGAGCAACAGCCCTTGAGGATGCATAGGACGTGGACGTTCGCGGACCCAACGGTTTAATCGAAAGCCTGCTGGCGCAAAAGCTGCTGCCCCAGCCCCGTACGGATTCCGTCCTGCCGCAAAAGCCGCCGCGTGAGGCCTCCTCCGCCCGCGATATCGTCAAGCTGTCCACGAACAATAATGACGAAAAGAACAAGGGCGCGCGGCTTATCAGCGAAACCGAGGAAGAAACCGAAAACGGCATCCGCCTGGTGCAGGAATTCGAAACGGCGGAAGGCCGCCCCTTCACCCGCATACAGGAATTTTCCACCACCACCCGCGGGTTCCAGCGCAGCGTGATTCAGCAAAACCCCTCGGGCAGCACCACACGGCTGGAAGAACAGCTGAACCGCCAGGATGACGGCCTGTTTCAACGGATCCAGCGTTTCACCAACGAAATCGGCGAAACGCAAACACGCATTGACAACGACCACGTTTCCCTTGATCTTTTTGTAGTGTCGGGCGGCACGGCCTATGGACAGGCTCCGCTGGATAACACGCGCGGGTTCAACCTCGACCTGCACGTATAACGCACTAATTCTATAAGCACCCCGTGAAAAGGGGGCAGACAAAAAACGAAAGGCAAACATCATGTCACTCTCAGGCAAAAACGCGGTAATCACAGGCTCCACCAGCGGCATCGGACAGGGCATGGCCCGCGCGCTGGCGAACGCCGGATGCAACATCATGCTGAACGGTTTTGGCGATGCGGATGAGATAGAGGCTGACCGCGCCGCACTGGCGCAGGAAGCCGGGGTAAAGGTCTTGTATAACGGCGCAGACATGACAAAGCCGGAGGAAATCGACGGCCTGATTCAACAAACAAACGCCGACCTCGGCTCCGTCGATATCCTCATCAACAATGCGGGTATTCAATATGTGTCAAAGATCGAAGAATTCCCCATCGAAAAATGGGACGCGATTATCGCCATCAACCTCTCCGCCTCCTTTCATACCATCCGCGCCGCGACACCGCTGATGAAGGAACAGGGCTGGGGCCGTATCATCAACCTCGCCTCCGCCCACGCGCTGGTCGCTTCCCCGTTTAAAAGCGCCTATGTTGCGGCCAAGCATGGCGTCGCCGGGCTGGTAAAGGTCGTCGCGCTGGAACTGGCGCAGGACAACATCACCTGTAACGCCATCTGCCCCGGCTATGTGAAAACACCGCTGGTGGAGGGGCAGATTGCCGACACCGCAAAGGCGCGGGGAATTTCCGAAGAAGAGGTGGTGAAAAACGTTCTGCTGGCGGCGCAGCCGACCAAGAAATTCACGCAAATCGAAGACATCGGCGCCCTCGCCGTATTCCTCAGCAGCGATGCCGCCGAAAACATCAACGGCTCCATCATCCCCATCGACGGCGGCTGGACGGCGCAGTAACAAACTCCAAAAACTGATAAAAAAACCACAGAAGTCCTACCAAGTTAGTAGCAGCTCAATTTAACACTGTTCTTGTTATGTACGCATTTGTTTGACAATACGTAAAAATAATACAAGAATCAGAATCGATGAGAAATGAAAGAACCCGCGACTGGCAGGTCAACGGGCTCTCTTTTGTTTCTTAACCCACTTTCCCTGTAGCGGTGTGGGTCAAGTGTACTAACTGATTTCACCATGTTTGGTGATTTGGTCACTCATGTCAAGCCGCTGCGTCAACTTTATCAAAGGAGGCCGCAATGGCTTTGTTTATTATTTCTTATGACCTTAACAAAACTAAAAATTATCAAAAACTCTGGAAAGAACTAGAAAGGCTTGACTGTCACCGAGCAATCGAATCTCTATGGTTAGCAAGTCTTAACAACACATCTATGGAAATATTGGAGCATTTCAAAGACTTCATAGATGATGATGATAGCCTCATAGTGGCAAAGACAACTAAAGCAGACCTTAAAAGGTTTAGAGCGAATGCAGGAACAAAAGAATGGCTAAGCAGAAATTAGTCACTTTCTCTAACTAACTCACTAAGAAGTCAGAGGTGATTTAAATATTTTATTATTGTATCTCTGACTTCTTTTTAATTTAGTTTTTATCTTGAGTAATCTGCAATCACCTCTCCCTTCAGGGAGAGGTCGGGCAAGCATCAGCTTGACCGGGTGAGGGCCTTACATTTTTGTGGGCGCGACCAAAGAATTATGATAATATTCCTATCCTTGAACCTGCGCCGGAAACGGCCTACATAAGGACACAGGTGCAAGGAACGCACTGCAAAAGTACAATCGGGTGGCAAAAACGAACTGATAAAAAACCCTTTAAAATCAATGCCCGTTCGTAAAAAACACCCCGAATTTGCAACGAACTGAAGAACCGGAAAACCATGCCCAAACCCAAAAAGACAAAGCCGCAAAAGACCGTGAACCTGGCGTTACAGGGCGGCGGGGCGCACGGCGCGTATGCCTGGGGTATTCTGGATTATTTGCTGGAGGATGGCCGCCTGCACGTCGAAGGGTTCACAGCAACATCCGCCGGCACGATGAACGCGCTGGCATTCACGCAAGGCATGCAGGAGGGGGGAGCCCCCCGCGCCCGTGAAAAGCTGGAAGAATTCTGGTACGAAATCTCCCGCGAAGGAAACGTTTATTCCCCCGTGCGCGGCCTGCCGCTCGAACGCATGATGGGTTTCGGCAACGGTGAAAACCCGTACGCCTATTTCATGTTCGATACCATCACGCGCATGCTCTCTCCCTATCAATTCAATCCGTTCGACGTGAACCCGCTACGCGATGTCCTCGCCCGCTGCATCGACTTTGATACGGTGCGCAAATGCGATTGCATGAAACTGTTCATCAGCGCGACAAACGTCAAAACCGGAAAGGTCAAAATTTTCGACACTGCCGAAATGACGCTGGATGTGGCGCTTGCCTCCGGCTGCCTGCCCTTCCTGTTTAAGGCCGTGGAAATTGACGGGGAATATTACTGGGACGGCGGATACATGGGGAATCCCGCGCTTTACCCGCTTTTTTATGAAACGGGAAGCGAAGATATCATCCTCATCAACCTGAACCCGATTGAACGGGATGAAGTCCCCACCACCGCGCCGGAGATTATGAACCGCATCAACGAAATATCCTTCAACTCCTCGCTGTTAAAGGAACTGCGTGCCGTCGGCTTCGTTAAAAAGCTGATTGAACAAGACATGATCAAGGATGAACATAAAGACAAGTATAAGGATTTGCGGATTCACCCTGTTCGTGCCGATGACTCGATGAAGGAATTTTCAGTGGCCAGCAAGTTTGATACCGACTGGCATTTTCTCACCGACCTGCGCGATCTTGGCCGCCTGCAAATGAAAAACTGGATGGATGAAACTTACGACAATATCGGCGTGCGTCCGTCCGTCGACCTCAACGCGGAGTTTCTGGAATGACCTGTCGTCTGAATAAAGCAAACAGCATTTTATTTGAAACAGGCGCAAGGAGCGCGGCGTATAAACAATACGTAAGCGACGCTGCAACGCATTTCAAATGAAATGGTGGAAGCTTAGAATAGCTCGGCGAGCATGCAGCGGGCAGACCCGCCGCCGTAATATTCAATGGTCGAAAGGTCCGGCTTTATAACGGTGGAATAATGTTCGCGGATTGTTTGTTTTTGATCATCGCGCAATGAATCCCAGGCCCCCCGCGACATAGCGAGCATCTTCTCCCCGTCCTTCCCGACAACCTCCAGCGCGTTTCCGGCGAAGGCCCCCATCTGGTCGTTGGTAAATGTCATCAGTTTTCTATGCTTTTTCAAACTGTCGATAATCGCATCATCCTTCAAACATTCGACGGACAATCCGGCGAGTTCACTACCAATCCATAACACAACATCCGTATGATAAACTGGCATTCCGTTATGTTCGGTATCGAACGCGAACAATTCGTATCCCATCATTTTGCACCAGTCCTGTGCGGCCTTTTCATCGGATCGCGGCGAACGTGCAAGATACGCAATCTGGTTCAGGTGATCGAGGTTCACTGAACTGGTACTCTCCAGCGCTTTCCCCTGCTGCTCCAGCATGGAAAAATCTATCACGTCGTTATACCGCTTGCGCACATCGTCGATAATGTCCTGCCTGCGCTCTTTCTGGCGGTTTTCATACATCATCGGATAAATGACCATCTGCCCTGTCGGGTGCGTGGAAAACCAGTTGGGAAAGATATCATCCGGACATTCCTTACTGCCTTTGGCGGTCGTAATCTGCACCCCGTGCTCCACCAGCAAATCACGGTATGTACGGAACTCCAGCAACGCCTTCATCTGGATGCTGTTGCGGTCCTGCCCTTCTTCACGTGTTTGATATGAATTTGTTTCTTTCGTCTGCGGGTTATCATAAAAACCTGCAGGCTCGATCATCAGGATATGATTGCTGGATTGCCGTTCCTTGCCCATCTGAACTGCTTATTCCGTGCTCGGCGGCAAGGGGGATTCATCGGATTCCGCCAGTTCCGGCGTGTATTTTTTAATTGCGGCCTTGACCATCATCTTCAGCTCCTCGGCCAGCGGCCCGCCATCATCGTCCTTCAGGTTCTCACGGAACGCCACCCCCATCACGTCGATATGCGCCTGCACAATCGTCAGATGCTCATTCATTGTCAGGTCGGTTTTCAGGATAAAGTCGCGTAAAGACTCCCCGAAATGCCCCATCAGGTTATACCCGAACGTCGTACCAAGGTCCTTGATATGGTTGGCGGTATTGGACAGTTTTTCAACCTGCCGCGCCTTGCCCTTTCCATCAGGGCCTATAGCTTTCAGCTGTTCCCATTCTTTGTTTAAACCGGCCAGCATATTTTTGATTTCTTTGGGGTACAGGGACGCCATGCTCGTCACGACAGAATTGGCCCTGTCAACGGAGGACTGATCCAGTTTCCCTGGACCATCGTTCAGCGCTGCGCCCGCCTTCAGTTTCAGTTTATTAATGCGATTATATACTTCAACCTTGGGATCTTCCTTAGAGCTGCTCATTGTTCACCTTTATCTCTTCTGCGGTTGTTGTACGCTTTTCCTCACCCTTGAATTTTTGTGTTTTACGCCGGCGGTCCGGCCCGAAAAAGTCCGTAGACTGTATAAACGGACGCGGATTATTAATAACATTTAGAATACGGCTGGCCAGCGCTTCACCCGATACAGGTTTCACCAGCGCTTCATTCGCCCCGACGTCACGTGCTGTCATAATAGTTCTTTTATCTGTAAAGGCGCTGACAAGAATAACAGGCAGGAATTTTATTTTGTCTTCCTTGTTGCCGCGCATCCATTGCACCAACTCCGCGCCGTTACCATCCGGCATCATCCAGTCCGTTAAAACGATGTCGACCATTTTCACGTCCGAAGACCGTGATGCAGCCAAAACCTGCAACAGGCCCTTGGCATCGTTCCCGCTCGAACAAACGGTAATCCCGCCCACGCCGAAACTCTTCAGCATTCCGACAATCAGTTGCTGAAGGAATTCATAATCTTCAACCAAAAGGATATTAAAGGCTTTAAGGCTGTAAGTTGTGGTGGTTCCTGCCGACTGGATTTTTGATGACATAAATCAGATACCGTAATAATTTCTGTACCATTCTACAAACTTTGGCACCCCTTCTTCAATGGTGGTTTGCGGGTTATATCCCAACAATTCACGGCTTTCTGTAATATCTGCGTATGTTTGCTGGACATCGCCTTTTTGCATCCCCTGGAACTCAATTTCCGCCTTTTTCCCTGTCGCGTCTTCAATCAGGCGAATGAAATCCATCAATTCTTCACTGCGCGTATTGCCAAGGTTGAAGATACGGTGCGGAACCTCTTCATCCGGAACGGCATGCAGCGATGCAATGACGCCACTAACGATATCGTCAATGAACGTAAAATCACGCTTCATTTCTCCGCCGCCGAATACCGGCAACGGCGTCCCTTCCAGGATAGCCTTGGTAAAGATAAACAGCGCCATGTCCGGACGTCCCCAAGGGCCATAAACGGTAAAAAACCGCAAACCGGTTTGCGGCATGCGGTAAAGGCGGGAATAACTCTCACTCAGAAGTTCAACACTGCGCTTGGTCGCCGCGTAAAGGGAAATCGGCTGCGTCACCGGATCTTTGACAGAAAACGGAAGCTTGGTGTTGGCACCGTAAACGGATGACGAACTGGCATAGACAAAATGCTCAAACCCTTCGGTGTGCCGGCACAAATCCATCACCACTAAATGCCCGGTGGTATTACTGGCGGTATAGGCATGCGGGTTGGTAAGGGAATACCGGACCCCGGCCTGCGCCGCCAGGTGAATAACGCGCTTGAACGGCCCCTTTTCCGCCCACATCTTTTCCATCGCATCTTTGTCGCTGATATCGATTTTCATGAATTCAAAGGCGTTGTGAGGACGCAGGTTTTCCAGCCGCGCTTCCTTTAACGACACTTCATAATAATCGTTCAGGTTATCGATACCGAAAACGCGTTCCCCCTGCTCCAAAAGTTTTTTGGAAACGGAATAGCCGATAAACCCGGCAGCACCGGTAACAAGAATGGGATCAGACATAGTAAATATTACACCGTTAGATATTGAATTTTATTCCCAAAATCGCGGGAGCGCCACAAACCTTTGAGATCATAAAGCAAGCCATCCGCTTTTAACAGCCCCTTGAGGGCAGCATCGTCCATCCCCAGATAGTCGTTATGTGAAACGGCCAATACCAGCGCGTCAAACTGCACCGCCTCCGGCAAATCGGCCGCCAACTCAATCCCGTAATGCGCTTTTACTTCATCCGGAGCGGCATGTGGATCATGGACCACGACGTTATACCCGGCATCCTTCAAAGTATTATAGACATCGACCACCTTGGTATTGCGGATATCGTTGATGTTTTCCTTGAATGTAAACCCGAGGATCAGGACATCTTTTTTCCCTTCTCCCATTTTCGCAATCAGGCGTTTTGCAAAATAGCGGCCCATCGCATCATTGATATGCCGACCGGCCAATATCACTTCCGGCTCATGCCCCAATTCCTTTGCACATTGTGCTAGGTAATAAGGGTCCACACTGATGCAATGCCCGCCGACGAGGCCCGGTGTAAATTTCAGGAAATTCCATTTTGTCGCGGCAGCATCCAGAACGTCATACACGCTTAAATCCATCTCATTGACGATTTTCGTGACTTCATTGATGAACGCGACATTGATATCGCTCTGTGCATTTTCAATTGCCTTGGACGCTTCGGCTGTCTTGATGTTGGCAGCTTTGAATATATTGCCACCGTTGGTCGTTGCATAAATCTCGGCAAGGATATCGGTAATCTCCGGCGTTTGTCCGGCCACGACCTTGGTAATGGTGCGCACCGTGTGTTGCGTATCGCCGGGGTTTATCCGCTCTGGCGAATAGCCGAGGTAAAAATCGGAACCGCATGCAAGGCCGGACTCTTCCTCCAGAAGCTTCCCGCAAATATCTTCCGTCACACCGGGATACACCGTGCTTTCGTAGACAACGATGTCGCCTTTTTTCAAAAGCGGCGCGATCATTTTACTGGCCGCATTAACGTAGCTTAAATCCGGCGTATTGTCCTCTTCATTAACAGGAGTCGGGACTGTCACGATGTAGACATTGGCTCCCGAAATATCCGCTGTATCACTGGTAAACTGGCAACTGGTGGAACGCAGTTCATCTTCGCCAATCTCCCGGTTGCGGTCAAACCCGTCTTTTAATTCGTTTACCCGTGCCTCGCTGACATCAAAGCCCGACACTTTATAATGACCGGCCAGCGCCACCGCCAGCGGCATCCCGACATACCCCAAACCGATAACAGCGATAGAAACTTCCGAACTAGCCATCTGTGTTGTTTTTCTCTGCTACGACATAAATATAAGGAGACGTTACCCGGTTCGCAGGAAAGCGCAAACCGGATCGCTCAAACAACCAGACAAGTTTGGTTGGAATGGACCGCATCGTGATGCAATTGGAGGTCCCGACCCACCGCTGCGCATGTGCAACGCCTAAATTCACACTCATAAAATATCCGCTATCCACAACGCGCGCATTGGCCTGTGAATGTGAATCTTTCAGGTTACGGGCAGACAACGGAACATGAATGTTATAAATATCCCTATCCGCCCACTTTTGAATTACACCGATAAGTCCGGACATATTCGGTATCATGGTGAACAACTGTCCGTCAGGTTTAAGAAAAGCCATCGCCGCACGCAAGGCACCGGCTGTATCTTCGAAATGCTCCATAACCCCGAAGGATACAACCATATCGTACCGCCCAATAAGATCGGAGGGGGGGTTGAACATGTCCGCGTTGTATATATCGCCCTTCACGCCATAGTGGTCCCAAAGTTCACGCGTTTTCTTGCACCCGATATCGGAATAATCAATCCCGTCGACCTGTGCCTTGTGGTAAGTCTGAAAATACAGGGGCCAGACAGAATGCGCGCAACCGATTTCAAGAATCTTCAGGTTTTCCCTGCCCGCAATAATTTTTGTCAGCCGTTCATGCGCACGGGCATAGAATGTATTATCCAGGTCTTGCCCGTAAGGATCGAAAGGAGCCGGCAAATCGGTCTGGTTCCAGTT
>JAUHXT010000045.1 GCA_030426925.1 Alphaproteobacteria bacterium | reverse complement strand
TAATCGGCGCTGTGGATAATTAACCTGTTTCCTGTGGATACTACCAACTAAGATCTTGGAATCGCTGCGACTGCCAACTTATCCACATATTCGTTTTCCGGATGTCCGGCGTGTCCCTTGACCCACGTAAAATCGACGGTATGGAGACGAATCAGGGAATCGATCTCTTTCCACAAATCTTCATTTTTGACCGGTTTTTTGGCGGCGGTCTTCCATCCCTTGGCCTTCCATCCCTCAAGCCACTTGGTCACGCCGTCCATCACATACTTGCTGTCGGTATGGATATGCACCCGCGCGCCGGGCTTCTTGATGGCCTTTAAGCCTTCGATCACCGCCGTCATTTCCATGCGGTTGTTGGTGGTGTCCTTCTCCCCGCCGGACAATTCTTTTTCATGCCCGTTCCACCGCAGCAGCGCCCCCCAGCCCCCCGGTCCGGGGTTTCCCGAACAAGCTCCGTCAGTATAAAGATTGATTGTGTTCTCTGACATATAATCACTCACATCCCGGCATTCTCTGCTCGCATCCCCGCACAGGCGGGGATCTTCTACGTTAAACTTTCATACAAATCATGCCAATTTGGGTTGGACGTTTCAATCAGCTTGATTTTCCACTCGCGGTTCCACTTCTTCAATCGCCGCTCCCGCAGCGCGGCCTGCCATTTATCTTCAAAATGCTCAAAATAAACAAGTTGGCAAACATTATAGTCTTTCGTAAATCCATCAATCTCTTTGCTTTTATGTTGCCAGACACGGCGCATCAAATCTGTTGTAACGCCGATATACAAAACGCCGTACGGTTTGCTGGCCAGAATGTAAACGTAATGGTTCATAATTCAAAAGATCCCCGGTCAAGCCGGGGATGCAGGGAATGTTGGTTACGCCGCTTCGTCCCGCAAGATGCGCGGAATATTAAAGATCACGTTTTCTTCGCGTAAGGTTACTTCCTTGACGCTGACCTCAAAATGCGCGCGCGCGCCGTCGATAATCTCCTCGATCAATATGTCCGGCGCGGACGCCCCGGCGGTAAGCCCTAACGTGTTCACACCTTCCAGCCACGCCCAGTCAATCTCCCCCACATTTTGGATCAGCATCGCTTTATCGCACCCGTACCCGGCCGCCACTTCCACAAGGCGGTTTGAGTTGGAGGAGTTCGGCGCCCCCACAACCATCATCGCATCGCACCGCCCCGCGATTCCCTTCACCGCGTCCTGGCGGTTTGTCGTGGCGTAACAGATATCTTCCTTCATCGGTCCGGCAATATCGGGGAACCGCGCCTGTAACGCCGCTACCACGTCCGCCGTGTCATCGACACTTAATGTGGTTTGTGAACAATAGGCCAGCTTGGTTTCGTCATCGGGCGTGACCTTCGCCACGTCTTCCACCGTTTCCACCAGCAAAACCGCACCCGGCGGCAACTGCCCCATCGTGCCGATCACTTCCGGATGCCCCGCATGACCGATCAGGATAATCTGCATCCCCTGTTCGTGGCGCTTCTCCGCTTCCTTGTGCACCTTGCTCACCAGCGGGCACGTCGCGTCGATATAAAACATCTCGCGGCTTGCCGCTTCCGCCGGAACGCTTTTCGGCACACCGTGGGCGGAAAAAATCACCGGCTGTCCGTCACTTGGGATTTCATCCAACTCCTCGACAAAAACCGCCCCCTTGGCCTTCAGGCTTTCAACCACATATTTGTTATGAACAATCTCGTGGCGCACATAAACCGGCGCGCCGTATTTCTCCAGCGCCTTCTCGACAATCTGGATCGCACGATCGACGCCTGCGCAAAATCCGCGCGGCGCTGCCAATAAAATTGTTAAAGAACGTTTTGTCATAGGGCCTTATATAAAAGACTTAAATTCAAAAATCCACCACCAAACACTTGATTGCCGCCGCCTTCACACGTAATGTAGGTCAGATTTTGCAAAAAAGGACGGTTAACGATGAAATCATTGCACCTGTGCGCCCTTCTGGCGATGGCCCTGACTGTTAGCGCGTGTGAAACCATGAACTCCGTGTCCAGCAGTATCGGCGGCATGTTTAACGGCAATAACGAAGACACGCAAATGGCCGCCAAATCGGATGAACTGGCTGAAACCATCGTCGCCGCCGGGGCTGACGGCAACTGCCCGTCCGTACAAATCATGGCCGACCTGAAAAACCTGCACGAATTCATGGACTACTCGTCCCCGACGCTGAACACAAAAGTATCGGAAATCGCCATCATGGACGTCAAAACCCAATGCGCCGAACAGGACGAAGCCGTCGCCATGAACATCGACATCACCTTTGACGGTCACATCGGGCCGCAAGCACGCCAAACCAAAAACGATACCGCGAATTTCTCCTACCCTTACTTTATCGCCGTAACGGATGCTGCCGGAAAAATTCTGGCAAAGGAAATTTTCTCCGCCTCTCTGTCATACGGCAAGGATCAGGACGCGATCAAACAGATCGAAACCATCAACCAGCTTCTGCCCAAGACAGCAGGCGTTGCGGATTATACTGTTCTGCTGGGATTTCAGTTGAACGAAGAACAGCTGATCTATAACCGCACGCAAATGGAACCGGCCGCCGGCGAAGCCACAACCGTCAATAACGAGTAATGACTATGGTTGACTTAAAAACAAAACGGCCCGAACACCATGCGGGCGGCGAAAATTTCGACTTCGACGCATACTGGAACGATATCACAAGCACGCATTTAAAGGTGGCGGAACAAACTTTTGCAACACAGTTGCCTAAGGTGATCGAATGGGTGAAAGCTTCGGAAGACGCGATCAAGCGCGGCAACAAGGTCATGTTCTTCGGCAATGGCGGCTCCGCCGCGGACTCCAACCACATCGCCGCTGAAATGGCCGTGAAACTGAAAAAGGAACGCTCCCCCATCGCCGGAATGTCGCTGACGCTGGACTCTTCCGCCCTCACCGCCACGGCCAATGATTACGGTTTTGACCAGATTTACCAGCGCCAGATCCGCGCACTGGGCTACGCGGGTGATATCGCCGTCGGCCTGTCCACATCGGGCAATTCCGACAACATCATCAACGGCCTGAAAAAGGCGAAGCGCATGGACATGATCACCGTGGGTTTAAGCGGTGAAACGGGCGGCAAGATGAAAGATCACTGCGATATTATGATCAACGTCCCGCATACCGATCCGGGCCGGATTCAGGAAATGCACATCACCCTCGGCCATATCTATGTGGGTATGCTCGAACAACGATTGGGATTGGTGTAATTTAGGCCGGAAGCCCGATAGCGGGCGCTTTGCGCTTTGCATGTTCCCGCTGCGCGAATGTCAGCACACAGCAAACCAGCAGGACAGACTCCAGCACGAACGGCAGCAACAAGCCTTCCTGCACCATATAGGTCAGCCAGAACACATGCCCCAGCATGAACCCCATGCGAATACGCTGGGTACAGGACTGCACTTCACTCAGCCGCGCTGTGATACTGGCCAGTAAGGAAAAAATCGACTGCGATCCGTAAAATATTGCGATCCCGATACACGCCAGCGTCACAGCAATCCCGCTACGTAAGGCCAGCGTCTTTTTCAACTGGCGTTCGGACACGATAATCTGCACAAATGTGCCGATACACGCGATAGCCGACGCCATCGCGCCTGAATATGCATCACAGGACAGGAAGAATAGAAAGGAACACACGCACCCGATAAACCGCATGCCCAGCATACGGCGGCGTGTCAGCACGAAATACGAACCAAAAGCGGCCATAAAGCCGCTGATCAGAATCGCTTCCGGATATACGATAAATGCCCCAACCATCTGTTTAAAATAAACCAATAAGTTTAAGAAAGACTTATGCTACACATATCCGTATGACTTTAACGATCTACACCCACCCTTCGGGGCTCGAACACCTCACTCCCGACGGCCATATTGAACGCGTGGAGCGCCTGCAAACCTTGCTGGACCTGTTCAAAAGCGACTTCGCGGACGTTCCCGTCAAACCCGCGCCCCAGGCCACGCTCGATCAAATTCTGGCCGCCCATGACGAAAACTACGTCTTCGCGCTCGAAGAAAACCAGCCAATGGCCGATATCATCCCGCTCGATGGCGGGGACACATGGATGTCCCCCGGAACGTACAACGCCGCCCTGCATGCCGCTGGCGCCGCCATCGCCGCTGTTGACGATGTGATGAGCGGCGCTACAAAGACCACCTTCTGCGCCATGCGCCCGCCCGGACACCACGCGGAACCCGGCCACGCCATGGGTTTTTGCCTGTTTAACAATGTCTTTATCGGCGCCCTGCATGCGCGGGAAGCATACGGGCTCGAAAAAATCGCCATCGTCGATTTTGATGTCCATCACGGCAACGCTTCCGACACCATGGCCCGCCGCCATGACGGGATATTCTATGTGTCCTCGCACCAATGGCCGCTTTTCCCTGGCTCCGGCGAACCGGGCAGCAGCGTCAATGGCCGCGTCCTCAATATCCCGCTGGAAGACGGTACTGGCTCGGACACCTTCCGTGATACCTATGAACGCGTGGTTTTTCCGGCGCTGGAGGCCTACGCCCCCGATTTACTGATGATTTCTGCGGGTTTTGACGCCTGCGCCGATGACCCGTCCGCTTCGATGAACTTAAGCCCCGATGATTTCGGCTGGGTCACCGAAATGCTGGTACGGAAAACCGCCCCAAGTACCGGCGGAAAAACCGTATCCGTACTCGAAGGCGGCTATAATTTGGAGAACCTGAAAAACGGTGTTGCAGCGCACCTAAAAGCGCTGCAAAACACCTGAAATTCTTAGTGTTTCGTCACACTACGCTGTCTTGGGCGCTCGTTCAGCAACCGATGGACTGATTCCATTTTGCGTGATTGCTTTTGCTTGCCAACACGCCAAGCCAGAAAACGTATATTTTGCAAGGACTTACCTTTATCCTGAGATACTTGTGTCATATCCTTCTCCTTTCTGAATTCTATGGTTAATTTTACCATATACGCCCCTATTTCAGCTTTGCTAAGTTCTCGTATCAGCCCTGCGGAAACGGCTTGAGAAATTGGACGCTCTGGCTTACACTCCCTTCCGCGTAAATATCTCTCCAGTGATTTAAAAATAAGGATAAGAAATCGTTATTTTTAAATTGTACCGAGCGACTGCGAGGCGGGCGATAGCCCGAAAGCATGCCCGGCGCTTGAGGGCTTGCCTGAAAATGTCCCATTTTCAGGCAAATAAGAAAAAAGGACAAAACGGACGCTATGGGCACACCGAAGAAAATCGAAGAGATGAGCTTTGAGGAATCTCTGCAGGAACTGGAAACGATCGTCGGTTCGCTTGAAAGCGGAAAAGCGCCGCTGGAAGAGTCCATAACGGCGTATGAGCGTGGAATTTCACTGAAAAAACATTGTGAAAAGAAACTGCGCGAAGCCCAGTCCAAAATTGAAAAAATCAGCGTCGCTGAAGACGGCAGCATCTCTGCCGCGCCGATCGACTTAAACGAATAAGAAAGAAAAGAGAGACCGCAACATGGCCCCATCCCCACGCGATGCCGCCCCGCACCTCCAACAGGCTATGAACGAAACGGTTGAATCCGTAAACAAGACCATTGGCCGTCTTCTGCCTGAATCCGATAGTGCCGAAGGCCGCCTGTATGATGCCATGCGCCACGGTGTTCTGGCCGGTGGTAAACGCCTGCGTCCCTTTATGCTGATGCAATCTGCCGCACTGTTTAATGTGGACCCTGCGCGGTCCCGCCGCGCCGCTGCCGCGCTGGAAATGGTGCACTGCTATTCATTGATCCACGATGACCTTCCCGCGATGGATAACTCCTCCTTACGCCGCGGCAAGAAAACGGTTCACAAGCAGTTTGATGAAGCGACAGCGATCCTCGCCGGTGACGCGTTGTTGACCCTCGGTTTTGAAATCCTGTCTCAGGAAGACACCCACCCCGACCCGCACGTGCGGATCGAACTGGTGAACAAACTCGCCTTTGCATCGGGCGGGCAAGGCATGTGCGGCGGGCAAATGCTCGACCTGATCGGTGAAAGCGAGGAATTCGACCTCGGTACAATCTCCCGCATGCAACGCATGAAAACAGGCAAGCTCATGTCTTACGCCTGCGAAGCTGGCGCGATTTTGGGCAAGGCCGATGAACCGCACAGAAAAGCATTGTGCAACTACGCGCACGACCTCGGCCTCGCGTTCCAGGTAACAGATGACATTCTGGACGTGGAAGCAGACCCGGACCAGACCGGCAAGCCCGCCAATCAGGATGAAAACGCCGGGAAGTCCACCTTCGTGTCAACGATGGGGAAAGAACAGGCAAAAGCGAGAGCGGAAATGCTGGTGGCTCAGGCGACCCGCCACCTGAAAATCTTCGAAGGCCGCGCTACGCTCCTTAAGGACCTCGCGCACTACGTCCTCGAACGCCGCGCTTAAGGCCGCACATATTTCACAAAAACATCTTTATTTTCGTCGCATTTGCGGGTTATACCTATGCCCATGGCGAACCCGAATAAACTGCAGCAAACGGCTGAAAAGCCCGAAGAAACCGGCGATATGCGTTCCGGCGACACCCCCCTGCTGGACACCATTCGCACGCCTGCGGATATGAAGGGGCTGTCCGATGATGACCTCAAAACCCTCGCCGATGAACTGCGGACCGAAACGATAGCGGCAGTTTCCGAAACCGGCGGTCACCTTGGTGCAGGGCTGGGTGTGGTGGAACTCACCACCGCCATTCACGCCGTTTTCAATACCCCGGAGGATAAGCTGATCTGGGATGTCGGCCATCAATGCTACCCGCACAAGATTTTGACCGGACGCCGCGACCGCATCCGCACAATCCGCCAGGGCGGCGGCCTCTCCGGCTTTACCAAGCGAAGCGAAAGCGCATACGACCCCTTCGGCGCTGCTCACTCCTCGACCTCCATCTCCGCCGGCCTCGGTATGGCCGTAGCGCGTGACCATCAGGGCGGCCGCAACAACATTATCGCCGTCATAGGCGATGGGGCAATGAGCGCAGGCATGGCGTACGAAGCCATGAACAACGCCGGACACATGAAATCCCGCCTGATCGTGATTTTGAATGACAACAACATGTCGATCGCCCCGCCCGTCGGCGCGATGAGCCGCTATTTGACCGGCCTTGTCTCCTCCCGCCCCTATATCGGCGCGCGTGATATGGCCAAACGGGTCGCCAACATGCTCCCGCCCCCGCTCAAGAAAGCAGCCGCAAGAGCCGAAGAAACCGCGCGTGTCGCGCTGGGTGGCGGCACGATGTTCGAAGAAATGGGCTTTTACTATATCGGCCCGATTGACGGCCACGATATGCACCAGCTATTACCCGTCCTGCGCAATATCCGCGACAGCAAGGCCGAAGGCCCGGTGCTGATCCACGCGATCACGCAAAAGGGCAAGGGCTACGCGCCAGCCGAAAACTCGGCCGATAAAATGCACGGTGTCGCTAAATTCGACATTGTCACGGGCAGCCAGTATAAACCGAAATCCGCCCGCCCGACCTATACCAAAACCTTTGCAAACGCTTTGATAGCCGAAGCAAAAAAGGATGAACGCATCATCGGCATCACCGCGGCCATGCCCGATGGCACAGGCATGGACCTCTTCGGCTATGAATTCCCGGACCGTATGGTCGATGTCGGCATCGCCGAACAACACGCCGTCACCTTCGCGGCCGGACTGGCGGCGGAAGGCATGAAACCGTTCTGCGCCATCTACTCCACATTTTTACAGCGCGCCTATGATCAGGTCGTCCACGATGTGTGCATTCAAAACCTGCCCGTGCGCTTTGCGATTGACCGGGCGGGACTGGTCGGCGCGGACGGCGCCACCCACGCCGGGTCCTTCGATACCGCCTACCTCGGCTGCCTGCCGAACATGGTGCTGATGGCGCCGTCGGATGAGGCCGAACTCACCCACATGGTCGCCACGGCCGCCGCCTATAATGACGGGCCCATCGCCTTCCGGTATCCGCGCGGTGAAGGCACGGGCGCGGAGCTGCCGGATGCCGGTGAAATACTCGAAATCGGCAAGGGCCGCATTGTTTACGAAACCCCTCACCCGTCCTCGCAAAATGCTCGGACACCCTCTCCCTTAAGGGAGAGGGAGGGGCCCGGCACTGCGAAGCAGGAACGGGAGGGTGAGGGCAAAAAGGACGTAGCGCTCTTATCCTACGGCGCAAGGCTGGAAGAATGCAAAATGGCGGCGCAGATGCTGGAGGCCAAAGGGCTAAAGGTTACAATCGCCGACGCCCGCTTCGCCAAACCGCTGGATGAAGCGCTCATCCGCGCCCTCGCCGAAAATCATGAGACGCTGATAACGATTGAGGAAGGCTCCATCGGCGGCTTCGGCTCCTTCGTCCTCGACTACCTGGTGAATAATGACCTGATGCGTAGCGGGCTAAAGGTCCGCACCATGCACCTGCCCGATGAATTTCAGGATCATGACAAACCCGATGCGCAATACGAAACCGCACAACTGACGGCGAAAGATATTGTGAAAAGGATTAGTTATTCCTCGGCCTAGTAGCATCGTATCTCTGCTTTATCTGAATGCACCTTTGATATAAGAAATCAAAAAGTTCAGAATCTTGAGAAAAATCAGCAGGTGTAATGAGGTCTGCACGAGCATCCAGACGCATTTCCTTTACTCTTGATTCCACTTTTTCTTTGGAACTAGATGGATTATAAACGACCACTCCCATCCCCCCTTGACTTCTGGTCAAAGATAAAGACGGAATATCAGTAGGCCCGTCTCCTATATAAATCATGTTCTCAAAAGGAACCCATAAATCTTCTTTGGAAACACGTGTATTAACCTTTACGTCTTTATTACAAAACGCACCCTTACTGATTTCAAAAATTGGGCGAGTTTTCATTGTTTCGTCAATGCAAAAAACAGGCACACTCTCTGGCGCACTTTTATCTTCTTCATCGGTTACGATAACCGTATAACGGCACCCAAATGTCCACGTAATAAGCCCTACAGGAAAAATTTGCTCAATGAGTTCCTTTAACCCCGCAGAAACAATGAAATGATGAATGTGGATATCTAGCTCCTTGAAATCTTCCCTATCTTCAAACGATTTTACTTTTTTTAAAAAATCTATAGCACCAGGAAAAAGTGCTATTTCGGGAACAACAAATTTCTCAAAAAATTCATCATTCAAAGGTATCCCTTTACGATGTGCCACTCGCGAAAGTGCATACATCCAGATAGGCGCATCAGAAGCTAGAATGTGCTCCCATTCAGGACGATCTTCTCCTTGATCTCCCCTTAAGCCTTTAACATAGGACCAAAACTCATCGGCGCGTGAATTCCCAGACACTATTTCGAATGTCTTTGAAGTTGAATCTGAAGGGGTTAAAGTCCCGTCGAAATCCCAAAGAAGCGCAATATTAGGCATGCACTGATTCTAGGAAAAGAAATTACTTTTGACTACTTATTTTTTGTAAGCTTCCCTGTTTGTGGATCACGCTTTACATCAACCTCAATAACAACGTATTTCGATGTATCGTATGGGTAACCGGAAGGACTCTTTGTCTCAACATTCTGCTTTGGCATGATCATTCTCCTCCTTCGAAATTATAACATTTTGTGAGAATTGCTCACAAATATTTTCCGGTAACTAAGAGTTTTTTTAATGATTATTGACAAATAAGGAATATATTCCTATACTCTCGTCATGCTTCATGATGACGACACCCCCACCAACACCCCCGATCTCTCTACCCTCACCGACGCGCTGGAGGATGCTCTCAACACCCCGATGGCGGCCGAAGACGCGTTACAGCGCCAGACGCACATCCTGGATCAGCTATTCCACGCGGTGATCCACGATACGCTGCGCCGCGCGCGCGGCTACTCGGCCATTCCGCTGTCCGACCGGGTGGAGGAGCTGTCCCTCGCCTTACGCATTCAAAAGCAATGCGCGGAAACGCACCGCATTGCCGCCGCCATGGACTATATGGGTGCGATCACACCGACTGCGCGCCGCGCCCTGCCTGCCGCGCCGGAAAACGAACTGATAGAAATTCCTGATAAATCAAACACTTGATTTTGAAAACAGGCCCGTTTTGCAACGAACTGAAAGCCCGCCTCATTTTTATTGACATAATTGCAAAAAATTGTGTAAGTCAGGGCTATGAACAGTTTTGACGACATACTGGAAAACCTTGCCATGCTGGTGTGCGACCAGGACGGCACGCTTACTACGGTCAATGCATTTGCCGCCGCCGCCGCGTCCCGCGCCGATCGTTATGGCCTGAACTACCTTCAAAAACGGGCGCTTGTTACCTACAAACGCATGATGAGGCTGAGTATTGATACCTTCGGCGAAAGCTTGCCAAGTACGGCTCTCTTGCGGTTTCAGGAAAACGTCGTCCAGTATATGACCCGGCTGCGGCCCGACACGGAAAACATGCTGGAAGCCGCGCATCATCGTGGCCTGCGTATAGAAATGATAAGCAACGCACCAAGGGACTGGGGCAGGCGCATCACACGGGAAACGGGGCTGGCTGGCTATTTCCACCGCTGCTATTACAGCGAAGATATGAACGGACACCCGAAACCTGATCCGGCGCTGCTGGTTGCACGCGTGCGCGCCCAGAATTTTTCACAAGGGGCATGCGGTATAATGCTTGGTGACCGCAGGCAGGACGTGAAATTTGCCCTCGCCGCCGACCATGAACTCCGCCAACGGGACGGAATTGCTGTACTGCCTGTCTCCTTTGCCGGAACCGCGGCGGCGCAAATGATCTTGGGCAGCCCTGGGCACGCACGCCCCGCCGCCAACCAGAATGCGGTAGAAGGCATCGTGTTCGACGATATGTTCCATATGGCCGAGGTACTGGCAAGCAGCGGCGCGAGACGCCCTCAAAGGCATCTGGCACGTCCGTAACCCCTGTGCACGCGCGGCCCTATTCTCCTTGCAGGGTTTGGGGCACAAGGGTACGATAAGGGCATGAGTCTGCAACGGCCTACAATCGTCCTCTTCGACATGGATGGCACCACAGTCCGCCATATTAATCCGAAAATGCTGGGCATCCTGGAATTTCTGGACGATATGTCGTTCAAGCTCGGGAAGTTTTTTTCGAAGGACGACCCCGCCTACTCCCCCGACGACGAACCGAAAAAAAGCAAAAGCCTCCTCGTCCATCGCGTGCTGCATAAGGTGCGCCGCAAACCGGTGGAACAGATCGTGCAACCCTGCCCCGGTATCTATTCTCTGTTGAACCAGATACAATCCCACGATATCCCGTTGGGTGTGGTCAGCAACGGACTGGGCAAGGGATATGGCTACGACATACTTGAAAAATTCCACCTGACGAAGTTTTTCAAAGCGACGATTTTCCGCGAGGATTTCTCGAAATCCAAGCCGCATCCCGATCCGCTCCTGCGCGCGCTGAAGGACTTGAAGGACCCGCTGGGCCCTGACGATGTCATCTGGTATATCGGTGACCGGCACAAGGATATCATTGCCGCGCTGGCCGCTGACGAGGTACTGCCGTGCCCCGTCATTCCCTTCGCATACGGTTTGAACGCGTCCGTCGCCGTGCTGGAAAAGGGTCTGGAAAAAGGCCTGGGCCCGGAACATATCATCATGAATTACCATGATTTCACGCGCCACATCCGCCCCCTGCTGGAAAAAAAAAGTGAAGATCCGGACGAACTGACCGTCCCCGCCCCCTATAACGACAACGATCCCATCGCCGCCTGATTATTGTTTCAGGAATTCCAGATCGGCGTCATACGTCATATAGTTCTGAGAATTCGCAGTATTCTGAAGCTGGTCCATAACGGGCTCAAGAACAACCATCCATTCAGAAAACTTCGCCATAGCGGACACGACATTCGCATTCCCGCCGAGAAGCTCAAGAATTTGTTCAACGGTATTCTTTGGCCGCGGCATCACAACCACATCCAAATTGGCGGGACTAATTACCCCTTCTTTCTGCGCCACGTAATTCAGCGCATCATACAAACCGCCCTGCTGGTCAACCAGCCCCTTGCCCATAGCCAACTCCCCTGTCCACACGCGCCCCTGTGCAACTTTGCGCACATCTTCGACACTCATTTTACGGCCATGGGAAACGCGCTCAAGGAATTCAATATAGGTGGTATCAATCAACTTATTAAGCTGCTGTAATTGCCCGTCATCAAACGGGCGGTTCATGGACCATAAGCCGGCATTGTCACCAACATCAATCAGCTCCCAGTTCACACCGACTTTGTCCCATGTTCCACTGACATCGAACTTGCCCATGATAACACCGATAGACCCGGTCAGCGTAGACGGATTCGCGAATATGACATCCGCATCAGTCGCGACCCAGTAACCGCCGGAGGCGGCAAGATCCCCCATGGATACAACAACGTGCTTGCCCTTTTCCTTCGCACGAACGACCGCACGGCGGATAGTTTCGGACGCAGTAGGCGAGCCCCCTGGACTGTTCACACGCAACACAATGGTGTCGATCGTTTCATCGTTTGCCGCTTCGATAATCGCCGGGGCGATATCATCGGCCGCAGCCATATTACCGCCGCTTCCCATAGAACCAATGGCGCCGGAAATATAAACCAGCGCGACTTTCGGCTTGTGAGAAAGGCTGGAAATCATCGGGCTGTGCTCTTTATGTGCGCCGTCAGCAGAGTTCGCATACTGACGGAAAGACATCAGCTCCAGCGTATCGTCCTCCGGATCGCCCATAATCTCCTGACGAATATCGGATACCAGCACATCACCGTAATCCAGCCGGTCGATCAGATTTGCGTCCAGGGCGGATTGCCCATCCAGCAGACCAAGGTCAACATAACTTTCCAGTTGTGACTGGTTCATGGTACGGTCGGCAGAAATATCGGTAAACACCTGCTGCGCAAAACTGGAAATAATCGTCTTCCATGACTCGCGGCTCGCCGGAGACAGCTCTTTTTCGGTGAAGCTTTCCATCGCGGACTTGTACTTCTCGCGCTGCAGGAATTGTGGGGTAACGCCTATCTTATCCAGAACGGCGCGCCCCAGCGGAATTTCAGCGCCAAACCCGGTAATGGACAAAAGGCCGACAGGCTGCATCCATATCTGGTCAAACGCAGACGCCAGGTAATATGCCCCCATGCCAGACCCGGCATCGGCAAAGGACGATGTATAGAAATACGCTTTCTTGCCGGATGCACGGAACCGTTTCACGGCCGCGCGAAATTCCTGAATATGAGCAAGACTGACCCCGCCCGCTTTCTGGTTGACGATCAACGCCTTGATGCGTTTATCCTTCGCGGCATAGTCCAGCGTGTCAGTCACCTGCCGGATTGTCGGGCGTGAGGCCGGGAACAAATCTGAAAAGCTCGCCTGCTCCGGTTTTTCTACAATCCCTTGGTCCAGTTTTAAAACCAGTACCATGTCCTTGGGTAATGCGGGCGCCGTGCTCTGCACCGCGCCAACCAGCATAATAAAAGTCAGAAGTGCGGAAAACAGAACCATCGCGCCAATCACGGTGCAAGTGCGTTTCACCGCATTCCAGATAATCGACCAGACATTCCAGCGTTTTTTACGGATGTCCTTTTTTTCCGGGCCCTTGGGTTTATAAAACAGGGATCCGCCCTGCGGCCTGAATGATTGCGGCATACTCTGCGCTCCTCGTTATCCTGATGATGATATTAAACGTGATATGCGCGATGTCACGCAAGAAGTGAGTTATCCTCACAGGCACTGGGCTTTGTGCCGCAGGTAATGATCGGCCAGAACGCAGGCCATCATCGCTTCGCACACCGGCATACCGCGAATACCCACGCACGGGTCATGGCGGCCCTTGGTCTGGATATCGGTTTCGTTGCCGTCCTTATCGATCGTCTGCTTGGGCATCAGGATAGAGCTCGTCGGCTTGAACGCCACACGCACAATAATGTCCTGTCCTGATGATATCCCACCAAGGATGCCGCCCGCATGGTTGCTCTGAAACCCGTCCTTGCGGATTTCATCGGCGTTCTCTTCACCGCCAAGTTCAACAGCGCCAAACCCGTCACCAATCTCCACAGCCTTGGTCGCGTTGATCGACATCATGGCTTTAGCCAAATCCGCATCCAGCTTGTCGTAAACCGGCGCGCCCAGCCCGGCAGGGATACCTGACGCATGCACTTCGATCACCGCACCGGCGGATGAGCCCTTTTTGCGCTGACCGTCCAGATACTCTTCCCAAACGGCTGCGGCTTCCTTATCGGGTCCCCAGAAAGCATTCTGCCCGACTTCGTCCCAGCTCCAGTTGTCCCGGTTGATCTTGTGAGGGCCGATCTGCACGACCGCGCCGCGAATAGCGACATTGCCGCCAATTTGCGTTTCCAGGATTCTCCGCGCAATCGCCCCGGCAGCCACGCGCATTGCCGTTTCCCGCGCTGAAGAGCGCCCACCGCCGCGGTAATCACGGATTCCGTACTTTTCCTGATAAGTGAAGTCAGCATGACCGGGACGGAACTTGTCTTTGATGTCGCCGTAATCCTTGGACCGCTGGTCGACATTCTCGATCAGCAACCCAATCGGCGTGCCTGTCGTCTGCCCTTCGAACACACCGGACAGGATTTTCACCTCATCCGGCTCTTTGCGCTGGGTCGTATGGCGGGATTGTCCCGGCTTACGTGCATCCAGATAAGGTTGGATATCCGCTTCACTTAGCTCAATGCGCGGCGGAACGCCGTCCACGACACAGCCGATCGCCGGCCCGTGGCTCTCACCAAAGCTCTGATACTGAAATAATGTGCCAAATCGATTTCCACTCATGGATTACCTCTGAAATTCTGCTTAACCCTACAGTTTTACGGGAAAATATGATACAAAAATGTCAAGAAAAACAATATGAAGGGTCAGAATATCATGATCGAATTCAATTCCAAATCTTTGGAAGTTCTTCTGAAGATACTCGACCGCATAGAAGACTATATAAACCGTGGTGACAATGAACAGATAGAATGTCTAAACACGCTGTTTGAAACCATGCAGGGCATTGCTGACGACTATTACGACTTCTTCCAGACATTCGAAATGTCGTTGCAGCAAGCAAAAAGCAAAGAAGACCTGGTAATTGCATGCAGAAACTTTCAGCGCGATCGCACCGAAATGGCCCGTCTGCGCCGCGAGATATTGGGAAAATGCGACGGCTTTTTACAAAACGAAACCCTTGCACCCCTGTATGGGTTCTTTAAAAAGGTAACGCTTATGCTGGCTCCTGACACTCAGGCCCCGGCGGGCGGTGTAAGGATGAGCCTGAGCCTTAGTCACTCGCGGACGCTCCAGTCCATGCTGCAAACTTTTGAGGAAACCGGCGAAATCGACAAGCACAAACTCATCAACACTCTTGAACAAACCCTGTCTATATTGGACACCCGCTGGGTCGCGGTATGTCAGGCCTACGGCGCTACGTTTTCCCAGATAAAATATAACAGGCCGGGCCGGTTGTTCCAAAAGCGTCGAAAACAGATATCTCTGCCCAAGACCGGCACAAGCGCGTAACCCCCGATAAAGCGAAGACTGCTTTAAAGGGGGATTTGTCAGTTGCGAATGAAAAGAAGAGCTAGTGTTTGGTCGCGCTCTCTTCCGCCAGCCGTTCAACATCCGCTCGGGTCGGGCGGAAACCGCGCAAAGTCACAGGGGCAACATCTTGTTCCTGAGGACTAAAACCAAGTCTTGGAAGCCAGCCGCACCTTTTCTTGGTCGGCCGCGCGCCATCGTCCCTAGGTTTTTTCTTTTCCGTGTCGGGCGTGCGCCGGGTTCTTTCGGTACTGCCCCCTGTGCTGCCACAAGAAGCAATAACCGGCCAGATCCCTGTTGAAGGGGAACGATCACCGCCACCGGAATCTGACGGCCCGCTACTGCATGACGATCCACTACTACACGATGAACCGCCGCTGCATCCACCGCCGCAATCCGCGGCATGAGAAGACGCGAGCATATCGCCCCCGGTCAACTGCGCATACAGCTTGCGGGTCAGGTCGAACTGCGCCTGCGCCTTTTCATGGTCGGCATCATCCTGAAGACCCAAATATGGGTAATGGTGAAGATAGAAACCAAACAGTTCCTGACAGTCCTTCATATATTTCCGGGTATCAAGAATATGGGTATGCCACATCTCGTCGATATGGTGGGTCGGGACATGTGTGATCTCAGGGAACACCACGTGAAGCCACAGATATCCCTTATATTCTTCTTCCACCTGGTCGGCGAGGGACAGCTCCCACCCCTCCTCTTTCATCAGCTTGAATTTGACGGGCTCCAGATCCATTCGGTCGAGAACCTCTTTCTGTCGCATCTGCATTGGACTAAGCCGCACAGATCGCTCAAGATACATTTCGGGTGTTGTGTGTGTGATCATAGTTACCTCTCACTGTTTATGTTTTTGTTATTAAGCTTAGCGTTTAACCAAACTTTATTTGCGAAAAAGGTAAAACAAAAAACAAAGAGAGTCCAGCACTAATTCGCACTTGCACAAAATTCGATATTTTTTAAAAAGTTAAGCCGCCGCGCTTAGAAGTATTTTTGAATATAGTGCCAAACTGATTTACAGAGATACTTATCTCTAAATTGAATTATCACTAAGGCAGAATATTAGAGCGTTAATAGGCCCAATAAAAAACAATACAAATAATCCCAAAGCTACGACAATCATCAATATGGAGAACGTCCATAATAAATTTTCTAAAACAGCCGCAACTACTGAAAACGTTTTAAATTTTAATGCCTCAGCTAAGACTCTTATCTCTGTTTGACTATGCCTTGAAGCGAATGCAGACCTAATAAAAAAAACAGTCAAGCCAATGCTCATTAAAAAAGGCAATATCAAAGAGTATTTGACCAAAGGCTCCTCTTCGATATGCACAAAATAAAATGAAAGGATTGCACCTGTTACTGCATAGTAAAAAACATTTAACTTTACAACTAAGTCTAAATATCCCTTATGTGTTACTATCTCGTGATCGTACTTTTTCCAAAGCAGCTCAACAGGTTCCATAAACTAGGCCGCTGCGCTGTCTTTTTTCGGCGACAGGCTTTGCAGCAGTTCCGCCGTTTCGCCGGCCGTATCGACGCTGCACATGCCCACGGTGTGGTATCCGCTATCGACATGCATGACTTCACCCGTCACACCACGACCCAGATCGGACAGCAGGAACAGGGCGGAATTACCGACCTCATCAATGGTCACATTTCGGCGAAGCGGTGAATTCAGTTCATTCCATTTCAAAATGTAGCGGAAATCGCCAATGCCGCTGGCAGCCAAAGTTTTGATCGGCCCGGCTGAAATCGCATTCACGCGTATACCTTGCGGACCAAGGTCTGTAGCCAGATAACGCACGGACGCTTCCAGCGCCGCTTTCGCCACACCCATCACGTTGTAATGCGGCATCACGCGCTCCGCGCCATAGTAAGTCAGCGTAATAAGGCTGCCGTCTTCCTTCATCAGCTTCGCGGCGCGCTGCGCCACCGCCGTAAAGGAAAACACAGAAATATCCATGGTACGCAGGAAATTCTCCCGCGTGGTGTTCAGGTACAGGCCATCCAGCTCGTTTTTATCGGAAAAGGCAATGGCATGGACGACGAAATCAATATGACCCCACTCTTTTTCAATCGCATCGAAGGTCGCGTCAATGCTGGCTTCATCCGTCACATCGCATGGCAGAACGATTTTGGAACCAACGCTTTCGGCCAGCGGGCGCACACGCTTTTCCAGCGCCTCCCCCTGATAGGTAAAGGCAAGCTCAGCGCCGTTATCATGCGCGGCTTTTGAAATTCCCCAGGCAATAGAGCGGTCATTGGCAACGCCCATAACAAGGCCCTTTTTGCCGGACAGCCAGTTTGATGTCTTTTGAGTCATAGTCGTCTTATTTTGAAGATAATTAACCATACGCATCCTACACATTATCGTCGCCACGTCCAGCCCTAATACACCCCGAAAATTGCCCTAAGCCGCGGTATTTTTGACTTTCCGCCGCTGAATCGTCGAAAATGTAGGGGTCTTGAACATTTGTTAACAATAATTGCGTAAAATTTTATATGTTAAACCCTTTTTAGGGTTCATGGGGAAAAGGACAGTGTTTCAAGGGGTTACAGCGTATGCAGTCCAAAGTTGAGCGTATCAATGCGATATGCAGAGCAACAGAACAGCAGATTGAGGACAATTATCCTGATTTGAAGCTTTGCTATATTGTTCACGGACAGGGCCAGTTTTCCGAAGCGGTTGCCCTGCGCGAACACGATATCGCCACGCATCCGGCCTTTGAATCAGCCCAGATTATCATTAAAAAGTACCTCGACCAGGAACACACATCATTCCTCGGTCTTGCGATTACAAGCCGCCCGGTTTTACTGGGCTTTGCGCGCCGGAACTCATTCCTGGCGCTGATTAACATCAATGCCGACAGCTACAAGCATCTGAATGATGCCCGCCATGACATCAACCACCTGGCATGGCA
>JAUHXT010000044.1 GCA_030426925.1 Alphaproteobacteria bacterium | reverse complement strand
GAATGCGAACGAGGTGATCGCAGGCCGTGCGAACGAAGCGCTGGCAGGAACCCGCGGCGGCAAAAACCCCGTCCACCCCAACGACCATGTGAATATGGGGCAATCGTCCAACGATACCTTCCCCACCGTCATGCATATTGCTGCAGCGGAACAGGTCCACCACGAACTGGTCCCTGCGCTTGAAGAGCTGCACAAGGCTTTGGATGACAAGGCGAAGGAATTCGCCGATATCGTCAAGAACGGCCGCACACACCTTCAGGATGCAACACCGCTGACATTGGGGCAGGAATTCTCCGGTTATGCGCAGCAAATCGCCAACGGCATTGATCGGGTAAAGGCGACCCTGCCCCGCGTGATGCAACTGGCGCAGGGCGGCACGGCTGTGGGCACCGGAATCAATTCACGCAAAGGCTTCGCAGAAAAATTTGCTGCAAATGTGCGCGCAATAACCGACCTTGATTTCACTTCTGCACCAAACAAATTCGAAGCACTCGCCGCACACGACGCCATGGTCGAATTGTCCGGCGCATTGAATGTACTCGCTGCATCTTTAATGAAAATCGCGAACGACCTGCGGCTTCTCGGATCGGGTCCCCGCTCCGGAATTGGCGAAATCATTTTGCCCGCAAATGAACCGGGCTCCAGCATCATGCCAGGCAAGGTAAATCCGACACAGTGCGAAGCGTTAACCATGGTCTGCTCCCAGGTCATGGGGAATCACATGACCGTCACGGTGGCAGGCAGCAACGGTCACTTCGAACTGAACGTTTTTAAACCTGTAATTATTTACAATGTTTTACAGTCACTTACGCTTATTTCCGACGGCTGCCGCAGCTTTACGAAACGCTGCGTAACAGGGATTGAGGCAAACGCACAGCGTATCACTGACCTGATGGAGAACTCTCTCATGCTGGTCACGGCGCTCAATCCGCACATTGGTTATGACAACGCGGCCAAGATCGCCAAGACCGCCTATGCCGAAGGAACCTCCCTCAAACAGGCTGGGGTGAAACTCGGCCTTCTGACCGAAGAGCAGTTTGACCAATGGATCGACCCGAAATCGATGACAGCCCCGCGGGATTAGCCGCTTTCCTGTCATCTCCCGTTGTGAAACGCTCTGTAGTGATTTCCGGGCATGCCACCAGCGTGTCACTGGAACAGCCCTTCTGGGATGCGCTGGCGCACTTGGCAAAACAGCGGGAAACGTCCCTCAACACACTGATCTCGCAAATCGACGATCAGCGCGGCGGTAATAACCTCTCCAGCGCCTTGCGCCTGTTCGTGCTTAACGCAGTAAACCGTCCAGAACCCCGCGGATAAGCTGCTCTTCCGGCGCCATTTCTTCTTGCTGCTGCTGCTGTTGAGCAGGAGCCTGCTGTTGCTGTGGCTGCTGGGCCGGTTGCTGCTGGACCGCTCCGTCATCCCCGGCTGCCGGGCTCTGGCTTTCCGGTGTGCCTTGCGGCTGTTCACCGCCCAGTATCTGGTTGATCACACCACCCAGCGGGCTGTCGGCCTTGTCACCCAGGAACTTCTCTGCTTCCTTTGCCAGCTTGCGCTGGATCTTGCGTTGCACGAAGTCATTCAGGATCCCCTTGCCGAATGTGTTACCCGGATTATCCAACGGCCCCTTGATTGCCACGTCAAATGGCGGAACGTCATCCGTCGCGTCTTTCAGTGTTATGGTATGAACCGTATCGATAGTCCATTGCGGAACACTGACATTTCCGCGCGACGCAATATTGGCTGCCGGGCCGTCCATCGCCATGGATGTAATATTCACAATCCCTCTCTGGATATCGTATACACCGTCAATCGTATCGATTTGCGTTGTGCCGCCCTGCACCCCGGATAACAGGTTCTGCACACTGTCACCCGGTTTGATATCGGCAGACAGCGCCCGCGCCAGCCGTGCAAGGTCAAATCCTTCCATCACCACATCGCGCCCTTCGACGCTCGCCTTACCGGCAAGCGCGTTCACAAGAGCATTGGCGCTCTGTCCTGCTGCATTGATGGCCATGGCCATGGACACATTGCCCGAAGCTTTCAGCTTGTTGCTGCTGGTCATGGCATAAACCAGCGGCTCGATTCCCACATTGCTCATTGTGCTGTCGGCTATAACACTGACTCCGCCGCCGCTAATTGGCTTCAGGGTTGTATTGACGGCGGCATTCCCGCCGAACAACCCGGCTTTTAAGTCCTGTATCTGCAACGCGCCATTGCCCATGACCATTCTGGTTGTCGGGTTGACGAACGATATCGAGGGTGACATTGGCGGAATTGATCCACTCGAAATTCAGCGGACGCGTCGACCATCTCTGGCCACCTGCTGCGCCTGCTCCCCCGCCGCCTGATTTACGAGCCGCTTCCGCGCGCTCACTGCCCAGGAACGTATCCAGAGGCACAGTGCCCAGCGCAATGCCTCCGTCGATAGACGGCTTGCCGCCGCCCATCACGGCCTTGATAACCCCGCTGATCGGCATCGGGCCGAAGCTTCCCTTAATATCGGACAGGGTATAGACATCTCCGCTCTGGTTCACTTTCGCATGCAGGTCGATTTTTTGCTGCAGTCCGGTTCCCGCCTTGAATTCAGGGTTCAGAATCTGCATCGCCTTCACGAAATTCGGGTGCACAATGCCCAGTTCCATATTGCTGAACTGCGGCTTGGAGGTAAGGCCCGTGGCCGTTCCCTTGGCATCCACCTGCCCGTCCAGCGCCTTGATATTGGATGCAAACGTCAGGTTATTAATGCTGCCTTTCGCATCGACCGTAGCTTCCGCAGCACCGATTGAGGCCGGCAGCCCTTCCACCTTCATATTCAGGTTTTTCATCAGGTTCTGAACGTTTGACGATTTCGCATAAATATTCAGGTCAATGCCGCTCAAATTCGGCAAATCGCCTATGCTGCCCTTGGTCGTCACGGCCGTACCCAGGTAATCCTGCACGCCTGCCTGCTTCAACTGCACGGACTTCGCATCCATGGTCCCCTGCAAACGCAGCCCCGTGATCATTTGTCCCTGATACTTAGCTTTTTGGACACTGATGTCAAAATCAGCATCGAACGGCAGGCTTAATTTCTTGGCTGCTTCCGCGCCTCCGGCCAGCCCTTCCCCACCTTGCGCTGGTGTGGCATCTCCGGATTTCTGAGGTATGAACTTATCGAAATTGATCGTATCGGCCGATACATCCAGGCCGATTTTATCGCGACCACCGGCCCCCGGCTTATAATAACCGGACATGGCCGCCGTAGTGTCATCAAGAACCAGAGTAGAGTCACTGAACGCAATCTGGTCCCCTTTCAGGTTGGCAAGGATGTCAAAATTCGCGCTCTGGATGGTGCGTGCCTGTTCGCTCAGCTTGATATCATACGCCTGCGCCAGCTTCGAAATACTGCTTACGCGTCCCTTGGCGGCAATGGCCAGCGCCGGGTCGGCATAAACCACCGCTCCATCCTTGGACCGTGACGCCGACGCATATTTTAAAGTCGCCGTACTGTCCACCGCCATATCGCCCGGTGCTTTCTGGATTTTGCTGGCAATCTTGAAGCTCTTGTCATCGACCAGCGCATCGATGCTTACCCCCTGGTAAGCCTGCCCGCCAAAGCGCACAGCGGCAAAACTCATCTGCGCCCGCCCGGCCATCGGGAACGGCAGTTTCAATGTCTCCGGCACAGGCCCGCTTTGTACGGCTGCGCTGCCGCCGTTACCGCCTGCTGGCTCTCCGGTCGGCTTTTTACCGATAAAATCGTCAGCGGTCAGCACACTATCGGAATCCAGCACGACATCAAAACGCACCGGGTTTTTGTCCTGAAGATTTTGAAAATCAACCGCCCCCTTCGCCTGAAAGTCAGCCAAATTCAAAGAGAATGGAGAAAATACGATACGATCCGTATTAGCCTTAACCGTTCCCTTCAATGACCCGTTTTTCTTCAGGGTCGCTGGCAACGCCATCTTCGCGGCCGTTCCGGCGGCCTGTAAATTCGATGTCTGGATATTGGCTTCGCCCTGAACTTCCTGTACCTTCGTATCGATAACCCCGCCAAACTGGATACTGGTATCCCCTTGCGGAATCTTGACACTCAAACGAACCGGAACTGCACCGCTATTATCCAAAACCCCTTCCGTTTGCCCCTCAAACGCTACCTGCTGGCCGTTATAGCTGGCATCGCCCTTTACCTCAAACGGACCTTTCAGGCTTTGCATACGCAAAGACGTGTTCAGTCCGGTTATCTCGTGGGCCTGGCCTGTCCCCTCATCCATATAGGCGACTGAGCCGTTTTCAATCGCGAATGCATCAATCGCGACATCACCGCCAAAACCTGCTTTCCCTGCGCCCGGCTGCCCCTGCTGTTTCCCTTCGGCCATGGCTTCAAGCTTGGGGGTCATAAACGAAAATGTCCCGTCTTTACGCTTGGAAACGCGGATCACAGGTTCCACAAGGCTCACTTTACTGACAGATATCTTCTTTTGTAAAAGCGGCGCAAGCGACAGCTGCGCATCCGCCCGTTTTAACCCTAAAAACGGCTCGCCGCCCTCCGGCAGGCTGACACTCAATCCATCAATCCGTGCTTCCACAGACGGAATAAGCGCAAGCTTTATATTTCCGGCAATGTCGACCTGATAGCCGGTGGCATCCTCCACAGCTTTCGAAATCTGCGGTTTATAGGAATTGAGGTCGACAAAACTTGGCGCAACCAGAAGAATGGCGATCAGCGCGAATAAGATGGATACGGTGACAAGAGCAAGACGTTTCACGGGTTTCTCCTTTATAAAAGGGCGAAAAGGTTAAGGGTTACCCTTTATATAGGAGAGAATGGGCTGAAAGGCAAAAGGTTCCGTGTGGATAAAATGGTGCAGTTTTTTTAATCTTCAGCGTCCAGCTCACCATAACGGTCTTCGAACGCTTCCACCGCCTCGATCAGAGCTTCCAGCTTCGGTAACACGTTTGTCTGAAAGACCCGTTGCTGCGACTTGCTAAGCCCTCCGGCGATATTCTGGTATATGACCCGCCCTGTTTCCTTGAGCGCGCTCAAATCGTTCTTTTTATTGATCAGCGAATTATTGGTGTCCAGCACCCGGCTCGCCAGCATATTGACCACGGCCCGGATCGTTGGATCGGTGCTTTTCAGTTTGTCGCGGAATTGCTGGCGCGTAATCACGATCAGGTTGCAATCTTGCGTCGCTTCAACACTCGCCGTGCGCGGCCCGTCGAAAATCAGCGCCATTTCACCGAAAATCTGCCCGGTACCCAGCTTGGCAAGCGTCACTTCCTTGTCATCATGCTTGACGAAAACCCGGACGTTACCGGACTGGATCAAAAACGCGTTCGCGCCATATTCCCCGGCCTGCATGATAACAGCCCCCTTAGGAACAAACCGTCTTTCCAAAATCACTGTGTCACGGCGGATACGCATATGGTCACTATACCATATATTGCCCGCCATTGGCGGTGAAAGTCGCCCCGGTCATGAAAGCCGCCTTGTCGGAGGACAAAAAGACCACAAGCCCCGCTATCTCCTCCGGCTTGCCCATACGGGATACCGGGATCTGCTTGACGATCATATCCAGCACTTCGGGGCGCATCTGCTTGGTCATGTCGGTTTCAATATAGCCCGGGCATATCGCGTTGACCGTAATCCCCTTGGCCGCACTTTCCAGCGCCAGCGCCTTGGTAAAGCCGATAATACCTGCTTTGGCGGCGGAATAATTCGTCTGGCCGAACTGCCCCTTTTGACCGTTAATGGAACTGATATTGATGATCCGCCCGAATTGCTGGCCGCGCATCGAATTGATAACCGCCCGCGACATATTAAAACAGGATGTCAGGTTCGTTTCAATCACGTCATGCCAGCTATCCGGACTCATTTTGTGCAATGTACCGTCTTTGGTAATACCCGCATTGTTGACCAGGATAGCTGCCGGGCCCATATCTGCTTCAATTTGCTGCACACCCTGCACACATGCATCATAATCACAGACATCAAATTTATAGGTTTTTGCACCTGTTTCATCAGCGCATTTTAGCGCCGCTTCATCGTTTCCATGATAGGTTGCAGCAACCTCGTACCCTTCGTCACGCAGCGCCCTGGTGATGGACAGGCCAATACCGCGCGTTCCCCCTGTGACGATAGCTACCTTACTCATGCTGCACTTCTCCATTCCTGTGATTTGTCCCGTTCAACACAAAGGGCAATTCCCATGCCCCCGCCAATGCATAATGTGGCAAGACCCTTTTTCGCGTCTTGCCGCGCCATCTGGTGCAAAAGCGTTACAAGCACACGCGCACCGGACGCCCCGATCGGATGGCCCAGCGCAATCGCACCACCATTCACATTCACCTTCGCAGCATCCAGCTCCAGCTCCTTCAAAACGCAGCAAGCCTGCGCCGCAAATGCTTCGTTTGACTCGACAAGGTCGAGGTCATCGACGTTCCAGCTCGCTTTCTGCAGGGCTTCGCGGCTCGCCGGGATCGGTCCGGTCCCCATGATCGACGGATCAACTCCCGCCGTCGCCCATGAGGCGATTTTCGCAAACGGCTTCAGGCCGCGTTTTTGCGCTTCACTGGCACGCATTAAAACAAGCGCCGCCGCGCCATCATTAATGCCTGATGCATTCCCGGCCGTGACTGTACCGTCCTTCTTGAAAGCAGGCCGCAAACCGCCAAGCCCGTCTGCTGTAACCCCGGTGCGCGGAAATTCATCGCGGTCCACCACGATCTCTTCCTTGCGGGTCTTCACGGTAACAGGAGTAATCTCTTCCTTGAACAGACCGGCATTTTGCGCCGCCTCGGTTTTTTGCTGTGATCTGGCCGCAAACTCGTCCTGATCCTCGCGAGTGATTGAGAATTTTTCCGCAATATTCTCCGCTGTGATGCCCATATGGTAATCGTTGAATATGTCCCACAGCCCGTCTTTGATCATGGTATCGACCATCGGACTGTCGCCCATCTTAATCCCGGCGCGTAATACCATGGCATGCGGCGACAGGCTCATATTCTCCTGCCCCCCCGCAACAACAATATCGCTATCCCCGTTCATGATGGATTGCATACCCAACGCAACGGCGCGCAGGCCGGACCCGCACACCTGATTAATGGTCATAGCCGTTTTGCTATCCGGTATGCCCGCAGCAATTGCCGCCTGCCGCGCCGGGTTCTGCCCCAGTCCGGCGGTCAGAACCTGCCCGAAAATCACATCATCAACATCGCCTGCACCGACACCGCAATCGGCCAGCACGGCTTGAATGGCGGTTTTGCCCAGCTCGGTTGCCGGGGTGTTGGCAAAAGCGCCGTTAAACGCGCCAATCGCTGTTCGTTTTGCGGAAACAATGACAATCTCATCCTGTGCGGACATCGGTCCTCTCCTGTTCAAAGGAATAGAAAATATGATGAAGGAAACCTACCAAGGCCGCACAGGATTGCAAGCTGCTTTTATGCTGCCCCTGCAAAAAACTTCGCGATATGTGGCCACACCGTGCCTTGTGCTTTCTGGCTGGCCATAAAACCGATATGCCCGCACGTCGCCTGCACAATATTCGCGCTCCCGCACTGCTCTTGAAAAGCCATGGAAGAACTATAGGGCACAAGACGGTCATTCTCAGATGCAACAATCAAGACCGGCGCCTTTATTTTCTGCGGGTCGATCGTCTGTCCGCAAACGCCCCATGTTCCGCTAAACGGCTTGTTTTGCATGAACCATCCATTCAGGCATTCCTGCGCCAGTCCGCCGGGCAACGCCAGCGCATCATTCAGCCAGTCTTCCACCGCAACAAAAATCTGCGCCTTCGCACCGCTATCATCCATGGCGGCAAAGTCCGTGAATTTTTGTGCCGTATGAAACGGGTCGAGACTCGCAAAGACGGTCTGGATCCAGTCGGACGGCAAATGCCCTTGCTGCGCGATCAGCGATAAGCCAGTCGGGGTCCAGAACTGCACCCATTTGGAAAGGTCACCTCCGCCACCCTTAAAATCCCATGGTGCGGCCAGAAGACACAGGCTTCTCACTTTGTCCGGTTTCAATACCGTCAGCGCGGTCGCAAGTGTTCCCCCCATGCAATACCCCATCACATGCACCGGCCCGTTCGCACTGACCGCCTCCAGCGCAGGGACAAGCCGCTGGGTAAACAATGCATCCATATCGGCCTGCCCTGCGTCCTGCAGCGATGTGCCCCAGTCCAGCAGGTAAACATCATGCCCTGCATCGGCCAGCCACTGACAAAATGATAAGCCGCTCAAAAGGTCCAGGATATATGCCTTGTTCACCATGGACGGTATGACCAGAACCGGATCATTGTGCGCTTTTCCGTCTGACGGGGCTATATGCAACAGCCGTACCTCGCCCACCTGCCAGAAACACGGGCGCTCCGGATCGGGCCGTTCAAACGGGTGCATCTGGTATTTACGGATTCCCTGCAACATCGATTGGGCATACGATTGCATATCCGCATCACTGCCGGAATGTTGCGCTCCGGCAGACAGCGCCAGCCCCAGGTGGGTCATCAATGGTTTCGGTCCGGTTCTCATAATATAACTATTACATCAAATCGAAAATTATGCTGCAACAGAAACGAAAAATTTTGCTTTGCAATAAAATTTGTGCATAATGGTTAATAGTTCCATTGCAGCAATTATGAAATATAACGCAACATTTATGAGGTGCGCATATGTCTTCGGGCAAAAATAAAAACGAGCCAACGGTCATCAAAAAATACGCAAACCGCAGGCTCTATGACACGGGTCGCAGCAGCTACGTCACTCTGGACGATTTATGCCAGATGGTAAAGGAAGGGCATGAATTCGTCGTGTACGATGCAAAATCGAACGAAGATCTGACCCGTTCCGTCCTGACCCAGATTATTGTGGATCAGGAAAGCAAGGGCGGACAGAACTTACTGCCAATCGGTTTTCTGCGTCAGTTGATCGGCTTTTACGGTGATAATGTCAGCTCCCTTGTGCCGAATTACCTGGAACACAGCATCCAGACATTCAGCCGCAATCAGGAACGCTTCCGTGAACATATTAATAAGTCGATCGAGGGCATGTTCCCTGCCGTTCCGAATATTGAGGAAATCAACAAACAGAACATGGCCATGTTTGAAAACGCCATGCGCGCTTTCACCCCCTTCCCGATGGCCGGCATGAACGGTGCAGGCACAAAAGGCAGCAACGACGACACAAAAGAAAAAATGGCTGAGTTGAAAAAGAATATAGACGCTATGCAAAAAGAACTGGATCGCTTGTCCGGCAATGCTTAATCGTCTTCATAAGACTTCTCACGATAAAGCCCCGTCAGTTTCTGCGGGGCTTTTCTAATTCTGCTATGTTTTACGGATTATTACCAGGCCGCGGACTGGATGCCTGGCAATTGCCCGACCAGGCGGTCACGGGCATCCATGGCCACATCCATATCCGTCGTATCTGTATCATGCGCTATCGCAACAAAACTTCCGTCTTTTTCAAAGAACAGAACAGACGATGACGTGCTCGCCGCCGGACTTACACAAGCGATTTCATAGCTGGACCGACCGCGCCCTTCCGATGAGGGCATTGAGGCAAAATCGCCGCTGCAACGGCTGCGCTCCTGCGCAATATATTCATTGATACCGGCTTCAAGCCCTGTAGAAGCCTGCACCAGCGCCTTACCCTGTAAGGATCCCGCATTCCAGCTGAATACGCCTGCACCGCGCTGGCTCACCGGCGACGCATTCAGGCCCGCGGAACGCAGCATATTCTGTATGCTTTGCTGCGAAACGGGCTGCCCGCTGTTGACCATCTCCGGCGCGGCTGCCGGTTCGATGTTCGGCAGATCAGGCTCCGGCAAAGGTTCACGCTGAATACTGCTGCGTTTTAACGGCGTTGGCTGCCGCTTTGATAAAGCGGACTGCAGATTCTGACGGTCCTGCTTCAATGATGCAACGACCTTGTTGCTCTGTGCCTGCATACCGCTCATCTGTGTACGCAGCGAATTGATCTCATTGCGCAACGCCTGCACCTCTTCATTATTCCGGCTGGGCTGCACCTCAGCCATACTTATTCTGGATTTCAGCTGCGCCACATCCTGCTGCAATCCGGCCACCTGGTTGCGGTAAGTCGTAGACTCTTTGTCCTTCATCGAAAGCTGGGTACGAAGCCGTTCATTCTCAAGCTTCAATGACGCGCTCTGGTCGGCGCGGCTGGCATCCATACCTTGCTTTTCCGCGAATTGCAGACGTGTCTTTTCCAGCTCATCGCGCAGGATCACGACCTGATCGTTCGCCTGGTCACGTTGCTTGGCCATTTCCGCCATTTGTTCCTGCATGGCTTGCGCACTTGTCGCGTCCTGCTGCTTTTGTGATGCCTGCGCCAAGTCAAACCGCAACGTTTTTACTTCCTCGGTAAGGCTCGCGACACGCTGCTCCAGTGCCTTTTTATCAGCCATCAAGACCGGGTCATCTGCCGGTTGTGTTTTCGCCTCTTGTACCGCTACTTTGGCCTTGGCCAGTTCGGCTCTCAGTTTTTGCACTTCCTGCACCATTGCCGGGTCCGGCTCTGCCTTGGTATCCATGCTCATCATGGCGGCTTTGGCGGATGCAAGCTCACTGGTCAGGGTAGAAACCTGTCCCTCCAGCTTTTGTTTTTCTGCAACAATAGCAGGATCCACCTTCGGTTCAGATTTCGCACTTACAAGTTCTTTTTGCAGACCTGCAATCTGCTCCTGTAAAGCTTTCTTTTCGCCTTCCAGCGCTTTTTTCTCGTTAATCAGGGCAATATCCTGCCGCGGTTCATTCTGCGCTTTGGTGAGACTTTTCTGCAAACTGGCGATCTGTGCCTGCAGCTCTGCCTGTTCGTTTTGCGCCTTCTCCGCCTGCGCCTTCACTGCCTCTGCAATGCGCCGTTCAACATCTTCCTTGGCAACACCTTGGGAACTGCGAAGCGTTGCAATCTCTTTTTCCAGCGAAGCCAGCCGCTCGCGTTGCTGCGTATCGGCAACAGCCGGGTCAAACAGCATCTGTTCGATTTCCGCAGTCTGACGCTGGCAACTGCTTTTCTCACGGTCAAGCTCCAGTGCCAGACGCTGGATTTCCCTCTCCGCTTCATTAAAGCGCTTCGTGGCCTGCTCCAGGTTCCAGTCACCTTTGGCTTCACCAAGCATGGTATCTTCACTCAGGCGCTTAAAACGCTCATTGTCTTTAAGCAGATTTTGATTGTCGGTCTGCGCTGCGGCAAGCTTGGCCTCAAGTTCTACAATCTGTGTTTTCGCGTCTGCGATAGATTGCGCCGCACCTGCACTCTTTTCAGACATCGCACGCGCCAGATCGCCGCGCAACTGGTCGTTACGGGCACGCAATGATGCAACCTCTTGCTCGCGCTGTTCTAATTCCATCGCGGCACGTGCATCAATCGTCGCCATACGCGCCGGCGCATTGTTTCTGACATCCGGTTCCGGCGTCATACCTGTTTTTTGCTTGGTTGTAGTCGGTTTTGCCGCCGCGACTTGTTTCGTCGCTCTTATTTTATTTGTCTTTGCATCACCCGCATCCGCGTTCAGCAACGCTTCGGCATGAATAGGTTCTTTCGCTTCCTTGGCTGGTGCCTTGATTTCAATCGTATCGGCAACCTTGCTGGCCGCTGCCTTCGGCGCATCTTCCGGCATAATAGCGGTCATTTTTTGGGGTGTATCGGTCCCTGCCTTCGGCTGGATACTCACGGCATTTTTCGCTTCTTTCGCCGCTTCCACTGCTGGCGCAGGCATGGCGGCCGCAGCCGTCATCTTCTTGGCAGAAAAACTCTTGCTCGCATTGATCGGCTCGGCATTCAGAAGGTTTGCCGCTTGCGTAGGCTGAGGAGCTTCCTCCGCCTTTACTTCTTTGGTCGGTGTGGCATTTTTCTTTGTCGGCTTTTCATCGGCAGAAGCCATACAGGATTCAAGGTCATTTAGCCCGGCCGGAAACTCGCTGACCTCGTATTCATAGCGCTCTTCACCGATCTGGACTTTCAGTGCCTGCGATCCGGTCAGCGCATCCAGAAAATTCTCATCGGCTCCCAAACGCACAACAAATGCGCTTTTTGACGACGGCATAACTTCATACGCACGTAACTGCCCCGGCCCCGGTTGCAAGGTCACAGAATACGGTTTTTCGGAATCGAGTGTCGGATTTTGCAGATCAACAGCCAGGGAATATTCATCGCCGTTGTTACGGGCCAGTGTCAACACGGACTGATTGTTATACGGACGGGAAAGCGCGCAATAATCGTCGCCTTTGCTGTCTTTCAGCTTTTGAACGGCCCATCCCTTTTGCGGTTTCAGCGCCGCCACGTTCTGCGCCAGGCCCGGTGTGACCAGTGCGGATGATAGGAACAATCCCGCACACGCAGCCCCCAAAACAAGCCGGGAACGGTGTGAGCCTAAGAACGATGTGATCCTCATAATCTTATCCTGTCTGCAAACTGTCTAAAATGGCGGAATCCCAGTGGCCAGCCATCCTGTAGCCTACAACGCCTGCCGGGAAATGCAAACTCTGTTTTTATGAAATAGCGCTTCCATCCATCACTTTATAATGAAAGAAAAACCGCGTTTATAAAGACCGTTCGCTTTCAATCACCAAAACCCGTTCACCACTTTCAGGGTTGATGTTCAGCTGTCCAACGGGACGCACCGGATCGTTATCAAACTGCTCCAAAGCGGCACGCAATGTCTCCTCAAACGGCGCGTTCATGTTGACAGGCTGCTTTAATGTAAAATCGCGCTGTGCATTCCACATCACTTTGACACCCTCCTGATGGCTGATCGTCTCCAGGAAAGGCCTCAAATCATCCGTCTGGTTCATCAACTCAACCCCGGCGGCCGGTTCAATATCCTGCGGCGCACTGATAAGTGACATCGGGGCCTGTGGTGCCTGCATAGACTTGCCAGCCACCTGCGCCGGTTGTCCTTGCTGCCCCTCAAACGCACCGTCAATACCTAACGCTTCGCCGTTTTGCGACAATAACGTCTGAACGGCGTCCTCAAAGCTGCCTTGTGCAGTAATATCCTGCGTCAACTGCCCGCCGCGGTCTGCTTCCCATACCAGGTCGGTTCCTGCCCGCTCGGACCACCGCGCCAGCACGATCTTGATGTCTTCACCTGCTTTGGCGGTCCAGTTTTGCTTGACGGCTGCTTTCGGCATGCCCATGGGCTGCCCTGCCGGCTGTGCATTGGAAATAATCGGTTCCAATGGTTTCGGCTGGGCGCTGGCCATATCAACATCCTTTGAAACTTTCGCCGGAGCGGCTTCTGCTGCTTTGTCTTCCGCTTCCTTGGCCTTGATAATTTCCTGCGCCAATGCTTGCGCCAGTTTTTCTATGTCCTGCTCCTTCGCCTGCTCATCACCGCGGGAAACAAACACGTCTTTGCTGCGCACTGTGCTGATCGGAATAATCGCTTCATCCTGTGCATCCAGTACGTCTTTGGTATCCGGCATAACCGGCTTTTTGCTGCGCGCTTTAATATCCTTTGGTGGCATCCATGCCGGGGATGATGCGCTGTCCGCGACAAAAATATCGGGCGTACCGTCAACCACTTTAACACCCGGACTCAACGCATCTTTTTGCTGCGCTTCAGAAACCTTGATTTCGGTCTCCTGAGGCTCTTGCGTCACTGGCTCTGCCTTGATTGCATCGTACTGTTTCTGACGCTTGATGGCCGGATACGGCATCGGTGTTTTTTGCGCGGTTTTTTGCACAGGTTCCGGCGCACGTGGTGCCGGCTTCACCTCTTCGGTCATCACGGTTTTTTGTATTTCCTGCTGCGCTTCCTGTGATGATTGCTGCAGAAATTCTTCGCCTGTTTCCTTCGTCTTTTGTGCAACAATCGCCATCGGCTGTTTCGATGCTGCCGGAGCTTCTTCTTTTTCCTTCGGTGAAAACTTTTTGACAATCGCCTTCATGGCCATCTTCGGCATTTCGACAATCGGCACTTTCGGTTTTTGTGCCGGAACAACCGGGGCCTCCACTTTTATAGGAGTAGCTGCTTCAGGAACATCTTTCTGCCCGTCAAACAATGCCATTTCCGTCGGACGGCTCTCCATTGCACTCTTCATATGCATGGACTGATCGCGCCGCGACACCAGGACAGGCGCATCGCCATTAATCTTTGATGCCGGACTCTCCATCTCTGGGCGTTTCGACACAATGCTTACACCTTTGCTCGGCGTGCTGGCTTCCTGATCACGCAGTAAATCAATCGGCTCAGGGTATTTCCCTGCTTTCGGGGCTTCTGCCGCTTCATCCCCTGCCGCCGTTTCAAGCGACGCAAGCTCACGCGCCTGCGCTGCCATTTCCATGTCGGCTTCAATTGTCGGTTTTACACGGCGGCGCACATAAACTTCGCGGGCCTTTGCTTTGTCCGTTTCGGCTTCGGCAACAACTGGTTCTGCCGCTTTTGCTTGCGGCTTGCTCGCTACGGGTTCTGCCTTGGCTGACATTTCCGGCTTTTTCACGCCGGACGGCAACACCGTTTGCGGCATAGCCTTGGCTTCCTGCGGTTCACCGGAAGGCTTCGGCGCATCGGGCGCCATACCGCAGGCTTCCATGCGTACCATCGCCGGCTGGATCTGGTTCAGGGAGAAATTCATCACATTGCCCTGCACATCAAGGTTCAGGCTCTGCCCGCCTTTCAGCGCATCGCCAAACCCTTTGATATCGCGCACATCGAACAACAGCGTGCTGGCGTTAAACGCCCGGCCCTGTTTTTGCGCCACCTGCGCACCGTTCACGGAAATCTTGGTCGGATAAGCCTGCCCCTGGGCAAAGATATTCTGGCGGAAATCGATCGCCATCATGAACACCTGCCCCTGCCCGCCGGTAAAACGGATTTTGAACCCGTTATCGTATTGATTGGCCAGAACGCAGGGCGTAATGCCGTTTTCGTCCTTTTGTCCGTCCATACTGGCCGGAGCGACGCTCCACTGGTCCGCAAGGTCAAACGTGCTGGGAACCGCAGCTTGCGCTGTCATTGAACCAAAACCAAGAGCGGAAGCCATTAAGACTGCCCGGAATGCTTTTTGTGAATGCATGAGCCTATACCCGATTACAATTGTCTTTGAGTTGATTTTAAATAAATCAAAAACGGGTCAGAGTCCATGATAAAGACACGAAAACGGCTATTTGCTCTCCGCACTGCCCAGCCTGTGGGACAGCGCCGCTTCCAGGTACGTGTCGATATCGCCGTCAAGTATCCCTTGCGTATTGCTGCTTTCAACTCCCGTGCGCAGGTCTTTGATCATCTGGTACGGGTGTAAAACGTAGGAACGGATCTGGTGACCCCAGCCGATATCGGTTTTCTCACCGTGCGCCGCCGCTTTTTCCTCTTCACGCTTCTGCATTTCCATTTCATACAAACGCGCCTTAAGCATGTTCATGGCGTTCGCGCGGTTCTGGTGCTGGGACCGCTCGCTCTGGCAGGCAACCGCGATTCCGGTTGGAATATGGGTGATACGAACGGCGGAATCCGTGGTGTTCACGTGCTGGCCGCCCGCCCCGCTGGACCGGTACGTATCGACACGGATATCCTTGTCTTCTACTTCAATATCAACATCATCTTCAATCACCGGGGATATTGATACGGAAGCAAAACTTGTATGCCGCCGCGCGCCGGAATCGAACGGCGAAATTCTCACCAGCCTGTGCACGCCGTTTTCGGTTTTCAGCCAGCCATAGGCCTGATAGCCGCTGATACGGATCGTAGCGGATTTTATGCCGGCCTCCTCTCCATCGCTCTGTTCCATAACGGAAACTTTGAACCCCCGGCGCTCTGCCCATCGGACATACATGCGCAAAAGCATCGACGCCCAGTCGCATGCCTCCGTTCCGCCGGCGCCGGAATTCACCTCCAGGAACGCATCGTTTTCGTCCACTTCACCGGACAATAATGTCTCAAGCTGCTTTTTCTGGATATCTGCGTGCAGCGAACTCAGAGCCGCTTCCGCGTCTGATACAACGCCCGCATCACCCTCTTCTTCGCCAAGGGCTATAAACTCTACATTATCGTTGAGGGTAGTCTCGATCGCCCGGATATCGTTGATACGGTTTTCCAGGGCCGTGCGCTCTTTCATGATTTTCTGCGCGGCTTCCGTATCCGACCATAAATCCGGGTCTTCCGACTTCTGGTTCAGCTCATCCAGTCGTTTGAGCGCATTGTCCCAGTCAAAGATGCCTCCTCAGCAAAGCCAGGCTTTCCTGTATGTCGCTGACTATTGCTTCGGTTTCGGCCTTCATGGGTGCTTACGCGGCGACGTCCATATCGCTGTTGTTGGTCAGGAATTCGATGATAGCGGCTTTGGCGTCCTCTGTCATCTCGTCGATCGCCAGGACCGAATCGTTCATCTGGCTGGTGAAGTCCAGCAGTTCAATGGCGTTGCCCAGAACCACAACCGGCTTCTGTGCGGCCTGGAAACTGCCGATAAAGCGCTTCGTGTGCGCCGTTTTCTTGAATTTCGCATGGCTTGCTTCGCCGCCCATGACGATAACGGCGGCGTAATCAACGCCCAGCGCGACATTCAGTTGCTCGTCGACTGTGTGGCTGTGCCCCCATCCGCCGGCTGCGATTCCGCTGATCAGGCCGCTGTCGGTGCTGATGATTTTCAGCAGCGCGCCGCTATCGCGTAAAATCTTCTGTGTAGCAATAAGGTGTTCTTCCTGGAAGCCGTTGGCGGCCAGGGCAGCTATCTTCAATCCTGTCAAAGGTTTGTTCATTGGTTTTTTCCCTCTTTTTTATTGTTGATTCGGACCAGAAGTCCGCAAAGAAATCAGCGCGTTAACATAAGCATGCCCTAAACAAAGTCAAGCGTTCTTGTGCTTATTCATCAAATTATTAAGAATTTAGCCCTCGCGGGGGAGAAAACACCTTTTTGTTCAAACAGTTCTTTACTTATGGCCCAACATAGTTATAAAAACTAAAATGTGGTTTAGGGCATAAACTAAGGAGTATCTTATGAAAGGTTTACGTATGGCCATTTTGGCCGCTGGAGTTGCAATGCTGAGCGCTTGCTCCGGTTTCCATGATTTCGATGAAGTAGAGGCTTTGAACGCCGTGTCACCTGTTGGCTCACCGTTCACACAGCGTCTGACTGCCGAATACCGTGATTTAACAAATAAACAGATTGATTTGCACGACCATGCGGATGGCCTGCACTTCTCTCGTAAAGGTCTGGCGGCCGCCCGTGGCGACGTCGTTATGCCTGAACCACTGTCTGACTGGAACCTGGCACGCGTTCACATGGATGAGCTTGGCTCTGCCCGTGGACGCCTGATCAATGCATACGATCTGGGTGCACGCGAATTAATGCCTGACCTCTCTGCCGTAGCTCAGGCTCGCTTCGACTGCTGGATTGAAGAGCAGGAAGAAAACTGGGACAGCCCTGTGACAATCTGTAAAAACGAATTTTGGGATGCTCTGAATCAGATCGAAGCTGGCCTTCCGGCACAGGTCGCACCGCCTGCCCCTGTGGTTGAGCCGGTGGCTGAGCCGTTCGACGTTGACCCGAACCAGCCTATGGAAGCTGAAAATGCTATGTATCTGGTATTCTTCGACTTCGACAAGAGCAATATCGGACCGGGCGCCAACAGCGTTCTGGACGCAGTGGCCGAGGAAGTTGGGCGCAGAAGCCTGAACGTCATCAATGTTGTCGGTCACGCTGACACATCCGGCCCGAAAGCCTACAACCGCCGCCTGGCCATGCGCCGTGCGAATGCCATCCGTGATGCCTTGGTATCACGCGGTATTGACCCGAATGTCATCCGCGTCGAAAGCCGAGGTGAAGAAGATCTGCTGGTTCAAACCGCCGATAACGTGCGTGAACCTGCGAACCGCCGCGGTGAAATTACTTTCGAATAGGCGGAAAACACTGTATTTTAAAAGGCCGGAAGGGTTCTCTTCCGGCCTTTTTTAGTATCTGGTCGAATGATCGAAAAATTTAGTCGCTTGATTTTATTGTTGCAGCAGGCGCAAGTGACGACGAGTAGGAGACCTACTTTAGGAGCGAAGCAACGCACTGCAACAATAAAAGGAAGTGACGACGGAAATGGACTTTCGACCTATACTATTTATCACTGGTATCCTGCTTGCCACACTGGCGATCAGCATGGCTTTTCCCATGATGGTCGACCTGTTCTTTGGCAATCCCGACTGGAAAATCTTCTTCCTGTGCATTATCTGTACCGGTTTTTTCGGCGGCGTCCTGATTCTCACCAATATGGGCATCACCTTTAACTTGTCGGTACGGCAGGCTTTCTTCCTCACCTGTTCCAGCTGGCTGACTATCGCGCTCTTTGCCGCCTTCCCCTTGTGGCTGTCCGAACTGGGGCTAAGCTTCACAGATGCCTTCTTCGAATCCATGTCCGGCATCACCACCACGGGTTCGACCGTAATTGTCGGCCTAAACCACGCTCCGCCCGGCATCCTGCTCTGGCGCGCCATCCTGCAATGGCTGGGGGGAATCGGTATCATCTTGATGGCCATGTCTATCCTGCCCTTCCTGAAAGTCGGTGGTATGCAGCTGTTTGAAACCGAGCTGTCGGAAAAAGAAAAGGCTATGCCGCGACTCGCCAGCATGGCCAGTTCCATCGGTATAATCTACGTCTTCATCACATTTGCGTGCGCTGTTATGTATCACCTGACGGGCATGAGCATGTTTGATGCTATCGCGCATGCAATGACGACTGTTGCCACTGGCGGCTTCTCGACTTTTGATGAATCCTTCTCCCACTATCACGACCCGTGGACAGAAATTGTAGGGATGGTCTTTATGATTATGGGCGGCATTCCTTTTGTCTTGTATTTGAAAGCTATGAACGGCAACACCCGTCCACTGTTCAACGACTCACAGGTGCGCTGGTTCCTGTCTGTTTTGTGCATCGCCACCTTGATCCTGACCTTCTACATGACTGGACACCATGAATTCAGCCTCGGCGAAGCGTTACGGCGCTCTGCCTTTAACGTGATCTCGCTGGTGACCGGAACAGGCTTTATCAACGGGGACTACAACGGCTGGGGGGTATTCCCGGTCAGTGTCTTTTTCTTCCTGATGGTCGTGGGCGGCTGCGCCGGATCCACAAGCTGCGGAATCAAGATTTTCCGCTTTCAGGTATTGTACGAAGTCTCGAAAGTGCAGCTAAAACAGCTCCTCTATCCG